>CAMFLL010000410.1 GCA_945957405.1 uncultured Mycolicibacterium sp. | reverse complement strand
GGGTGCAGGAGGCCCAGGACTCCTTTCAGGAGCCCGCCCAGGGCGGCGGCCCGGTCGACGACCGGGCCTACCGCGGCTCGCATCGGCGGCCGTCAGAGGAGTCCGGGCGGATGCCGTCGGCCAGGCCACCGCAGGCCCCACCGCAACCTCAGCCCCAGCCGCAACCCCGTCCGCAGCCTGCCCCGCCGCAGCAACCGCATGTGCCGCCACCGATGGCAGCACCCCAGCCGGCCCCGCCGCAGCAGTCCGCACCGCAGCCCCAGCCTGCCCCGGAGCCCCAGTTGCCGCCGCCACCGCAACCGGAGCCCCAACCGGAACCGGTCGCCCAATCGGCACCGCAGCCGCCACCACCCCCGCCCGTTGCCGAGGCGCGCCCGGATCGCCAGCCCACCGGCAACTGGATCCCGGGACCGCCGCCGCCGGAGACGGAGAACGGCCACGCACGGCCCCCGACCGCGCCCCCGCCGCCCGATCGCCGGGGTAGGCACTCCGGCTCGCCGGAACCGGTCTTGGTCACCTCCCGGCCGCCCGACCCGGAGCTGGATCCTCGGGGCAGGCATTCCGCGCAGCTGGCCAACCACGCCGCTCCCGCCATGTCCGCACCACCGCCACCACCGCCGCCGACTCCGCAGCAGGAAGCCAGCGCACGGCACCGCAGCCCGGACGGCGACGAGGACGAGGGACCTCCGCCGGGGGCGCAGTCGGCGGCGGAACTGCTGGCCCGGCTGCAGGTGCAGCCCGGTGCAGGCGGGCGGCGTCGCCGCCGCGAGGACTGACCCGACGCGGCCTCGGCTAGAGTTTGGATGACCGTCCGGTACCCGCGATGCGGGACCGGAACGAACGAGAACCTGAGGAACGCCTGCGATGGTGCAGCCTGAGGGCCAGCTCGAAGGATTGCGGCCGGCCCGATTGAAGGTCGGAGTCATCTCCGCCGGACGCGTGGGCACCGCAGTGGGTGTCGCTTTGGAACGCGCCGACCATGTGGTGGTGGCGTGCAGCGCCATCTCCCACGAGTCCCGGCAACGCGCCACCCGTCGTCTTCCCGACACGCCGGTCCGACCCGTCGACGAGGTGGCGGCACAGTCCGAACTGCTGCTGCTGACCGTGCCCGACGCCGAACTGCCCGGCCTGGTCTCGGGGCTGGCCGCCACATCGACGGTGCGGCCGGGAACCATCGTCGTGCACACCTCAGGAGCCAACGGCGTCGGCATGCTGGCGCCGCTGACCGAGCTCGGGGCGCTGCCGTTGGCGATCCACCCGGCGATGACCTTCACGGGTGCCGACGAGGATATTGCGCGGCTGAGCGACACCTGCTTCGGGATCACCGCAGCCGACGAAATCGGTTATGCCATTGCACAATCGCTGGTGCTCGAGATCGGTGGGGAGCCGTTCCGGGTTCGTGAAGACGCCCGCACGCTCTACCACGCAGCCTTGGCGCATGCCAGCAATCACGTGGTGACCGTCGTCGCCGACGCGCTCGAAGCGCTCCGTGCCGCCTTGTGGGGGCAGGAGCTGCTGGGTCAGGAACTCGTGGGCGATCACCCCGGCGGAATCGCCGAACGCGTGATCGCGCCACTGGCCCGGGCAGCCCTGGAGAACACTCTGCAACGAGGTCAGGCGGCACTGACCGGACCGGTCGCGCGCGGTGATGCCGCTGCGGTGGCCGGGCATCTCGCAGCGCTGACCGAGGTCGATCCCGCGCTGGCCGAGGCCTACCGGGCGGCGTCGCTGCGCACCGCCCAGCGGGCGCACGCCCCCGCCGCCGTATTCGAGGTGCTCAGCCGATGACCACTCCAAAATTCGCCGCCGGTGAGCTGAACGTCTACACCTCGCCTTCCGACATGACCGCCGTGAGTCGTGCGTTACGGGGCAGCGGGCGGCGCATCATGCTCGTGCCGACGATGGGCGCACTGCATGCCGGGCACCTGTCGTTGGTGCATGCCGCCCAACGTGTTCCGGGTTCGGTGGTCGTGGTGTCGATCTTCGTCAACCCACTTCAGTTCGGGCCAACGGAGGATCTCGAGGCCTATCCGCGGACCCTCGAATCCGATCTGCAGATGCTGCGGCAGGAGGGTGTCGAGATCGCGTTCACACCAACTGCCGCTGCGATGTACCCCGCGGGCCCCCGCACCACGGTGCATCCCGGCCCGGTGGGTGCCGAACTGGAGGGCGCCGCCAGGCCCACCCATTTCGCTGGCATGCTGACCGTTGTCCTCAAACTGCTCCAGATTGCCACACCGGACCGGGCGTTCTTCGGGGAGAAGGATTATCAGCAGTTGGTCCTGATCAGGCAGATGGCCGACGACCTCAACGTCGACACCCGCATCGTGGCGGTGCCGATCATGCGCGAGGACGACGGACTGGCCATGTCGTCGCGCAATCGCTATCTCGACCCCGTACAGCGCGAACAGGCCCTCGCGCTGTCGGCGGCGCTGCTTGCCGGCGCCTACGGGGCCGCGCGGGGTCCGGCCGCCGCCATCACCGCCGCACGCACAGTCCTGGCCGACGCCGCCGGTGTCGATGTCGATTACCTGGAGGTTCGGGGGCCATGGCTGGAACCCGCACCCGAATTCGGCACCGGACGACTGCTGGTGGCCGCCCGGGTCGGTAGCACCCGGCTGCTGGACAACGTCGCGGTGGAACTGGGCACCGAAGGAGGTCAGGCGTAGTGCTGCTCGCCATCGACGTCCGTAACACCCATACCGTGGTGGGGCTGGTCAACGGTTCCGGTGATCACGCGAAAGTGGTGCAGCACTGGCGGATTCGTACCGAACCCGAGGTCACGGCCGATGAGCTCGCGCTGACCCTCGACGGTCTGATCGGCGACGACTCCGAGCGGCTGACCGGGGCGGTCGCACTGTCGACAGTACCGTCGGTGCTGCACGAGGTGCGGGTCATGCTCGACCAGTACTGGGAGGCGGTGCCGCAGGTTCTGATCGAACCCGGTGTGCGGACGGGGATTCCGTTGCTCGTCGACAATCCCAAGGAGGTCGGGGCCGACCGGATCGTCAACTGCCTTGCAGCTCACCATAAATACGGCAGGCCCACCATCGTCGTCGACTTCGGGTCGTCGATCTGCGTGGACGTGGTGTCGGGTAAAGGCGAGTTCCTCGGCGGAGCGATCGCGCCCGGTGTCCAGGTGTCGTCAGATGCCGCGGCGGCCCGCTCGGCGGCACTGCGTCGCGTCGAGCTGACCCGACCCCGCTCGGTGGTGGGCAAGAACACCGTGGAGTGCATGCAGGCCGGCGCGGTGTTCGGCTTCGCGGGACTGGTGGACGGCCTGGTGCGACGGATCCGCGAGGACGTGAGCGGTTTCGACGGTGAGGACGTCATCGTGGTCGCCACCGGGCACACCGCACCGCTGCTGCTACCCGATCTTCGGACGGAGGCGCGCTACGACCAGTACCTGACGCTGGACGGTCTGCGTCTGGTGTTCGAACGTAACCGCGACGGCGCCAGGGGCAAGCTCAAGCCGGCCAGGTAGTCGCGCCGTCAGAAGAACGTCCGGATCAGCTCGATCACCCGATTCTCGTTGTCGAGCACCGGGATCAGCTGCCATTTGTCGAATGTGGTGCACGGATGCGATATCCCGAATTGCATCCAGTCGCCGACCCCGACATCCGACGACGGCTCCAAGCGCAGGTAGGCGTGCTGGTCGTTGAGCTTGATGACCTCGACGTCGGTGCGGCCGCGGGCCTCCGGCATCCCCTGGTCGAATGAGACGTCTCGGCGGCCCATGGTGGCCAGCGCCAGATCAGGATCCGGTCGCGAGCTGACCTGGGCCCACACGCTCAGCGCCGGCCTCAGCGTTCCGGTGTCCGCCGGCGTCCGTGTCAATGGCGAAGTGCGGCGGTACAACCCGTCATCGTGGGTGAGGTAGCAGCCGCTGCGCAGCACGGTGCGCACCGGTACGTCCGTCGGCCAGTCACCGGTCAGATACTCGCAGACGAGGTCGAAATGCGTACTACCGCCTGCGGTCACCATGATGTGGTCGTCTGCGACCCGATCAGCCAGGCGCAGCACGGCGGCCCGCATCCGGAGGAGATAATCGCGGACCGGAGCCTGACCCTGTGCGGAGACGTCGTGGCCCAGCGCCGCCTCGTAACCGGCCACGCCCACCAGGCGGAGATGTTCGGCCGCCACCGCGGCCCCGGCCACCGCGTCGATCTCGGCGTCGGTCCGGGCGCCCGTGCGGCCACCGGGCGCGCCGACCTCGACACACACGTCGAGCGGGCGCGCCACGCCCGCGGCGCCCAGTTCGGCGTCCATGATCTCCACGCCGCGCACCGAATCCACCCAGCACACCAGCCGGAAGTGCGGGTCTGCGTTCAATTCCGCTGCCGCCCAACGCAGTCCGGCCGCATCGACGAGTTCGTTGGCCAGCACCAGATCGGATACCCCGAAAGCGCGGTACATCCGGGCCTGGGCGGCGGTGGCCACAGTGATCGCCACGGCGCCCGCCTCGATCTGGCGGGCCGCCAGTTGGGGTGACATGTGGGTCTTCCCGTGCGGGGCCAACTGCACGCCGTGCTCGTCGCACCATCGCGACATCGTCGCCAGGTTGTGGGTGAGCGCGTCGCCGTCGAGTACGCACACCGGTCCCATCGGTCCGGCGGCGAACAGATCGGGACGCTGCGAGCTGATCTCGCGGGCCGTCCGACCGGACCAACCGGGCGGCATGCCCTTGTATCGCCAGTCGATCAGAGAGTCGGTCAACGCGGTCACTGCGTCGCCGTTGATGGTCGCTGCCATGGGTCCAACTAAAACATGAGCACGACCTGCCTTAAGCTGGCACGACGTGAGCGAGGCCGATCTTCCCGAACAGTTCCGGATCCGTCAGGATAAGCGGGAACGACTGCTGGCCGAAGGGCGCGAGCCCTACCCGGTGATGGTGGCGCGCACGCACACCCTCGCCGAGGTGCGGGCGGCGTACCCCGACCTGCCTGCCGACTCCGAGACCGGCGATATCGTCGGCGTCGCCGGCCGCGTCGTGTTCGCCAGGAACTCCGGAAAACTGTGTTTTGCCACGCTGCAGGACGGTGACGGCACCCACCTCCAGGCCATGATCAGCCTGGCCGGGGTGGGACAGGACGAGCTGGACGCCTGGAAGGCCGACGTCGACCTCGGTGACATCGTTTTCGTGCACGGTCAGGTGATCAGCTCGAAGCGCGGCGAACTCTCGGTCATGGCGGACTCGTGGCAGATGGCGGCCAAGGCCCTGCGACCGCTGCCCGTGGCTCACAAGGAGATGAGCGAGGAATCGCGGGTCCGGCAGCGTTACGTCGACCTCATCGTGAGGCCTGCGGCCAGGGATATCGCCCGGACGCGCGTCGCCGTCGTGCGAGCGGTTCGGTCGGCCCTGGAACGGCGCGGATTTCTCGAAGTCGAAACGCCCATGCTGCAGACGCAGGCTGGTGGCGCCGCCGCGCGCCCGTTCGTCACGCATTCCAACGCGCTCGATGCCGATCTCTATCTGCGGATCGCGCCGGAACTGTTCTTGAAGCGTTGCGTGGTGGGCGGCTTGGACAAGGTTTTCGAGCTGAATCGCAACTTCCGAAACGAGGGCGTGGATTCCACGCATTCGCCGGAATTCTCGATGCTCGAGACTTACCAGGCGTACGGCGACTATCAAACGTCGGCGCTTGTCACCCGGGAAGTTATTCAAGAGGTGGCCGACGAGGCGATCGGCAGCAGGCAACTCTCACTACCCGATGGCACGCTGTACGATCTCGACGGAGAATGGCCGCAGGTGGAAATGTATCCATCCTTGTCGGAGGCTCTCGGTGAAGAGATCACACCAGAAACACCTGCCGAGCACCTTTGGGCCATTGCGGACCGATTGGGGCTCGAACTCCCGCGTGATCGCGGTTACGGCCACGGCAAACTGGTCGAAGAACTGTGGGAGCACACCGTGGGCGACACGCTGTGGGCCCCGGCGTTCGTCAAGGACTTTCCGGTCGAGACAACACCTTTGACCCGCCAGCACCGGAGTATTGCCGGTGTCACAGAGAAGTGGGATCTCTATGTTCGCGGTTTTGAACTCGCGACGGGTTATTCCGAATTGATCGACCCGGTTGTGCAACGCGAACGTTTCGCGGCACAAGCCAGGGCGGCGGCGGCAGGTGACGATGAAGCCATGCTTCTCGACGAGGATTTCCTCGCCGCTATGGAGTATGCGATGCCCCCGACGACGGGTACCGGAATGGGGATCGACCGCTTGATGATGGCC
>CAMFLL010000409.1 GCA_945957405.1 uncultured Mycolicibacterium sp. | reverse complement strand
GCTGACCACGAGGCGCTACTTCTGGTGGACACCATCTCGTCCCTGGGCAGCATCAACTACCAACATGACGCGTGGGGCGTGGATGTGACCGTCGCAGGTTCGCAGAAAGGTCTGATGCTCCCGCCGGGGCTTTCCTTCAACGCGGTCAGCGCGAAGGCCGTAAATGCATCGAATACGTCGAAGCTGGCTAAATCGTATTGGGATTGGGCGCCGATATTGCGTTCGAATGCCACCGGTTTCTATCCCTATACGCCAGCTACCAACTTGCTTTACGGTCTCGAAGCAGCACTCGGGATGCTGCACGCGGAGGGCCTTGATGCCGTTTTCCGGCGGCATGACCGCCACGCCGAGGCCACGCGCGCGGCAGTCGCCGGATGGGGTCTGGAGGTGCTTGCCGCCGACCCCCGCGAGTACTCCAGCAGTCTGACCGCCGTGATGGTTCCGGATGGCGTCGACGCTGACAAAGTGCGTCAGATCATCCTCGAGCGCTACGACATGTCACTGGGAGCAGGCCTGGGCCAGCTTGCCGGCAAGATCTTCCGAATCGGCCACCTCGGCGATTTCAACGACCTGACCCTGGCCGGCACACTCGCCGGAGTTCAGATGGGTCTGCGCCTCGCCGGCGTGCCCGTAGCGGGTGATGGATTGGAACGGGCGCTGAGTCGCTTGCAGAAATTCGACAACTGAAACCTTCCACAAAGCCGTTGAGGAGAGCTTGATGAAGATCACCGACGTACGCGTTCAGTCCTTGACGTTCCCCCACCCGCCGGGTCACCAATGGAATAAAGGTGCGGTCAGCGCGACCAGCTGGGACCAGATCATCGTCCACGTCGACACCGACGAAGGTATCAGCGGCATCGGCGAGTCCTATCACCTCAAGAATCCGTCCGTCGTCGCAGATATGGTCCGGGAACGCCTGCGGCCCTTGGTGATCGGACACGACCCCTTTGATGTCGCGGGGCTGTGGGAGCGAATGTTCTCCAGAGTCACTCAGACCGGCGCCGTCGGAGTGGCGGGGATCTCCGGCGTCGACACCGCATGCTACGACATCATGGGAAAGAAGCTCGGCGTGCCGATCTACCGGCTGCTCGGCCGTGGCGGCGAAGACCAGCCCAAAATCGAGGCCTACGTCGGCGGTCACGTACTCGGCTGGCAGCCGCTGGACAAACTGGACCTGTTGGTCGAGGAAGCGCAACGCTACGTCGATCTGGGTTTCCGGGCACTGAAAATCCGCGGGGGACGTGGTCTACCACACCGCGGTGACATCGAGAGCGTCAAGGCGCTGCGGGCCGCTTTCGGAGACGATTTGACCATTTTGGTCGATGCCAACACCGAGTATGGCGATTACAAAACCGCCCTACGAATGTGCCACGAGCTCGACAAGCTCAACGTCGGCTGGATCGAGGACTGCTTTGCATTCTCGGTGGCGTTCACCTCTTCGGATATGGCCCGCCTCGCGAAGGAGTCGCCGATCCCGGTCGCCAGCGGTGGCAACGTGTACTCCCGATTCGGCGTGAAATCTCTGATTGCCAGTGGCGGGGTCGACGTCATGACCGCAAACACTGCCAAAACCGGTGGGATCTCTGAAGTCAGGCACATCCAATCGCTCTGCAGCGCTTGGAATATGGGCTACACTGCGCACTGCGACGGCGGCCTGAACACGTTGTCAAATCTTCACGTCTTCGCCGCGGCTCCCCCGCATATCACGCAGAAACTTTATTTCGAATGGGATCCCATTTGGCCCTTGGGCGATCTGCTGACCAGCCCGCCAGACGTGAAGGACGGGTGGGTGGGCGTCCCGGACGGCCCTGGACTGGGCAGTGAAATCCGCGAGGACGCCGACGAGCGGTTCCCGTTCAAGGGTGGCACTTGGTACAAGACTTCGATGATCGCCGAACGGACGGGCGACGTCGCGTAGGTGTCGCACCGACATTTTCTGACGTAGCCCCACCTTTGGCTGGTCAGGGCTGGCTGCGAAGGCGCGCAACCCGGTGAGCTGCTGAGCCTGCGGTTTCGGAGGTTGACCTCTGCCGGGACATGTTCAGCAGTGCAAGCCGAGGTGCGCGCGGCGGCCTGCTGAAAGTCAGCCAGTCCCGGGAATCAACCACCGCCCCGAGAACGCCCTGGCGCCGACGAACACCAGCCGCAGCACCATGAAGGTCGACAGCCCCGCCCAGATCCCCCAGAGCCCCCAGCCGAACACCAGCGACAGCCAGATCAACGGCAGAAACCCGATGAGTGCGCTCGCCAGCGTGGCGTTGCGCATGAATTTCGCGTCACCGGCACCCAGCAGCACCCCGTCGATGGCGAACACGATTCCCGCAACCGGCAACTGGGCCACCATGAACCACCACGGCACACCGACGGTGTCGAGCACCGAGCGGTCGTGGGTGAACAGCGTCGGCATCACCGATGCGCCCGCGGCGAAGATGGCCGCCAGCACCAACGCGGCCGCCGTGGAGAACACCGTCACGCGCCACGCCACCGATTTGGCCTGACCGGTGTCACCGCCCCCCAGGGCCGCACCGACCAGTGACTGGGCGGCGATGGCCAACGAGTCCAACACCAGCGCAAGGAAACTCCACAGCTGCAGCACCACCTGGTGGGCGGCCACCGCAGCGGCCCCGAACCGTGCGGCGACCGCGGCGGCCGAGATGAAGCAGGCCTGAAAGGCCAACGAGCGCAGCAGCAGATCGCGGCCCATCACCAACTGGGCGCGCATCTTCGCCGGCTCGAATCGCAGCGGCACCTTCTCGGCGAGCAGCGCGCGGCAGAACAGCAGGGCGGCCAGCCACTGCCCGGTGGCGTTGGCCACCGCCGAACCCAGGAGTTCCAATCGCGGCAACCCCAGCCAGCCGTACACCAGCAATGGGCACAACACCGCCGACACCGCGAAACCGGTGACGACGTAACGCAGCGGGCGCACCGTGTCCTGCACGCCGCGCATCCATCCGTTGCCCGCCAGCGACACCAGGATCGCCGGCGCGCCCAGGATCGCGATACGCAACCACGGCAGCGCCTCGGCGGCGATGGCCCCCCCGTCGGCGATCACCGCGAGCAGTGGCACCGCCGCCGCCTCCACGACAGCGATGATCAGCAAGCCCAGCCCGAGTGCCAGCCAGGTCGACTGCACCCCCTCGCTGACCGCCGATGTCCGGTCGCCGGCGCCGAAATGGCGTGCCGACCGCGCGGTGGTGCCGTACGACAGGAAGGTGCCCTGGGAGGAGACCAGGCCGAGAATCAGCCCGCCGATGGCAAGGCCCGCCAGGGGCAGCGCGCCGAGGCGCCCGACGACGGCGATGTCGAACAGAAGATAGAGGGGTTCGGCCGCCAGCACACCGAGGGCCGGAAAGGCCAGCGCGGCAATGGTCCTGCTGGTTGGCGGACGAGCGGGATCTGCGGCCGGATCAACCAAGTGCGGTGCACAACTGGCTGACGACATCCGCGACGGAGCCGGTGGTCGAGTAGCCCGCCGCCAACCGGTGCCCACCACCGCCGAAACCCGTTGCCACCGAAGCCAGGTCGAACGACTTGGCGCGCAGGGACACCGACCAGTGTTCCGGCTCGATCTCCTTGAACACGACAGCGATCTCGGCCTGCTGCGCCGTGCGCACGATGTCGACGATGCTCTCGACTTCCTCGGGTCGGGCATTCGCCCACTCGTGATAGGTGACGACGGCATAGACGAGGCCACGCCCGTTGGCGGCTTCGGGGATCAGCTGGGCCGACGACAGCACGCGTGAAAGCATCGGCAGCCAGTCGAACGGGTGGGTGTCCAGCAGCGTGCGACTGATCTCGGCGTTGTCGACGCCGATGTCGACCAACCGTGCGGCCAGCCGATGTGCGCGCGGAGTGGCCCACCGGAACGAACCCGTGTCAGTGGTCAGGCCGGCATACAGACAGTGGGCGACGAATTTGTCGATCGGCTTGTCCCACGCGTCGAGCAGTTCGGCGACGAGCATGGTGGTGGCATCAGCAGCGGGATCGACATAGTTCGCGGTGCCGAACATGTGGTTGGACGCGTGATGATCGATGACGAGCACATCGCGCGTACCGTCAGCCAGGCCGCGTAGCGTGCCGAGCCGGTTCACGCTCGGGATGTCCACCGTCACCACCAGGTCGGGATCCGGATCGACGTCATCGGGGCCGGTCAGCAGGTGCCCGCCGGGTAGGGTCTGCAGCGACTCGGGCAGCGAAGCGGGCGCCGCGAAACTGACCGCCACCCGCTTGCCGTCCTGCTCGAGAACCTGGGCCAGCGCCAAGCCGGCTCCGATGGTGTCGGCGTCGGGGAAGACATGACACACCACCACGATGCTGCCCGCCGCGGCGAGCATGTCGGCGGCACCACGCGCATCGACGCGCGCGCCTGCCGACGTGGCCGGATCAGTCTCTTCTTCGATCGCTGTCACCGGTGTCCTCGTGGTCTGAGTCGGCTCGGGTGCTGTCGGCGTCCCCTTCACCTTCCTCCGCCCCACTGACACGGTACGGGTCCGCGTCGCCGGCGGGAACCGCTCCCTCACGAACGCGGGCCAAATCGGCGTCGGCCGCCTTCGCTCGGGCGAGCAGTTCCTCCATCCGGTGCGCGGCATCGGGCACCGTGTCGCGTTCGAAGGCCAGCGTCGGGGTGAACCGGACTCCGGTTCCGGCGCCGACCTTCGTCCGCAACAGCCCCTTGGCGCGTTCCAGCGCCGCCGCCGCTCCCGCGTAGTCAGGATCCTCGTCCAGCGAACTCCCCAGCACGGTGTAGTACAACGTCGCATCGTGCAGGTCGTTGGTGACCTTCACATCGGTGATGGTCACCCCCGCCAACCGCGGATCCTTGATCTCGTACTCGATCGCCGAGGCGACGATGGTGGAGATCCTCTTGGAGAGCCGGCGTGCGCGTGCCGGATCAGCCACTAGACCCGCTCTTTCTCAACGAGTTCGTACGTCTCGATGACGTCGCCTTCCTTGATGTCGGAGTACGTCAGGGTCAGACCGCATTCGTAGCCTTCGCGAACCTCGGTGGCGTCGTCCTTTTCGCGTTTGAGCGAGGACACCGTGAGATTCTCTGCGACCACGAGGTTGTCACGCAGCAACCGCGCCTTGGCGTTGCGCCGCATGATGCCCGACTGGACGAGGCAGCCGGCGATGTTGCCGACCTTCGACGACCGGAAGATGGCGCGGATCTCGGCGCGGCCGAGTTCCTTCTCCTCGTAGATCGGCTTGAGCATGCCCTTGAGCGCGGCCTGGATCTCATCGATGGCCTGGTAGATCACCGAGTAGTAGCGGATCTCCACACCTTCACGGTTTGCCAGCTCGGTGGCCTTGCCCTCGGCGCGGACGTTGAAGCCGATGATGATCGCATCCGAGGCCGACGCCAGGTTGACGTTGGTCTCGGTGACACCACCGACGCCGCGGTCGATGACGCGCAGCTCCACCTCGTCGTCGATCTCGATACCCAGCAAGGCCTCTTCCAGCGCCTCGACGGTGCCGGAGTTGTCGCCCTTCAGGATCAGGTTCAGCTGTGAAGTCTCCTTCAATGCCGAATCCAGGTCCTCGAGGCTGATGCGCTTACGGCTGCGGGCGGCCAGCGCGTTGCGCTTGCGCGCACTGCGGCGGTCGGCGATCTGCCGCGCGATGCGGTCCTCGTCGACGACGAGCAGGTTGTCACCGGCACCCGGCACCGACGTGAAGCCGATGACCTGGACCGGACGTGACGGCAACGCCTCTTCGACGTCGTCGCCGTGCTCGTCGACCATGCGGCGCACGCGACCGTAGGCATCACCGGCCACCACGGAGTCACCGACGCGCAGCGTGCCGCGCTGGATCAGCACCGTGGCAACCGGGCCGCGACCGCGGTCCAGGTGTGCCTCGATGGCCACACCCTGGGCCTCCATGTCGGGGTTGGCCCGCAGGTCCAGTGCCGCATCCGCGGTCAGCAGAACCGCTTCGAGCAGCGCCTCGATGTTGGTGCCCTGCTTGGCGGAGATGTCGACGAACATGGTGTCGCCACCGAAATCCTCTGCCACCAGGTTGTATTCGGTGAGCTGCGCCCGGATCTTCTGCGGGTCGGCACCTTCCTTGTCGATCTTGTTGACCGCCACCACGATCGGCACGTCGGCGGCCTGCGCGTGGTTGATGGCCTCCACCGTCTGCGGCATGACGCCGTCGTCGGCGGCCACCACCAGGATCGCGATGTCGGTGGCCTTCGCGCCACGGGCACGCATGGCGGTGAACGCCTCGTGACCCGGGGTGTCGATGAAGG
>CAMFLL010000408.1 GCA_945957405.1 uncultured Mycolicibacterium sp. | reverse complement strand
GCTCAGTGGAACTGACCCTCTTCGGTCGAGCCCGCCAACGCCGTGGTCGAGCTTGTCGGGTCCACGGTGGTGGCGATCCGGTCGAAGTATCCGGCGCCGACCTCGCGCTGGTGCTTGGTCGCGGTGTAGCCACGCTCTTCAGCGGCGAACTCGCGCTCCTGCAGCTCGACGTAGGCGCTCATCTGGTTGCGGGCGTAGCCGTGAGCCAGATCGAACATCGAGTAGTTCAGGGCGTGGAACCCGGCCAGCGTGATGAACTGGAACTTGAAGCCCATGGCGCCGAGTTCCTTCTGGAACTTCGCGATGGTCGCGTCGTCCAGGTGCTTGCGCCAGTTGAACGACGGCGAGCAGTTGTACGACAGCATCTGGTCGGGGAACTCGCTCTTGACGCCCTCGGCGAACTTCTTGGCCAACTCGAGGTCCGGGGTGCCGGTCTCCATCCAGATGAGATCCGAGTACGGCGCGTACGCCTTGGCGCGGGCGATGCAGGGCTCGAGGCCGTTCTGCACCCGGTAGAAACCCTCGGCGGTGCGGTCGCCGGTGATGAACGGCTGATCCCGCTCGTCGACGTCCGACGTGATGAGCGTCGCGGCCTCGGCGTCGGTACGGGCGATGACCAGGGTCGGCACATCGGCGACGTCGGCGGCCAACCGGGCCGAGGTCAGGGTGCGGATGTGCTGCTGAGTCGGGATCAGCACCTTGCCACCGAGGTGGCCGCACTTCTTCTCCGAGGCCAGCTGGTCTTCCCAGTGCGAACCGGCGACACCGGCGGCGATCATGGCCTTCTGCAGCTCGTACACGTTCAGCGCGCCACCGAAGCCGGCCTCGCCGTCGGCGACGATCGGGGCCAGCCAGTTCTCGACCGAGGTGTCACCCTCGACCTTGGCGATCTGGTCGGCGCGCAGCAGCGCATTGTTGATGCGACGGACGACCTGCGGCACCGAGTTGGCCGGGTACAGGCTCTGGTCGGGGTAGGTGTGGCCGGACAGGTTCGCGTCACCGGCGACCTGCCACCCGGACAGGTAGATGGCCTTGAGGCCGGCGCGCACCTGCTGCACGGCCTGGTTACCGGTCAGTGCGCCGAGCGCATTGACGAAGTCCATGTTGTGCAGCTGATCCCACAGCACCTCGGCGCCACGACGGGCGAGGGTGTTCTCCTCCACGACGGTGCCTTGCAGGGCGACGACGTCCTTGGGGGTGTAGGTGCGGGTGATGCCCTTCCAGCGGGGGTTGTGGTCCCAGTCGTGCTGGATCTGTTCGGGTGATTTGGGGGTGCCAACGGTCGACATTGACTGCTCCTTGCGAGTGGGTCTGTTCAACTCTTTCAAGTCACTCGGGCGTTGCCGGGGTCACCGACTTGTTAACACCGAAGCGGCTTCACGGGTGTGCTGATAGCCAAGATGCCACTCGACATAGCTGCAGGTCCAGCCATTTACATTGCCAATTTTCGCTATACGTTCGACGCATCTTGCGAATCTTGCGAAGATGCCGACACACTGAACCGGTTCAGAAGCTACCCGTCAGTAACATCGTTTGCGCAGGTCAGCCGAGGGAAATATCGGACAAACGTACTGTTACAACGCGAAGATGGAGGCGATGGCTTTGGTCTGGTCGCCCACCGCATATGTGAGCGTTGTAACAGTGCGGTCGGCCAGATCGGCGCCGAACTGTTCGGTCGATCCGGCGGGGTGCACGTGCTCGATGATCTCCAGCTTGTCGCCGAGCGCCACCGGCGCGTCATGCTCGATGGTCGCCCGCAACGGACCCTTGACCAGCTCCGGGTGCGACAGCAGATAGTCCTCGATCACGGTCCAGTAGACGGAGTTGTTCATGTGGTCGAACAGGTCGATGTCCGACACGCGGACCGGATACTGGCGGATCCGGACGGCACCCTCGCGACTGCCGGGCTTGAGGTACGCCTTCCAGCGCAACCGGTCGACTGACGTCGTGCGCTGCAGGCCCTCGAGGAAGTCGTCGGCGATGCGCGCCGGGCCCTGGGTCTCGCGGTTGATGTTGATCCAGAACGCCTCGGACTCCATCAGCCCGCCCTTGCGTCCATCGATCCGCACCCGCATCTCACACCACCGGTTCGACGTTCCCGAGCACCAGCGTCGCAACCGCAGCATGTCCTGGAACTCGATGGGCCGGATCAGGTCGACCATCGTGCGCCGCACGATCCACAGCGGATGGCTCTCCTCGAAACCGAGTTCCCGCAGGTGGTCGGAGCCGATGTCCTGGATGTGCCGGCACGCGGCGTCGAAGCGCAGGCGTCCCTCGCGGTCGATGTCGCCGACGCGCAACGGCCACTGCCGGTCGAACACGTCGGGATGCGGATCGGGTACCGGCATCAGCGTCTTGCCCAGTCCAGTCTCTTGGATAGCCATCGACACGTCGCCCTTTCGCACCTTGATCAGCCCCCCGACTCCAGCGCGATCATGCCAAACGAACGAGAACTCCCATGGCGCCGGTGGTCTGCCAATCTTGCGAAGGTCGCCTTAACAAGGCCGGTAGCCTGGGCAGGTGGCCAAGACCTTCGTCGGTTCACGCGTGCGCCAGCTGCGCAACGAGCGTGGCTTCAGCCAGGCGGCGCTGGCGCAGATGCTCGAGATCTCGCCGAGCTACCTCAACCAGATCGAACACGACGTCCGCCCGCTGACGGTGGCGGTGCTGCTGCGCATCACCGAGGTGTTCGGCGTCGACGCCACGTTCTTCGCCTCGGAGGACGACACCCGCCTGGTCGCCGAACTGCGCGAGGTGACCCTCGACCGCGACCTCGACGCCGACCTCGACGTCAGCGAGATCGCCGACGTGGTCAGCGCTCACCCCAAGATCGCGAAGGCCTTCGTCAACCTGCACCGCCGCTACCGCATCACCACAGCGCAGCTGGCTGCGGTCACCGAGAACCGGTTCAACGACGGCAGCGGCTCGAGCTCCGGATCGGGCTCGATCACCATGCCGCACGAGGAGGTGCGCGACTACTTCTACCAACGGCAGAACTATCTGCACGAGCTGGACACTGCCGCCGAAGACCTCACGGTGCGGATGCGGTTGCATCGCGGTGATCTCGCCGGCGACATCGCCCAGCGGCTCTCACAGGTGCACGGCGTCCGCGTCATCCGACGCATCGATCTCGGTGACACCGTGCTGCACCGCTACATCCCGGAAACCAAGACACTGGAGATGAGCGCGCACCTCTCCGGCGGGCAGCAGGTGTTCAAACTCGCGTCCGAACTGGCCTACCTGGAGTACGGCGATCTGATCGACACCCTGGTCGAGGAGGGCAAGTTCACCAGCGCCGAATCCCGCACGCTGGCTCGGCTGGGGCTCGCCAACTATTTCGCGGCCGCCATGGTGCTGCCCTACCGGCAGTTCCATGACGTCGCCGAGAAATTCCGGTATGACGTCGAACGACTCAGCGCGTTCTACTCCATCAGCTACGAGACCATCTGCCACCGCCTCTCGACCCTGCAGCGGCCGTCGATGCGGGGCGTGCCCTTCTCGTTCGTCCGCGTCGACCGCGCCGGCAACATGTCGAAGCGGCAGTCCGCCACAGGTTTTCACTTCTCCTCGGCCGGTGGCACCTGTCCGCTGTGGAATGTGTACGAGACATTCGCCAACCCGGGCAAGATCCTGGTGCAGATCGCCGAGATGCCCGACGGGCGCAATTACATGTGGGTGGCACGCACCATCGAGCGCCGCGCATCGCGCTACGGGCAGCCGGGCAAGACCTTCGCGATCGGCCTGGGCTGCGAGCTACGGCACGCACAGCGCCTGGTGTATTCGGAGGGGCTGGATCTCTCCGGCGATATCGCCACCCCCATCGGCGCGGGATGCCGCGTGTGCGAACGTGACAACTGCGCACAACGTGCCTTTCCTACGTTGGGGCGCGCGCTCGATCTCGACGAGCATCGCAGTACCGTGTCGCCGTATCTGGTCAAGCGCTGAGCGCGCCTGGAACAATCGCAGTCGATGAGCAGCGAACTCGAACCCGCCCGCGTCCCCGTGTCCAGCGATCTCCGCGACGTCGGTCCCCTCGGCTGGGCGGTCTGTCGCCTCGGTGCACGCGGTATCCGCGCCCCCCAGTTCCACCTCTTCAACGCGATGGCGCGGCACGGCGTGCTGATGTGGAGTTGGCTGCCATTCTCGGGAGTGCTGCTCTACTGGGGCCGATTGAGCCGCCGCGACGCCGAGATCGTCATCCTGCGCGTCGGCCATCTGCGCGACTGCGAGTACGAATTGCAGCAGCACCGCAGGCTGGCCCGCACCCGCGGTGTCGATGACGCGTTGCAGCAGAAGATCTTCGAAGGCCCGGATGCCGACGGCCTGACCGACCGGCAGCGGGCGATCCTGCGGGCCGCCGACGAATTCGTGCTCGACCGTGGTGTCAGCGGTACCACATGGGCGACGCTGTCCGAGCACCTGAACACCAAGCAGCTGATCGAATTCTGTTTTCTGACAAGTCAGTACGACGGCCTGGCGGCCACGATCAACACCCTCAAGCTGCCGATGGATTTCCCGGACTGATCGCCAGAGGAGAAAATCAGGGAGTCCCGCCGAAGGTGTTCGTCGCGTCCGCGGTGACCTGGAAACCCTGCTGCGGTCCGCCGGCGGCACCGAAACACGCCACCCCGTCCGTGGTGGACATACACGTGGCGCCGTTGGTGGTGATCCGGAATCCGACCGGCAACTCGCGGATGTGACCCGGGTAGCTCGGCGTCGCGAACGGCGGCGAGCCCGCCTTGCGGGTGCCGACCGGCCCGGGCAGCTGCGCATACACCTCGTTGTCCGCGCCGCGCGCGCCGGGCAGGATCCCGGGTGGCGCTGTGTCGCAACCGATCTCACCGCCACTGAACATCGCCATCTTGCAAGTGAGCCCGCCGGCCGCGGTGAAGACCGGGAAGAGATTCTTCGCGCCGGTGCCGACGATGTACGGATCGTCGCCGACGACGTAGTCGTTGGGATCGGGGAAGTCCTGGGGCAGGTCGGCGGTCGCCGGCCCGATACCGGTACCTTCTTCGGCGATCACGAGCCACTGCGCCGCCGGAGTTCCCTTGGTGCACAACACTTTGGGTCCGTCACCCACGGCGCACTCGAAATCGGCGAAGGCGATCTTCTCACCGGCGTGCAGTATCGGAGCCGCGGCACCGGTCGGTTTGACGAACTGCGGGTTGGCGGTGGCGCGCAGCCCGCGGATCGACAGATCAGCCGCCAACACCACCTCATTGGTGCCGATGGGCAGCCCGCCCGGCAGCTTGCCGTCACAGCCCGCCAACCCCGGAGCCGGCCGGATACCGCAGAGCAGGCCGTCGGGGGTCTGGAAGTAGACCTCGCCGCCGTTGGTGGCGCCGTCGAGATAGGGCGCCACCGGCACCGAACGATAGTCGGTCAGGTCGGGGGCGTCGGGTACCGCCGCGGCCGGCGCGGCCAGGGCCAGCGGTGACACGGCGAGTGCCAGCGACACCGCGATCGTTGCAAACCGCATCAATCAGAAGTTGATCATGTGGCCGGCCAGCCCGTGGAAGCATTCCTGCAGCGCCTCGGACAGGGTCGGGTGCGTGTGCACGTTGCGGGCCAGCTCGTTGGCGGTCAGATCCCACTTCTGGGCCAGGGTGAGCTCCGGCAGCAGTTCGGCGACGTCGGGGCCGATCAGGTGGCCACCGAGCAGCTCGAGGTGCTTCTTGTCGGCGATCAGCTTCACGAAACCCGTGGGGTCGGCCAGACCATGGGCCTTGCCGTTGGCGGTGAAGGGGAACTTGGCCACCACCACGTCGTAGCCCTCGTCGCGGGCCTGCTCCTCGGTCAGACCGAAGCTGGCGACCTGCGGCTGACAGAACGTCGCGCGCGGCATCATCCGGTAGTCACCCAGGGCCAGGGTCTCGGCACCCGCGATGGTCTCGGCCGCCACCACCCCCATCGCCTCCGCGACGTGGGCCAGCTGCAGCTTGCCGGTGACGTCACCGATCGCGTAGATGTGCGGCACGTTGGTGCGCATGTAGTCGTCGATGCCGATCGCCTTGCGATCGGTGAGCGCGACGCCGGCCTTCTCCAGGCCGAACCCCTCGACATTGGGCCCGAAACCGATGGCCTGCAACACCTTGTCGGCCTTGAGCTCCTCGGACTTGCCGTCCTTGCTCACGGTGACCGTCACCTCGGAGCCGGTGTCGTTGATCGACTCGACCTTGGTGCCGGTGAGGATCTTCACGCCCAGCTTCTTGTACTGCTTCTCGATCTCCTTGGAGACCTCGGC
>CAMFLL010000407.1 GCA_945957405.1 uncultured Mycolicibacterium sp. | reverse complement strand
ACTTCTGCCAGTCCATGTTGTACACGTCGGCCTCACCGCGGACCGCGTCCAGGAACCACACCCGGTTGACGACATCGGCGAGCAGTTCCACGTTGTGGCTGATCATCACCAGCCCGCCGGTGTGGTTCTTCAGGAATTCCCGGAGCCAGCCGATGGAGTCGGCGTCGAGGTGGTTGGTCGGCTCGTCGAGCAGCAGCGTGGTCGCCGACCCCGATCCCGAGTCCGACGCGGCGAACAGGATGCGGGCCAACTCGACGCGGCGGCGCTGACCGCCGGACAGGGTGCGCAACGACTGGGTCAGGACCCGGTCGGGCAGGCCGAGGCTGGCGCAGATGCGGCCCGCCTCGCTCTCGGCCGCGTAACCGCCGAGTGCCGCGAAGCGCTCCTCGAGCTGCCCGTAGCGGCGGACGGCCTTGTCGCGTGCGGTGTCGTCGGCGACTTCGGCCATCAACGCCTGCTGCTTCTCGAGATCGGCGAGCAACGTGTCGAGGCCTCGCGCCGACAGCACGCGATCCCGCGCCAGGATGTCGAGGTCACCTTCTTTGGGATCCTGCGGGAGGTATCCGACCTCGCCGGTGCGGGCGACGTCACCGGCGTAGGGTTCACCCTCCCCGGCGAGGATGCGCATGGTGGTGGTCTTACCCGCGCCGTTGCGTCCGACGAGTCCGATGCGGTCGCCGGGCTGGACCCGCAGCGCGGGCCCGTCGGCGGACAGCAGCGTGCGCGCCCCGGCGCGGACCTCGAGGTCCGTTGCGGTGATCACGTGGCGACTCCTGCTGCTCGAGAATTTCTGTTACTTGTCGTCAGTGAAGACCGGGGGCCGGTTCTCGGCGCGCGCAGCCACGGCTTCTTCGAAGTTGCCGGTGAGCAGGCGTACGTAGAGCTGGCCCAGGCCTTCCGCCTGCATGTGCCCCTCCAGGGTAGCGGCGTCCAGTCCAGTCCATAGTGTGCGCTTGGTCAACTCGGTTCCCGGCCGGGAGAACCCCGCGATGCGCTCGGCCATGTCGAAACAGGTGTCCAACAGGGTCTCGTCGGGCACCTGCTGCGAGACGAGGCCGATGCGCTCGGCCTCCGCAGCGTCGACGTCGCGACCGGTCAGCATCAGCTCGAAGGCGCGGGAGGTGCCGATCGCCCGGGGCAGGAGAAAGCTCAGGCCCAGCTCGGAAGCCGTCAACCCGTTGTTGATGCCTGCGGCCCGGAAGTAGGCGGCGGCTCCCGCGATCCTGATGTCGCAGGCCAGCGCCAGGCACAGACCACCGCCGATCGCCGCGCCGTTCACTGCGGCGATCACCGGCTGGTGCATCTTGCGCAGTCCGAGGATGACGTCGTCGAGCACCTGCATGGACCGCAATCCGAACGTCGGCCGCGTCAGGCCGTCGACATTCGGGATGCTGCCTGCGGACTTGTGGTCGGCACCCGACGAGAAGCCGCGACCGGCGCCGGTGAGCACGACGGCGCGCACGGTGTTGTCGTACGTGAGTTCGTCGAGGGCGCGTTTGAGCGGCAGCATGACGTCGAACGCCATCGAGTTCATCCGCTCGGGCCGGTTCAGGGTGACCAGCGCCACCTCGGGGCGCGGACGCTCCACCAGGACGTGCTCAGCACTCACGGAACAGCACGCTATCGCGTGCCGGGCCCCCGGCCCGCATCAGCGTCGGGTCAGACGTCCTTGACGTCACCCTGCGCGGACTGCTCCTGCACAGCTGCGTCGATGTCGAAATCCTTGACCTGTTGCACCAGCTGCTCAAGCGCTGCCGGCGGCAGGGCACCCGCCTGGTTGAAGACCAGTTTGCCCTTCTTGAACGCCATGAGCGTCGGGATGGACCTGATCTGCGCGGCGGCTGCGAGATCCTGCTGCGCCTCGGTGTCGACCTTGGCGTACACGACGTCGGGGTGCTGCTCCGAGGACGCCTTGAACGTCGGGGCGAAGGCGCGGCACGGACCACACCACGACGCCCAGAAATCCACCAGAACGATGTCGTTGTCGTTGATGGTGTCGTTGAATTCTTCGGCCGTGATATCTCGAGTTGCCACGTGTCTCCTAACGTCGGCGTCTGAGCAGATGTTCCCACGTCAAGGACGCGGGCACTACAGCTGGGAACGGCCCCGCTCGAAGAACGCCACGATGGTGTCGACCACGGCATTCTCGGCCCGGCCGGCGACCTCGATCGGTAACGCCGCACCGAACGGCGCGTTCCAGAACTCGCCCGACCTGGCGGTCCACGGCCCGACATAGGCGTAGGGCCCGGGGTGATACGCATCGCCGGGAGACAGGCCGTAGTTCACCTCGTCGACCGTCACCGCGACGTCGAAATGCTCGGGCCACAGCACCGGATGCTGGTCAGGGGCGAATTCGACGACTGCCTGCCCGCCCGCGTAGAGGCTGCGGTAGACGGTGTCGGCGGCACCCGGGTCGATGGCGAGGGCCTGATCCGGTGGCAGTGGATCGGTGACCGCATAGGACCCCTCGGGCGGCCCGACCGTCAGCCCGGCGGCGTCGCCGATCTCGGCGAGCGTTCCGGTCAGCGCCAACCTGCCATCCGGCCACACCAGATCGGTGCCCTGGATCTCGATGGGCAGGGCCGTGCCCGCGAATCCGGCGGGACGTACCGCGAGCCTGACGGTTCCCGCCGCACGAAACTGTGGCCCGGCGATGAGGCTCTCGGCCAGCCCGCGCAGTTGGTCGCGCGTGGCCAGGTAGCTGTCGGTCATGCCACTACATTTACTCCCCCGGCTAAAGCCGCAGGGTCAGTAACAGGCGCACCAGTTCGGACTGACGGTGTGTCTGGGTCTTGTTGAACACATGGTGCAGGTGCGTGCGCACTGTCGTCAGCGATATCGACAGCTCCTCGGAGACTTGTCTGACGTCCGCGCCGCGCGCCATGCGCAGCGCTATCTCGGCTTCGGCATCGGTCAGGTCGAACAGCCGGCGTAACAGAGCAGGCTCGGGTTCGGCGTCCTGCTCCGGGTCGACGATCACCACCAGGGCCATCGACCGGCTCAGCACCGCGTCGTCGTCGGGCCGGTGTGATGGCACGACATGGATGACGAAGGGCCGCTTGCCCGATGGCCGCGCGCACACCATCACGGTGCCGGACCGCACCGGTGCGCCGTCGATCGCCAGACCGAGAGCGCGGTGCAACTCCCGCGCACAGCAGGAGTTCTCCGCGACGACGCGCCCATGACGTCCCGAAAGGCCGTCCTGGGCCCGAAGAATGTCCTCGGCACGGGAATTGGCATTGATCACCGCGCCGCCCCGGGTCACCACCAGAACGCCGTGCCGAACGCCTTCGAGGGCGCCGGCCATCTCGACCACCCGGTTTGCCAGAGTGGATATCTTCGCCTGTGCTCCTAGCGCCTGCTGCAGATGACACACCAGAGCCGACATCAAGGCGATCCGGTCTGGTGTGTCGAACCCCGAATCCGGTGACGCCACAAGGAAACACGCCGGGTCGTCACCGCCGGTCAACCGGACGAACAGCCCGTCCTCGAGACTGTTCGGTCGCATCCACCCGTGATAGAAGTCCGGATTACGGTTCGGCACAATGATTTCCGGTCCAGTGCGGACTACACCGATCGCCGACGTGTGGACCGCGGCGAGCACATAATCCGAATGACAGTAGTGCTCGCGGTACGCATCGAGCGCCGCCTGCGGGATGGTCGAATCCTGGAACGCCCAGATGGCGCCGTCGGCTTCAAGGAGCGAACACGCTGTCGCGCCGAAGGTTTGCTGAAGATCGTGAACAGTCGAGCTCCATCGTTGCGGCGTGATGGCCGCAGCGTAGACGCCTGCGACTAGGCGCGAGAATTCCTCGACCGCGACCATCGCGAAGCCTTGACATCAGCAACCGACACCTCGGACTGCACTCGCATGAAACCCCCGTCACACTGTGAGCCGTATCGGAGAGTCTAGCCCGATTTCGTTCACTTGGATGACGTCATGTACCTCGGTTCATGCTTCGGTGGAACATCGGTGAAGACCACAGGATCGGGGGAACGCTCATGTGGCACATCCATTCCGACGGCTCCGGCCGTCACTGGCCCGCACACCTGCACCTGCCGCACTGGCACCGGCATCACGATCACCACCCCCCGAACCATCTGGAGGCCGGCTACATGCAGTCGGCCAGGATGAGCCGGGAGATCACACACCTGTGACTGCAGCGCCGGCAGCGCCCTAGGGGCTCGACGTAAGCGTCGAATGAGGGCTGGGCGTCGGACCCGCTGCCTGACTCTCCTCGGCGAGGCCGATGCATTCGTTGGAGTTGTGACCGGTGCACGGCACGCCGTCGATCTCGGGATCCTCGTTGAGCGGCGCGGGTGTCATCTGCACCACGTCGGTGGGCACGGTGGGTACACACACGCCGGTGAACAGGTCCTCCGTCTCACTGGCCGGGCATTTGGGGGAACTGCCGGCGACATCCGGTGCGCCCACGGCGACCGCGGCCGCGATCAGCACGACGGCGAATCCGGCGGCCACCGCCGTCATGCGGTAGGCCGGCGGGATACCTCGGCTGGTCATGGGACACATCTAACCCGGCGGGGTGTCGATTTGCCGTGGTCTTGGGTGATGTTCACCCGCTCAGGCGGGCAACTGTGCGACCGCCCGATCAGCGTTGGCGAGCAGCGCCACGCACCGTCTGGGCCACCAGAACACTTCGACGGCGATCAGCCCGAGGTACACCGTCGACGCCACGGCGTCCCGGGTCGAACCCTGGACCGTGTCATACAGCGCCAAGGCTGCCGCCACCCCCAACACCACCGGGATGATCCACCGGTAGCGGTGCAGACCCGGCTCCTCGGCGACGGCATGCAGGCCGTCGCGGTAGCCGCCGACCGCGGGAGCCAACCGCGCCACACCGACGGGTTCACCCCGCCTGGCCGTATGGACGACGCGCACGCGGTCGGGGCCGGTGAGATCCTGCGCACCGGGCCAGTACCGCGCCATTCGCCGCGCCATCCAGATGCCGTACGGCACCCCGACCAGGACCATGACGATCACGGCGGCCGCCCAGATGCCCGAATCCAGCCACGCCAGCGTGCCGAAAAAACCGCCGATCGCCGCCGCCGTCACGGTTGCCCTGAACACGAACCCGCCCCGCCACGCGGGCGCGGGCACCGAGATCACTGTCGGACTTAGACCGTGAATCCCAACGCGCGCAACTGTTCCCGACCGTCATCGGTGATCTTGTCCGGACCCCACGGCGGATTCCACACCCAGTTGATCTTGATCTCCGACACCAGTCCGGCACCGACCAGGGCGGTACGCGACTGGTCCTCGATGACGTCGGTCAGCGGGCAGGCCGCCGACGTGAGCGTCATGTCGATCAAGGCGACGGCGCCCGATTCGGCCTGCTCGACGTCGAGCCCGTAGACCAGGCCCAGATCGACGACGTTGATGCCGAGTTCGGGGTCGACGACATCGCGCATCGCCTCTTCGAGGTCGGCGAGCAGTTCGTCGCTTGCGGTCTCACTCATGTCTGTCTCCTGCGTTCGAGTCGTGGGCTTGGGCCAACGCGTCTTTGAATGCCATCCATCCCAGCAGTGCGCACTTGACCCGCGCCGGGTATTTGGCAACTCCGGCGAACGCGATACCGTCGCCGAGCACATCTTCGTCGCCTTCGACGTTGCCGCGCGACGACACCATCTCGGTGAACGCGGCCACAGTCTTGAGGGCATCGCCGACGCTGCTGCCGATGACCTGGTCGGTCAGGACCGATGTCGCGGCCTGGCTGATCGAACACCCCTGCCCGTCGTACGAGATGTCGGTGACGGTCTCACCATCCGCGGACAGCGCCACGCGCAGTGTCACCTCGTCGCCGCACGTCGGGTTGACGTGCTGCACCTGCACCGCGAACGGTTCACGCAGTCCGCGGTGATGCGGGTGTTTGTAGTGGTCCAGGATCACTTCCTGGTACATCTGTTCCAGGCGCATCTAGTCCCCGAAGAACTCTTTGGCGCGGCGCACGCCGTCGATCAGGCGGTCGACCTCATCGAGCGTGTTGTACACCGCGAACGACGCCCGGGCCGTCGCGGCGATGCCGAACCTGCGGTGCAGAGGCCAGGCACAGTGGTGCCCGACGCGCACCGCGACACCGTCGTCGTCGAGCACCTGTCCGACGTCGTGCGCGTGGATGCCGTCGACCACGAAACTCACGGGTGACCCGCGGTCGGTCATCGACGCCGGCCCGATGACGCGAACCCCTGGCACCCCGGCCAGGCCCTCCAGCGCCGCGGCGACCAGTGTCGCCTCATGCGAGTCGACGGCGTCCATGCC
>CAMFLL010000406.1 GCA_945957405.1 uncultured Mycolicibacterium sp. | reverse complement strand
ATGCCCTGAGATATGCCCTGAGATCACGCCAGCCTGGCGGTGCGGAGCGTCACGCCGGCGGCGGGCAACAGATCGATCAGCGCGTCACCCATCGCGGCGGCCGGCGTGAGGACACCGCGCAACCCGGTGAGCCCGTCGCGGCCGACGGCCAGGGTGTGTGCGCTCACCCCCAGCAGCGCCGCCGTCGCGGAATAGCCGGGATCACCCTGTTGCGACATCGTCGCTACGTACCGGTGTCCGTCCGTTGTGGTGGTGTAGGTCTCGACCTTGTAGTAACCACGCTCACCCTGGTCGAATCCGGCCCCGGATGGGATCATTCGCTCGAGCAGGCCCGGCGGCAGCAGCTTCAGACAGGCCCCACCGAGATGCGATGCGCCGGTGATGGTGAGCCCAGACAGCGTCGCGAAGATGGGCGCGGCGAGCGTCGACCCCATGCTGAGGGTCTCGGTGTAGCGCAGCAGACGGCCGTACTCCCAGCCCAGCAGGGCATTGGTGCGCCGCACACAACGGGTGTTGTACAACGCCATCAGATAGCCCCCGGTCCACAGACCGGTCAGTTCGGGTGCAATCTCAGCGCCACTACGCATTTCGACATCTGGTTGGGGCCCGAGATCGGGCTCGGACGCGCGGTCCGGGCTGAGGTTGTAGGGGTCATCCAGCATCCGTCGCACCGCGTGATCACCCGAGGCCACCTGCATCAGCTCGATCATCGTCTGCAGCGAACCGCTCGAGCATCCACCGGAATACGTGCGCAGCACGAATGTGGTGTCACCGAGCTGGCCGGCCCCATCAGTGGTGACACGACGATGCAGCGCAAGCACGGTGAGATCCGACGGAATCGAATCGAAGCCACAGGAGTGCACTATTCGCGCGCCGGTCTGCTGCGCCCGCTGATGGCACTGCTCTATCGACGCCCGGACGAACGGCACCTCGCCGGCCAGATCGGCGTAGTCGGTACCGGTCTCGGCACATGCCGCGACGATCGGCAGGCCACACCGCCCGTAGGGCCCGACCGTGCTCACGACGACCCGAGTGCGTGCGGCCATGGCATGCAGGGCCGACGCGTCATCGAGTTCGGCGGTCAGCAGCGGCCAGCTTTCGGCGACCGCGCCCAGTGACCGCCGGGCCGACAGCAGCCGTTCGGTCGAGCGGCCGGCCAGTCCGACCTTGAGTTCGGGCCAGGTCTTGGCCAGGTACTCGGCAGTGAGTCGGCCAACGAACCCCGTTGCGCCGTAGACCACGATGTCGAGATCACGCTGCCCGGCGCGCATGCGGTGAGACGCTACTCCTCCTTGGCCCGCCGTTCGCGGTACGCGGCGACGTGCTGACGATTGCCGCAGTTCCCGGTGTCGCAGAACATCCGGGACCGGTTGCGTGAGAGATCGATCAACACCGCATCACAGTCCGGTGCCGCGCAGATCTTGAGCCGGCGCAGCTCGCCCGACCGGATGACGTCGGCCAGGGCCATGGCTATCTCGGCGCCCAACCGCTGTGCCAGCGGATCATGGATGGAGGCCAGGTGCAGGTGCCACTCCGGCATCTCGGGGTGGCGGGTCAACCATGGCGCCGCCCTGGTGTCGCTGAGCAAAGCGTTGACCTGGCCGACCGCCCGCTCTTCGTCATCGATGACCGCCCACAGCTGACCGAGCCGCTGGCGCAGGCGGTGCACTTCGGCCAGTTCGTTGCCGTCGCGGTCGCGGCGCCCGGTGACGCTGTACGCATTCAGGTACTCATCGAGCGCGGGCTGGTCACCGAGCTGCTCGCCGCCCACGCGGTCACTGTTGACCAGCGCACATGCGCACCGCAGCGTGAACTCGGTGTCATGAGTGAAATTCATTTGACTCATGAACCACCTTTCGCTTAGCGTCATGACCAAAGTTCATTTTACTCATTACATACTTCTGAGGAGGTGTTGGCATGCTGAAGGCGAAACCGGTTGAGGATCACTTCCGGCTCGGCCTGATGTTCGCGATCGGGTCCGCGGCGACATTCGGGATGTCCGGCCCCTTCGCGAAGGCACTCATGACGGCCGGCTGGACGCCGACCGCGGCCGCCGCCGCGCGGCTGGCACTCGGTGCAGTGGTGATGGCGATCTTCGCGACCGTCACCAGGCCGGGCTGGCTGCGCGAGGCGCGCCGGCACCTCAAGACGATCGTGCTGTACGGCATCATCCCCATCGCGGGCGCACAGCTGGCCTTCTACAACGCCGTGGACCATCTGCCGGTGGCTGTCGCGCTGCTTCTGGAGTTCACCGCCCCGGTTCTCGTGGTCGGCTGGCTCTGGATCAGCACGCGGCGTCGACCCACAAACCGGACGCTGGCCGGCGTCGGTCTGGCAATCGCCGGCATCATGCTGGTGCTCGACATCTTCGGCCCCGGAGCGCAGGACACCGGCGCACATTTCAACCTCGTCGGCGTGATCTGGGGGTTGTCTGCGGCCATCTGCGCCGCCTGTTACTTCCTGATGAGTGACACCGGAGCAGCGGACCACGATGCCATCGACACGGAGGCGCAGGAGCCCCTGCACCCGATCACGCTGGCCGCGGGCGGCCTGATCGTCGGTGCCGGTGCCGTGGCTCTGCTCGGCGTGACGGGCGTCCTGCCCATGACCTTCACCGCCAACCCCGTGGTGATCGCCGGCTTCACGACGTCGTGGGTGGTTGCGGTGTTGATGCTGAGCGTCTTCTCGACAGCACTGGCCTACACCATCGGTATCACCGGCATCGCCCTGCTCCGGCCCGGTTTTGCGTCCCTGGTCGGCCTGGCCGAAGTGATGTTCGCGGTGCTGTGGGCGTGGTTGCTGGTAGGTGAGGCCATCACCGGAATGCAGGCTGTCGGCGGCGCTGTTGTGCTGGCCGGTCTGGCGCTCGCGCGGCTGGGAGACCGAGCGAACCCCGAGACAGCGGGCATCACAGCGGTCATGATGTCTGATGAAGATCACATTGACGACCCCACAAGTTCAAAGTGTGACTAATATGTTTGCTGTGACCCGTTTGAGCCCCAGCCGGATCGTTTCGCTCGCCGCATCTGCCGTGATCGCCGCAATCGCGCTGGTCACACCGGCAGTCCTGACCCCCACTGTGTCGTGGGCGCCGTCGGCCCGCGCCGACGGCTGTCCGGACATCGAAGTGGTGTTCGCGCGTGGCACGGATGAGCCGGCGGGCATCGGCCGGGTCGGGCAGGCGTTCGTCGACTCCCTGCGCAACCGTGTCGGTGGTCGGTCGGTGGGCGTCTACGCCGTCAACTACCCGGCGACCTACGACTTCCTCGCCGCGGCCGGCGGTGCCAACGACGCCAGCAACCACATCCAGTACATGATGGCCAACTGCCCGAACACCCGGCTGGTGCTGGGCGGCTACTCGCAGGGGGCGGCCGTTATCGATGTCATTGCCGCCGTGCCATTCCCCGCGATCGGCTTCACCGCGCCGCTGCCACCCAACACACCCGACTTCGTCGCCGCCCTGGCGGTATTCGGGAACCCGACCGCGAAAGTCGGTCTGCCGCTGACCGCCAGCCCGGTGTGGGGCAGCCGGTCGATCGACCTGTGCAACGCCGGTGACCCGGTTTGCTCGGACGGCGACAGCGTTCCGGCGCACAGCAATTACGGCCCAGCCGGGCTCACCAGTCAGGCAGCCGGATTCGTCGCAGGTCTGCTGTAGCGATTCGGCCCTTCGGGACCGATATGTGAGGATGACGTTCATGCGCGACGCTGCCAAGAGGCTGACCATGCTTGCCGCCGCCCCTGTGGCGGCGGCCGCACTTCTGATGGCCCCGACGTCCGGTACGCCCTCGGCGACCGCCGATCCGTGTGCAGACGTGGAGTTGATCTTCGCCCGCGGCACCAGCGAGCCCGCCGGTATCGGCCGGGTCGGCCAGGCGGTGGCCGACCGGCTGCAGGGCCAGATCGGTGGACGTACATTGAGCACCTACGGCGTGAACTACCCCGCCACATATGACTTCCTGGCCGCCGCCGACGGCGCCGCCGATGCCACCAACCGCATCTCGATGATGGCGCAGGAGTGCCCGTCGACGCGCATCGTGCTGGGTGGCTACTCGCAGGGCGCCGCCGTGGTCGACATGCTGGCCGGTATCCCGCCGCTCGGCAACAAGATCGGCGAAGTCGGTTCGGGGCCGCCGCTGCCGTCGGGCCTCAACGGCCAGGTCGCCGCCGCCGCGGTGTTCGGCAACCCGTCGACGAAGTTCGGAAACCCCATCACCGTAGGCGGTTTCGGTGGCCGCTCCATCGATCTGTGCAGCGACGGCGACCCGATCTGCTCCGACGGACGTAATCCGTTCGCCCACACGCACTATGAATCCGGCCCGTTGGTGGATCAGGCAGCCGGTTTCATCGCCAACCTGGTGTAGCGCGCTTTCGCTACTATGGGGCCCGTGGGCATCTGCCGTCGGGGCACATCGATCGTCATCGCCGCCATGGCGGCCGTCTCACTCTTGATTGCACCCGCGGTGACCCCAGGCTCGTCCCGCACCATCGCCACCGCCCAGGCGGCGTGTCCGGACATCGAGGTGGTCTTCGCCCGTGGCCGCAAAGAGGCCGCCGGTGCGGGCCAGATCGGGTACGCGTTCGTCGACGCGCTGCGCGCCAGGACCAAGCGCAACGTCTCGCTCTACGCCGTGCAGTATCCGGCCGACAACGAGGTCGACATCGGCGCCAACGATATGAGCCGGCACGTCGCGGGCACCATGGCCAACTGCCCGGACACCCGCATCGTGCTCGGCGGCTACTCGCTGGGTGCCGCGGTCACCGATGTGGTGCTGGCGGTGCCGATGCCGTTCTTCACCTTCAAGAATCCGTTACCCGCCGGCGCCGAACAGCACATCGCGGCGGTGGCGTTGTTCGGCAACGGCATGTCCTGGGTGGGACCGATCACGACGTTCAGCCCGGTCTACCGCGACCGCACCATCGAGCTGTGCCACGGCGACGACCCGATCTGCAACCCCACTGATCCCGAGAACTGGCAGTCGTACTGGCCCGACCACCTCGCGCCGGCGTACATCAAGGCGGGTATGGCCAATCAGGCGGCGGATTTCGTGGCGGCCCGCGTCTAGAGCTCGTCGGGGCTGCGCACATCGCGGGTGATTACGTTGCGCGCCTCCAGCTGATCGTCCGACGGGTAGTCCACCCCGACCAAGGTCAGGCCCCGCGCGGGTGCTGCGGCGAAATCACTTGACCTGGATGACAATTCGAGCAGCCCGACACCCCAGTCCGCCGACCTGCGGTGCTCGCCGATCGCCAGCATCGCACCCACCAGGGAGCGGACCATGTTCCAGCAGAACGCATCCGCGGTGACGGCAACCGACACCGCGTGCCCGTCGCGCACCCAGTCCAGACGCTGCAGTTCGCGGATGGTGGTAGAGCCCGCACGGTAGCGGCAGAACGCGGCGAAGTCGTGCAATCCCAGCAGGTCCCGGGCGGCGGCGGCCATGGCCTCGACATCCAGCGGACGCGGCCAAGGCGTGACGAAGCGGGCCTGTTGCGGGTCGACCCCGTGCGGGGCCGTCGAGAGCCGATAGACATAGTGGCGCCGCAGCGCCGAGAACCGCGCATCGAAACCTGCCGGCGCGCGGCCGATGTCGGTCACCCGGACATCAGTGGGCAGGAAGCGGCCCAACCTGCGGATGAGCGGCAGGAATTCGGGTTCGTCAGGGCTTGGGGTGCGCGGCTGGGCGAACACCAGCGCGTCCCGGGGGACGTCGACATGCGCGACCTGCCCGCTGGCATGCACCCCGGCATCGGTGCGGCCGGCCACCCGTAGCACCACAGGTTCCCGGAACACCGTCGACAGGGTCTCGCCGAGCACGCCGGCCACGGTCCGCTGGCCGGCCTGTTCGGCCCAGCCCGCGAAGTCGGTTCCGTCATAGGCGATGTCGAGGCGCAGGCGTGTCACCGGACGCGACGAGGAGAAATGAACATGCCCGCCACCGGAATCGGTGGCGGGCATGCTCACAGCACTGTTGCTAGGACTTCTTGTCATCCTCGGCTTCGGCTTCAGCCTCGTCGGCCTGGACCTCGGCGGCTTCGGCCTCGGCGGCTTCGGCTTCCTGGGCCTGCTCGATCGCGGTGTCTTCGGCCTTGGCGTCCTCGACCGTCTCGACGGCCTCCGGCGCCTCGGTCTCCTCGACCGGTGCTGCCTCGGCGGCGGCGGGGGCAGCCTTCGACGACGCGGCGCGGCGTGCGCGGTTGGCCTCCGACGTCACGGTCTTCTCCCGCACCAGCTCGATGACCGCCATGGGGGCGTTGTCGCCCTTGCGGTTCTCGA
>CAMFLL010000405.1 GCA_945957405.1 uncultured Mycolicibacterium sp. | reverse complement strand
GAGTCCTGTAGTTCGCCGGCGCCATCTGATTGGACTTGCGGTCGCGTCATCGTGCCATCTCCTTGCCGAGCCAGCCACATTGCTCGCGGCCGGAGGTTAGAACCAACGCCTGGTATGCACCCCGCTGGGTACCTGCCGATCTGCTGTGAACCGCGCCGTTCCACTACGCCGGACCGAGACGGATACTGCTCTCAGTGCGACATCTTGACGACGAGCTTGCCCATGTTGGTTCCGTCGAACAGCATGTTGATCGCCGCCGGCAGTTGTTCGAAACCTTCGACGACCGTCTCCAGGGGCACGAGCTGTCCGTCGGAGATCAGGCTCGCGATCTCCGCCCGTGCTTCGGCCGCGCGGTCAAAGTTGTCGAGCAGGACGAAGCCCTGCAGCGTTGCGCGTTGGGTGAGCAGTTGGCTGAACGATCGCGGCCCCGTGGGTGGCTCGGCCGAGTTGTAGCCTGAGATCAGACCGCACAGCGCCACCCGGGCATGGACGTTGAGCCTGGCAAAGACCGCATCCATGATGGGGCCGCCGACGTTCTCGAAGTCGACGTCAATACCGTCGGGCGTGGCGGCGGCGAGTTGGGCGGCCCAATCGTCGGCGTGGCGGTCGATGGCCGCATCGAAGCCGAACTTGTCGGTCAGCAACGAGCACTTTTCGGCCCCACCTGCGATTCCGACGACGCGAGCTCCGTCAGCCTTGGCGAGCTGGCCGGCCACGGAGCCGACCGCACCGGCCGCCGCCGAAACGACGACCGTCTCGCCCGGCTGCGGTTTGCCGATGGTGCGGATGCCGAGCCATGCGGTGAGTCCGTTCTTCCCGAGTGCACCGAGGTAGGTGCTCGTCGCGATGCCGTCGATGATGTCGACGGACTGCAGGATGGTGGCATCGGACACCACGGCATATTCCTGCCAGCCGATCATGCCCTGCACGGTCTGGCCGACGACGTATCTCGGATTGTTCGACGCGACGATTTCGCCCAGTCCCCACCCGCGCATCACGTCGCCGACGGCTACCGGCGGTAGGTAGGTGGGGGTGTCCCGGATCCAGGCGCGGTTGGTCGGGTCGAGCGACATCCAATCGACCCGTACCAGCGCCTGGCCCTCTTCGAGCTGCGGCAGCTGTGCTTCGTCGAGTTCGAAGGTGGTCGAATCGATTCGGTCGGCGGGGCGTTGCCGCAGGATGAAACGGCGGTTGCAGTCAGTCGTGCGGGTGGTGCTCATCGGTTGGTCCTCGTTTCGGTAGGTGGGAACTGGCCCTGCAGCCAGTGGGTAGATCGTGGGAATTGACGCCCGATCTGGGTTCATGACCCGAATCGCAGCACACCGGCGGGGTCGTAACGTCCGGCGAGCGCCGTCAGCCATGCGCGAGCGTTTTCCGAGTACACCCGGGCCGGACGTCCCGGATCCGTTGATACCGCGAAGTTGGCCAACTGCCCTCCGGTCGACCAAGCGTCCATCGCCGCGATGAGCGCTGCGGCTTGGTCCGAGACCGCTGAGGGCACAGGTTGCGCGGCGGGGCCGAATGTCGACAGCGCGTAGGCGGCGTCGCGGTGGCAGAACGCGCTGCGTTGCCGCGGCTCGTGTGCCAGGGCACCGCCGAGCAACCGGAGCTCGACTGTGGTCTGCAGCGATCCGACGCCGGCGAAGCGCAACAGCTCGTCTACTGCGTCGGCGGTCAGTTCCCTCAGCAGGACATGGTTTTCCGTAGACGGCATGGGGTGGACGGGGTCGGCGTGCACCAACCCGATCTCGGCATAGGGCTTGACGCCGATCGTGTCGAGGACGGGGTGGGCGACGGTGCGCATCGGTTCGAGCTCGCGCTCAGCCCCGTCGAAGTCACCTAGTGCGGTGTAGCGCACCGCGACCGTGAACTTGTCGGCCAACGATTCGGGAATGCCCGGTGAGGCCGGGAGATGTTGCAATGCAATGGAGGTGTTGATGTTCTCCGGAAGATCGGTACACCACTGCTGCCATGCGTGCAGCACAGCCGCAGCATCATCTCCGTCGAAATGCAGTGCACCTCCGAAGAATTCGGCGATCGGCAACAGGTCGATCTCGATCTCGGCGACTATCCCCAGCGTCGCCTTGCCGCCGCGCACACCCCAGAACAGGTCGGCGTGTTGCTCTGCCGTGACCCGCAGAACCTGCCCGGCACCGGTCACCAGTACGAACGATCGGATGTAGTCGGAGGACAGGCCGACACTGCGTACCAGCGGACCGATGCCGGCGCCGGTGAGGTAGCCGACGACGCCGACACCCGGCGCGGAACCGCACAGCGGCGCGAGGCCGTGCGGTGCGGCGGCATCGACCACGGCTTGCCACCGGGTTCCCGCTCCGATCCGCGCCGTGCGGTTCGCCGCGTCGACGACGCAGGTCGCCATCGCGCCGGTCTGCACAAGAATCGTGTCGGAGCCGATCGGCAGCGCGCCGTGCCCCGTCGCCTGGACGGCCACCCGCAAACCGCGGGAGGCGGCGAATCGCATCGTGTAGGCGATATCGTCCACCGACCGCGCGAAGACCACTGCGCACGGCCGAACGGCCACGGCGAGGTTCCATAGTGTGATGCGCCCATATGCCTCGTCCCCTGGCAGCGCAACGTCGACGTCGGGGCGATCACGCAGACCTTCCGTGCGACCCGGGGTGAATGTTGTTTGCATGCCCAACAGGGTCGCCCGGAGCGCTTAAAGCCGACTTAATTCACGGCGTTAAGTCGACGTCAGGAAAAAAGCAGCGTCGATGCCCGCCTCGCGACGCCGAGCATGCCGAGCCGCTCCGCAGCGTCAGCGACGTCGCGAGCCAGCTGTCGACGCCTTTCCGGTGATTCTTCGAGCTCGCATTCCAGCAATCGGCATCGCACTGTCGACGGGGCGCCTTCGTTGCCGCGGGCTACGGATAGCGCTTGTGCCAAGCTCTCGCAGGCGGCGCCGCGTTCGCCTTGCGCAGTGTGCAGCTGGGCGATCGCCAGTGCCACCGGCCCCGCCACCCCGGTCTGACCGATCATCGCGATCCGGTCGGCGAACGGTTCGAGTTCGACCAACAGATCGCCGCAGAATTCAGTGAGTCTGTGGTCGGCGGCGAGCTGAGCCAGCAGCGCGAGGCGGCCCAGCGTGAACCAGACATGCCGTCTGTTCTCGACCCGGTCGCGCCATTCCGTCAGGTGTCGTCTGACATCGCTGCGAGCATGCTGCCCCTCCTGCATGGTGAGCAGGACGGTGTGCACGAGCGCCGTCAGATCGCGGCCCCAGTTGTTGCCGCTGACATCGGGCGGTCCACCAGGAATGGTGATCCCCCTCTCCCGCAGGAGGTTCAGGGCCGATCCCTTTGCCACACCGGCGCGGTACAGTTCGGTCTGCTCGTAGATGCGTGCAGCGATCTCGAGATGGCGCTCGGCCGTGGTGAAATCTCCGTGCCACACCGCCAGATTGGCCTCCATCCACCGCAACTGCGCGCGCAGAAGTGGTAGCCGAAGCGCTTCGCTGCCGTCGATCGCGGCGTGCAGACGAGCCTCGCACCCTGAAACATCGGCGAGATTCATCAGGGCCATACTCGCCACGGCGTGCGCGGTCACGGAATCTTCGAGGGACTTGTTGTGTACCAACGCAATGAGCTGATCAGCCCAGTCGATGATCTCATGGCTCATGGTGGCAACTGCGGAGTACGCAATCAATCGGCCCATCAGAACATCGGCCACCGCCTCCGAGTTTCTGATCGGGTCGACGATCGACGTCGCCAGCTCGGCAGCGCGGGTGAGGTAACCGGCTGTCACTGCGGGATCCGGGTGGTAGCAATGCCCGACGGCCAGCGCTGCCAGCACCCGCGCGCCCGTGGCCGCGTCGGGGCCGGCGAGCCGCGCGGCACGTTCCAGCAGCTCGAGTAGCTCACCCGGATCTTGTCCCTCGGCAAGCCACGGCCAGCTACCGCTGGTGCGCAGAAGGGCACTTGCGAGGCGCCCGGCGTTTGCGGGGCGGCCGGTAAGCAGCGCTTCAGCGAGATGGCGCTGCACTTCGTCGAACACGAGCTTGCCACGCCCTGCGCGCGAATAAGCCTCCAACATCGCAACGATGAGTTCGCCGCGCTCGACATCGTCACGGGCGGCGGCGGGCTGCCGGTCGTGAGCATCGAGCGCGGCCCGCCACCAATGAGCTGCGATATCGTAACTCCATTGCTGCGTTGCCTTTTCGGCAGCTAATCGACAGGCCGCCACCACCACGCCAGGCTCGACAAGTGGCTGCGCGCCGATCAGATGGTGGGCTCGAAGGGCTTCCATCCCGTCCACGTTTCGGTCGGCCAGGAGTTCGGCGATCGTGGCGTGCAAGCGCTGCCGTCGCATCGCGCTCATGCCAGCGATGAGATGCTCACGGAGCAGGCCGTGGGCGAAGACGTACCCGTCGCCCGATCGGGAATTGACGACGATGCGCTCATCGGAGGCGGTGTCAAAATAGTCTCCGAGCGTTTCGATATCGGATCCTGTGGCCTGTGCGAGCATGATCACTAGGTCGCCGTCGATGACGTCGCCGACGACGGCTGCGGCGCTCAGGGCGTTGATCACCGGCGCGGCCAGGCGCGCCAGCCGTCGATCGAGTACAGCCTTTACCCCGGACGGGATTTCGCCGCCCAGTCGTTCGGCGCGGGGCAGTCGCGCGTACTCGGAGACGAAGAACGGATTGCCGCCTGTGCGTTGGGCTAGCGCCGCCGCTTCGGCACCGGTGATGGGATCGGCGGCGATCGCTCCGACGAGGGCGGCGACGTCACCCATCGCCAGCGCAGCAACGGAGATGTGCCGGTTGCCATCGCCGCGGGCTACCGTGGACAACAACCTGGTCACCTCGGTGCCGTGCTCGCCGTCTCGCAGGGTTATCACGAATGCCAACGGCCTGCTGCGCAGTGCCCCGGCAAGGTAGGCGAGGCAGCCTGCCGAGACCGGGTCGGCCCACTGCACGTCATCGACAACGACGACAAGCGGTCGTTGAGGCGATTCCAAACGTCTTTGGATTCGCTCGTAGACAAGGAATCTGGCGGTATCGGCATCGGCGTCATCGACCACATCGAGCACATGGTCGGGATCCTCGCCAAGGGCGCGCAGTAGACGCCGCATCGGCCACCATGCCGGGATCGCCTGTTCGTCGGGACAGCTGACCCATACGACGTTGAATTCGTCGGAGCCAAGGCGCGCCACGACTTCCTCGGCCAGTCGGGTCTTCCCGATTCCCGGTGGGCCTGACAGCACCAACCAGCGCACAGCCGCCGCCGCGACATCGGCGAGAAGGTCCGCGGCTGCGGCGAGTTCGCGGTCTCTGCCTATCAAGATTCCGCGCGGTGGAGGGGTGACCGAAGGGGCCTCCCGCACCGGGGAAGCGGCTGGCGTCACGATGTCCGAGGCGCCAGTCCACTCCGGGGTGCGCGGCCACGCCGCCAACTCTGGGGCCTGCCTCAACACCGCCGTCTGAAGGTGCCGCAACTCCGCGCTGGGTTCCAGACCCAACTCGTCGTCGAGCACCTTCGCGTGTCGCGCGTACGCCGCCAGAGCCTCGGGCACGCGACCAACTCGATACAACACAATCATCTGCAGCCAACACCCACGGTCGGACAACGGGTCAGCGGCGCGCAACGTCGACACCTCTGCTAACGCGTGTGCCGCTCTGCCGAGCGCGAGAAGGGCGGTGATTCGACTGTCACGACAGTCGGTGCGTAGTTCTTCGGCACGGGCGGCGTCGACAGCGACCCACGGCTCGTCCCGTAGATCTTGGAGGAACGGCCCCCGCCACAAGCCGAGCGCCGCATCGGCGGCCTCAAGGGCCTCATGCCATTGGCTTGCCCCGATGGCTGTGGCCGCGGCGGCGCAGCGCTGAGTGAACACGACCAGGTCCACATCGTCGAGCGAAAGGTTGAGGTAGTAGCCGGGAGGCTGGCGCACGATCGGAGATGCCACCTGGCCGGCCCCGCCGTCGCGCAACGCGCGACGCAAGTTCGAAATATAGACCTGGAGGTTGGCGGTGGCGGTCGCCGGCGGGTCGTCCCCCCAGACCGACGCGATGAGTCGGTCAACCGAGACCACCCGGCCGGCAGCCAGCAGCAACGCCGCGAGCACCGCGCGTTGCTTGGGCGGCCCAATGTCAACAGGCACCCCGTCGCGCATCACCTGCAATGGGCCGAGCATGCTGAATCGCACGGCAACGAGCATATTGCGAGTTGACTTTCAAGTGGCCGATGATTCGATGATTGTGCACGGCTGTGGATTTCGTGCTCTGAGCGCAGCGCTGATTTACTCGGGCGTCGACCGCGGGGGACTCGCCAGTGAATCGACGACCATGTCGAGGATGCGATCGGCTTG
>CAMFLL010000404.1 GCA_945957405.1 uncultured Mycolicibacterium sp. | reverse complement strand
CCCCCCACTATCCTCTTCGTCGGCAGCGTCAGATGTGTATAAGAGACAGCCGGTGGCCAGGGCGGATCGGCGAACGGGCCGGGCTTCGGCGGCGGACCGGGCGGCCCCGGCGGTGGGCCGGGCGGCCCACCCGGCTTCGGCCGCGACAACGACGCCACGCTGCCGACAGCGGTGCACGGCCAGTTCGTCATATCCGACGGACACGGCGGGTTCAGCACCGAACTGACGCAGACCGGCACGGTCACCGACATCTCCAGTACGTCGATCACCGCCCGCAGCGACGACGGGTTCACCCAGACGTACGTCATCACCACCGACACCCGCATGGGACACGACCCCGTGCAAACCGGGACCACCGCCACCATCCGGGCCGTCGAGCAGAACGGTTCGGCAACCGCGAAGGCGATCTCACCGCAGCGGTAGGTCAGCCGCCGAGGCTGTAGTTCTGGCCGCCACTACTCGGCCGTTGCGTACCGGAATTACAGCCTGGGCGGGTTTAACCTGCTCGCCATGACCGCAATGCAGATCGTCGAGCACGTCGGAACGGCTATCGACGTCATCGGAGTCACGGCGATCGTCGTCGGCGCGGTGTTCGCCGCGGGCGCCGCCGTCGGCCGGCTCCTGTGCAAGAGCGGCGACGCCTACCGCGTGTTCCGGCAGCAACTCGGGCGGTCGATCCTGCTGGGCCTGGAGTTCCTGGTGGCCGCCGACATCATCCGCACGGTCGCGGTGGATCCCAGCCTGCAGAGCGTCGGGGTGCTGGCCGGGATCGTGCTGATCCGGACGTTCCTGAGTTTCTCGCTGGAACTCGAGATCACCGGTCGCTGGCCCTGGCAGAAGGAGCCTGCGAATCCAGCCACGCCTTCGCCGCGGCGACGCCCTCGACAGCCACGCATCCGCAATGAGCTCGGTCAGTTCGGTCATCCCGATCTCCTTGATTCGGCTGCCGCGCACCAGAACCGACGGGTGATCGTCGAACCGGTCGGTGGTGAAGAAGGGTGATCGCGCGTCCTGAGTGAGGGCCAGCTTGTCCTCCTCGGAGCCGACCCACAGCATGATGACGTCGTCGTACTTGGTGCCGGTCCGCGGGTCGACGGCGTCGGGTTGCGGCGTCCGGAAGAACACGAACGACTTACCGCCCACCTGGTAGACCGCGTTGCCCTTGGGGCCCTCGACACGTTTGACGTGCGGCATCGCGGCGGCCAAGTCGTGCACATCGCGCACTCGAGCGGGTCGATCGGCCATGGCGCACAGGCTACTGCGCCACAATCGAACCCGATGTGGACAGATCGAGCGCAGCAGCTCTGGCATTCCCTGCGTGCGGAGACCCCGACCCCGTTGGCACCGCCGGACACCTATGACGAAACCGAAGTCGCCGCCATGCTGCGGGAACTCGGGATCGCCCTCATCGAGGTGGTGCAGCCGACACAGCTGGTCAGCACGCGACTGCAGAACGTGGCCCGGCGGTACACCACCAAGGACGTCCGCGTCGTCGTCCTGCCGACAATCCTGCTCATCCAGGTCGGCACGGTGGGCTACGAGATCGACATCACCACCCGCGCGACCTCCCAGCTCGACCATGCGGGCCGGGTCGACGACATCGCCCGCCTGGCTGCGGCCGGGGCAATCGCCCCCGCCGACGCCGTCCGGGCGCTCGCCGAGACCCGGGCGACGCCGCCGCGCTTCAGCGCACCGGTGACCGTGATCGGCTATGTCATCACCACCCTGGGATTCGGCATGATCATCAACCCGACCTGGGCCTCGCTGTGGGGTCATGCCTTTCTCGGCCTGGTGGTCGGCGTGATAGTGCTTGCGGCGCGGCCCTTTCCGGCGCTGTCCGCGATCGTGCCCACCGTGGCCGCCGCCGCGGTCACCATCCTGGCGACGTGGTTCGTCGCCGACGCCGCCAACGACGGCCTGCTGCGCGTCATCGCGCCGGCGCTGGTCGCGATCCTGCCCGGTCTGGCGCTGACGGTCGGCGCGATGGAACTGGCCGGGTCGTCGATCATCGCCGGGTCGACACGGCTGGTGTACGGGATCGTGCAACTGATGCTGATGGTGTTCGGTGTCGCGCTCGGGATGGCGGTCGCGGGCCGCGTGGCACCGCAGCAGCCCTCGCCGCAGACGGGGCCGTGGGCGTTCTACGCCGCCATCCTGGTCATCGGTGTCGGGCTCTACATCTACCTGTCGGCGCCGCGCGGCTCGCTGGTCTGGCTGACCGCCGCGGTTGCGGTGGCGCTGCTCGGGCAGAAGTTCGGCCAGCTGTTCCTGTCTCCCGCGCACGCCGGTGCGCTGGGCGCGGCGTTGGTGCTGCCGTTCGCCGTCCTGGCGTCCCGGCTGCGCCAGGCTCCGACGACGATGGTGATGGCGCTGGCCGCGTTCTGGGCCCTGGTGCCGGGGGCGTTGAGTTTCGAGTCGCTCAGCGAGGCGGCCACCGGTGGCACCGCCGACATCGCCACCCTGGGCACGACGGTCGGCGCGATCTTCTCCATCGCGCTCGGCACGCTGGTGAGCTGGAGCGTCCTGACGACCATCGGATCCCGACGCTCCGACGGCACCCAACCAACCGTACGGTAGGTTAAACCGGCGTGGAGGACCACGACAAGATCGCCGGCTGGATGTCGGTGCAGGGCCTGGGTGACGGGCCCCTGGAGAACATCGCCGAGATCACCGGCGGAACGCAGAACATCATGCTGCGGTTCGAGCGGTCGGGGCGGCCGTACGTGTTCCGGCGCGGCCCCGCGCATCTGCGCCCGATCAGCAACAAGGTGATCCTGCGCGAGACCCGCGTCCTGGCCGCCCTGGCCGGCAGCGATGTGCCGCACCCGCACCTGATCGCCGCGTGTGACGACCCGGCCGTCCTCGGCGAGGCGGTCTTCTACCTGATGGAGCCCGTCGACGGTTTCAACGCCGGTTCCGAACTACCCGCGCTGCACGCCGGTGACCCGACGATCCGCTTCCAGATGGGCCTGTCGATGGCCGACGCGCTCGCCCGCCTCGGCGCCGTCGATCATGTCGCGGTGGGACTGGCTGACTTCGGCAAGCCGGACGGCTTCCTGGACCGTCAGGTGCCCCGCTGGCTTTCCGAGCTGGAGTCCTACTCCGGCCTGGACAACTACGCCGGCCCGGACATCGGCGATGTCGAGGGCGTCGCGCGGTGGCTGCAGGAGCACCAGCCCACCAACTGGAAACCCGGCATCATGCACGGCGACTACCACGCCGCCAACGTCATGTTCTCCCCCACCGGGCCCGACGTCGTCGCGATCGTCGACTGGGAGATGTCCACCATCGGCGATCCCCTGCTCGACCTCGGGTGGCTGCTGGCGACGTGGCAGAACGACGGCAATGATGTGCTGGGCCACGCACTGAGCCGTGCGGGCGGGCTGTGCTCACCGCAGGACATCATCGACCGCTACGCACAGAACACGACCCGCGACCTGTCGACCATCAGCTGGTACGGCGTCCTCGCCTGTTTCAAGCTCGGCATCATCGTCGAGGGCACGCATGCCCGCGCCGGTGCGGGCATGGCGCCCAAGGAGGTCGGTGATCATCTGCACGCTGCGGCGCAACGACTGTTCGAACGAGCCCAGTCCCTGATGGCCGGTGGGCAATGATCGAGAAGGAGTGAGGAAGACAATGGGTGCTCTCGATTCGTTTCGCCTCGACGGCAAGGTCGTCATCGTCACCGGTGCGTCATCGGGTCTGGGGGTCGCGTTCGCACGGGCCTTCGCCGAAGCCGGTGCCGATGTCGCCCTGGGCGCCCGGCGCGTCGAAAAGATGTCCGCCACAGCGGCTCTGGTGGAGGAGACGGGCCGACGCGCGTTGACGGTGATGACCGATGTCGCCGAGCCAGAGCAATGCCAGGGCCTGGTGGACGCCACCATGGAGGCCTTCGGCCGGGTCGACATCCTGATCAACAATGCGGGTGTCGGCACCGCGGTACCCGCGCTGCGGGAGACCCCGGAACAGTTCCGCAAGGTCGTCGACGTCAACCTCAACGGGTCCTACTGGATGGCGCAGGCGTGCGCACGGGTGATGCAACCCGGCAGCTCGATCGTCAACATCGCGAGCATCCTCGGCATCACCACGGGTGGCCTGCCGCAGGCGGCGTACAGCGCGTCGAAGGCCGGCGTGATGGGTTTGACGCGCGATCTCGCACAACAGTGGGGTGGGCGCAAGGGAATCCGCGTCAACGCCTTGGCTCCGGGCTTCTTCAAGACCGAGATGACCGACGAATACAAGCCGGGCTATCTGGAAACCCAGATACCGCGAGTGGTGCTGGGCCGTACCGGTGATCCGGCCGAACTGGCTGCCACCGCCGTGTGGCTGGCCTCGCCGGCCGGCGGTTACGTGGTGGGCCAGACGATCGTCGTCGACGGCGGATTGACCATCAGCTGATCACCGGATCGGCTAGCCTGCCTGACCGTGACGTACTGGCATCCGGATTCGCTGCGCGGCAAGAGCGTCATCGTGACTGGCGCCGCGCGTGGCGTCGGCAAGGGCGTGGCGGCTGCGTTGTTGGAGCGCGGCGCCGCAGTCCTGCTGGTCGACATCAACGCCGACCAGCTGGCCATCACGGCATCGGAGTTCGCCGACGCCGGGGACCGGGTCGCGCATCTGGTCGCCGACCTCCGCGACCCCGACGTGTTCCCCAGGATCGTCGCGACCACGCTCGACGCCTTCGGCGGGCTGCACGGTGTGGTGAACAATGCCATTGCCACCAACGAACCCAAACGGTTCACGGAGATCACGACCGAAGACTTCGCCCTGGTCTCCGATGTGGGTCCACGTGCGACGCTGTTGCTGATGCAGGCGGCCTATCCCGCTCTGCTCGAGGCCGGCGGCGGTTCGGTGGTCAACCTGGGATCCGGCACCGGCACCGCAGGCGAGTCGAACTGGGCGGCCTACGCCGGGGCCAAGGAGTCGGTCCGCGGGATCTCCAAGGTGGCCGCGATGGAGTGGGGCCGCAACGGGATTCGCGTCAACACCATCTGCCCGTTCGCCGAATCCGACGGCGTCAAGGTGTGGAAGGAGTTCGCCCCGGATGACTTCGCGAAGGCGCTGCGTAAGGTGCCGATGAAGCGCATCGGCGATGTGCACACCGATGTCGGCGCGTTGGTGGCATTCCTGCTCAGCGATGACGCCACCTTCATCACGGCGCAGACGATCCACATCGATGGGGGTACGGGCAGTTTTCGTTAGTCGAGTCGACGATCCGGCGAGGGACGAGCCGGTGAGGAGCGAGACATTCAGGACTCGCGAGTCGACGATCCGGCGAGGGACGAGCCGGTGAGGAGCGAGACATTCAGGACTCGCGAGTCGACGATCCGGCGAGGAACGAGCCGGTGAGGAGCACGCGTACCGTCGTTCACATGACGTCAGCGCAACGACGCAATTTCAACGATGCAGTCACGAAATTCTGGACATTCGCCGCGCCCGGGTACGACCTGGCCGTACTGCAACGGTGGGTCTACCGCCCCGCCCAAGACGAGGTGATCGCGCAGCTGCGGCTACACAGCTCGCAGAAGGTGGCCGATATCGCTTGTGGCACAGGCATTCTCGCCGACCGCATCCAGCGCGAATTGTCCCCCGACGAGGTCTACGGCGTGGACATGTCGCAGGGGATGCTCGCCCAGGCCAAAGCGCGATCATCGGCGGTGACCTGGCTGACCGGTCCCGCCGAGCAGCTGCCGTTCGATGACGGCGCGCTCGATGCCGTCGTCAGCACCTCGGCGTTTCATTTCTTCGATCAGCCCGCCGCCCTGCGGGAGTTCCACCGGGTATTGGCCCCGGGCGGATTCGCCGCGGTGGCCACCATCGCGCCACGGCAGCCCTTCCTGCTGTCCAAGCTGGCCAACACCGCCAAGTCGCCGGCGCACAACCCGTCACCCGACGAGATGCGCGAGCTGTTCGAAGGTGCCGGTTTCACCATCAGCGACCAGCACCGGGTGGAACGGCCGCGGTGGACGCAGCTGGTGTCCGACCTCATCACGGTCGGGACAAAGGCGCCGTGACAGACCCGCTCGAAGGCTCGGTGGTGGCCGTTACGGGCGCCAGCAGCGGTATCGGCGCGGCGACCGCGCGGCTGCTGGCCCGCCGGGGCGCGCACGTCGTGGTCGGGGCGCGACGCACTGATCGCCTCGATGATCTCGTGGCCGATATCCGCGCAGCGGGCGGCCAGGCACTGAGCCAGGCCCTCGATGTCACGGACCGCGCTGACGTCGAGGCCTTCGTCGGTGCGGCGGTGGAGGAGTTCGGCCGGCTCGACGTCCTGGTCAGCAACGCCGGCATCAGCAAGATCGGCCCAGTCGGTGACCTCGATGTGGACGGTTGGTCGGCAATGATCGACGTCAACCTGCGTGGCGT
>CAMFLL010000403.1 GCA_945957405.1 uncultured Mycolicibacterium sp. | reverse complement strand
ATCGGCGGCGGCGCCCCGATCAACGGGCTGCCCGCCGAGTTCGGGTCGATCGCCAACACCAAGATCCTGGGCCTGCAGATCCCGGTGCTGCTGATGATCTTCGGCATCATCGCCCTGGCGGTCGTCATGAAACGCACCACCTACGGCATGCGGGTCTACGCCGTCGGCGGTAACCGCAACGCCGCCGAGATCGCCGGTATCAACGCCAAGAACGTGCTCTTCAGCGTCTACGCGCTTTCTGGTCTGCTGGCCGGGTTGTCCGGCGTCATGCTGGCCTCGCGCGTCATCTCGGGCCCGCCCAACCTGGGCCAGGGCTACGAACTCGACGCCATCGCCGCCGTGGTCATCGGCGGTGCGAGCCTGATGGGTGGCCGCGGCACCATCTGGGGAACGGCGTTGGGCCTGTTGATGATCCAGACCCTCAACAACGGGCTGGACATCCTCGTGGTACCCGCGTACTGGCAGGACGTGATCAAGGGTGTGCTGATCGTCTCCGCCGTCGCGATCGACGTCTGGTCCTCGCGCCGAAGAACATGACGCAAGCGCCCGGCAATAGTCCATTACAACGAAAACCAATGAGGGAGAAGACAATGAGATTGGCAACAAAGGCGTTCGCCATCGCCTCGGCCACTGTGCTGGGCATGGGGCTGACGGCGTGTGGTGCGGGTGACACCGCCAACAAGGACACCACCAGGGTCGGTGTCTCGGTGTACGACATGAGCTCGTTCATCACCGCGGGCAAAGAAGGGATGGACCAGTACGCGAAGGACAACAACATCGAATTGGTGTGGAACTCCGCGAATCTGGATGTCTCGACCCAGGCCAACCAGGTGGACTCGCTGATCAACCAGGGCGTCGACGCCATCATCATCGTTCCGGTGCAAGCCGACTCGCTTGGCCCGCAGGTGGCCTCGGCCAAGGCCAAGAACATCCCGCTGCTCGCGGTCAACGCGGCACTGGACAACCCGGATGTCGCCGCCAGCGTGCAGCCCGACGACATCAAGGCCGGCGAGCAGGAAATGCAGATGATGGCCGACAAGCTCGGCGGCAAGGGCAACATCGTGGTGCTGCAGGGCCCGCTGGGTCAGTCCGGTGAGGTCTGGCGGACCGAGGGCATCAACAACGTCCTCAAGAAGTATCCCGACATCAAGGTGCTGGCCATGGACACCGCGAACTGGAAGCGGGATGAAGCCGTCAACAAGATGAAGAACTGGATCTCCGGTTTCGGGGATCAGATCAACGGTGTGGTCGCCGAGAACGACGATATGGGTCTTGGCGCCCTGCAGGCGCTCAAGGAGTCCGGCAAGAGCGTTCCGATCGTCGGCATCGACGGTATCGAGGACGGCCTGAACGCCGTCAAGAGTGGCGAGTTCATCGGTACCTCATTGCAGAACGGCACCGTCGAGCTGTCGTCGGGTCTGGCCGTTGCCGCGAAACTCGCCAAGGGCGAGCAGGTCAACACCAAGCCCGTCTACATCATGCCCGCCATCACCAAGGAGAACGTCGACGTCGCCTACGAGCACGTGGTGTCCAAGCGGGCCGATTTCCTGGCCGGCCTGAGTGAGCTGACCAACAAGAACCTCGAGACCGGTGACATCGCCTATGAGGGCATCCCCGGGCAGAAGGCTCCGTAATCCCTTTTCCGACAACCGATTACCTACTACCACGAGAAAGCGTGATAGATGAGACTGACGACGAAGTTGGGGGCGGTCGCCGCCGCGGGTCTGCTGGGCCTGGGGATGACGGCCTGCGGCGCGGGGGACACCTCGGCCAACAAGGACACCACCCGGGTCGGCGTGACGGTGTACGACATGAGTTCGTTCATCACCGCGGGCAAGGAGGGTATGGACACCTACGCCAAGGAGAACAACATCGAACTGGTGTGGAACTCGGCGAACAACGACGTGTCCACCCAGGCCAGCCAGGTCGATTCACTGATCAACCAGGGTGTCGATGCCATCATCGTCGTTCCGGTGCAGGCCGATTCGCTGGGCCCGCAGATCGCGGCGGCCAAGTCCAAGAACATCCCGCTGCTGGCCGTCAACGCCGCGCTGGACAGCCCCGATCTCGCGGGTAACGTCCAGCCCGACGACGTGGCCGCCGGTGCCCAGGAAATGCAGATGATGGCCGACAAGCTCGGCGGCAAGGGCAACATCGTCATCCTGCAGGGCCCGCTTGGTGGCTCGGGTGAGATCAACCGCGGCAAGGGTATCGACCAGGTACTGGCCAAATACCCTGACATCAAGGTGCTCGCCAAGGACACCGCGAACTGGAAGCGCGACGAAGCGGTCAACAAGATGAAGAACTGGATCTCCAGCTTCGGACCGCAGATCGACGGCGTGGTGTCGCAGAACGACGATATGGGCCTGGGTGCTCTGCAGGCCCTTAAGGAGTCCGGCCGCACCGATGTCCCGATCGTCGGTATCGACGGTATCGAGGACGGCCTGAACGCCGTCAAGAGTGGCGAGTTCATCGGCACGTCGCTGCAGAACGGCACCGTCGAGTTGTCCGCGGGTCTCGCGGTGGCCAACGCGCTGGTCAAGGGCGAAGAGGTGAACAAGGACCCGGTGTACATCATGCCGGCGATCACCAAGGAGAACGTCGATGTGGCACTGCAGCACGTGGTGACCGACCGGCAGAAGTTCCTCGACGGACTGGGCGAGCTGACGGCCCAGAACCTCAAGACCGGCGATATCGCCTACGAGGGGATCCCGGGCCAGAAGGCGCCGTAGTCCCTGGTGGTGCTGAGCTGATCACCGGACCCCGCTTGACACCTGTCAAGCGGGGTCCGTGTCGTTGATACGGTGCTTGCCATGACACTGGACCCGAGAACCCCGGTGCTGGTCGGTTACGGGCAGCTCAACCAACTCGACGGGACGCGCGAACCCCAGGAGCCCGTGGCATTGATGGCCGCCGCGGCGCGCCAGGCCGCCGACCCGCGAGTGCTCGCGGCGGTCGACGCCATCCGGATCGTCAATCTGTTGTCGTGGCGCTACCGAGACCCGGGCCTGCTGCTCGGTCAGTTGATCGGGGCGGCTGCGTCCGGGAGCCCCGCCACGCGGTACACCGGCGTCGGCGGCAACGTGCCGCAGTCCCTGGTCAACCAGGCCTGCCTCGACATCCTCGACGGCAGCGCTGAGGTGGTGCTGCTGGCCGGTGCCGAAACGTGGCGAACCCGCAAACGGCTGAAAGCCAACGGTATTCGGCCGGGCTGGACGGTGCAGGACGAGTCGGTGCCGGTACCGCCCGGCGGTGACGACAATGTCGAGATGGCCGGGCCCGCGCAGGAGCGGATCGGTCTGGGCCTGCCCTCGCATGTGTACCCGTGGTTCGAGGTGGCCCTGCGGATCGCCGCCGAGGAGTCGGTGGGCACCCACCAGCGCCGGATCGCCGAACTCTGGGAGCGGTTCAACGAAGTGGCCCGGCACAACCCGCACGCGTGGAGCAACCGGGCCTGGACCGCCGAGGAGATCGCCACCCCGGGGCCGGACAACCGGATGATCAGCTGGCCGTACACCAAGCTGATGAACTCCAACAACATGGTCGATCAGGCCGCCGTGCTGATCCTGACCTCGGTGGAGAAGGCGACGTACCTGCAGATCCCGTCCGAGCGGTGGGTGTTCCCCTGGGCGGGCACCGATTCCCATGACACGTACTCGATCTCCGAACGGCGCGACTACCACCGTTCGCCGGCGATCCGCATCGGCGCCGGCCGGGCGCTCGAACTCGCCGGCCTCGGCATCGACGACGTCGACCTGATCGACATCTATTCGTGCTTCCCGTCAGCGGTGCAGGTTGCCGCGAGCGAGATCGGCATCGCCACCGACGACCCGGCCCGCCCGTTGACCGTCACCGGCGGGCTGACCTTCGCCGGCGGACCGTGGAACAACTACGTCATGCATTCGATCGCGACCATGGCGCAGCGCCTCGTCGCCGCCCCCGGCGCGCGCGGTCTGATCACCGCCAACGGTGGCTACCTCACCAAGCACAGTTTCGGCGTGTACAGCACCGAACCGCCGCAGGCGGGTTTCGCGTGGGAGGACGTGCAGGACGCGGTGGACCGCGAACCCACCCGGAATGCCCTGGTGCAGTGGGAGGGCACCGGGACCGTGGAGACATGGACCACCCCGTTCGACCGCGAGGGAGTCCCGGAGAAGGCGTTCCTGGCGGTGCGCACACCTGATGACGAGCGCACCCTTGCGGTCATCCGAAACGCCGACGAGGCGGCGGCCACGGTCGCAGAGGATATTGCTGGGGCAAAGATTCGGGTGAATATCGACGGGACCGCGGCACTTCTTTAGCTGCGACGAAAGGTTCTCGGAGGCTGCTGGCCAAAACCTCCCGCAAACGCCGCGGCGGGCCTATTCTCATGACGTACCGATGGGGGTCGGGGAACATGAGGATATTGATCACGGGTGCCACGGGCACCCTGGGTAGAACGGTCGCCGCACAGCTCAGCGCGGCCGGCCACCGCGTGTGCGGGCTCGCGTCACGGCCGCATCCGTTGCTGGATCCACGTGTCGAGCTGGTGTGCGCCACGCCCGGCGACGCGATCCTGCACGAGCTCAGCAACAACGCCGACGCCGTGGTCCATCTGGCGCCGATCGAGCCAGGAGTCACCGACGGTGCCGGCCTGGACGGCGTCGTCCAGGTGTCGCATGCGGCGGCCAGGGCAGGTGCGCGGCTGCTGTTCGTCTCGCAGGCCGCCGGCGACCCCGAGCTCTACGGCGAGGCGGAAGAACTCGTCGAGTCCGCCTGGACGCCGAGCCTGATCATCAGGATCGCCGCACCCGTCGGCCGGCACGCCGACTGGATGGTGTCCCGCACGGCGGCGACGCTGCTGGCCACGGACATCACCCGACCGGTCCGGGTGCTGCACACCGACGACCTGGTGCGTTTCCTGGTCCGCTCGGTGGGTTCGCACCGCACCGGATCCGTCGATCTGGCCACCGCGGAGACCGTCACCGCGGCGTCGGCCCGGCGGTGGCTGACGTCCTTGGCGAGCCGTGGCCACGTCGATACCTGGCCGCAGCTGGACGCGGACCTCAGACTGGTTCCGCTGCACCGGGATTGGGAGTTCGACTGCGGCTGGACGGCGGCCGACGCGATCGCGGACACCGGTCGCGCGGTCCCGGCAGGCGGATACCCGCCGCTGCCCACCGAGACCATCCCGCGTGACGTCACGATCACGGTGAGCGGGCGGCCCGCGGCGCCGCGCGGCATCGCAGGCGATTTCGACGATCTCATCGACCCGCATTTCCCGGTGTTCAGCGTGCGGTGCACGTCCGATGCGCTGCCCGGCCCGCTGACCCCGATGACCCTGGATGTGCAGGGCGGCGGGTTGCGCGCGGCGCAGTGTGCCAGCGCGCAGTTCATGGGCCTGTCCGGTGGCCTGGCATATGAATGGCAGCAGCGCGCGGTGGGGGTGTTCGGTCACCGCATCTTCACCGGTGTCTCCGCGACGCTCGCGGCGGCCGCGCTGTTGCCCGGCGGGATCGCTACCCTGGATCACAGTCTCACCGACGCTGCGTCGGCCGATCAGCAACGGCGCCGCCCGCCGCGGCCGTTCGCCGATGCTGCGCTGACCGCGCGGATGGTGATCCTCGGCCGGCGGTACGGCGGCTGGTGTCAGGAGTTCGCTGCGACGGCGACGTCGTTTTTGCCTGCCGCGCAGGGTTGGCCCGCGCTCACCGATGCGGTCCTGGATACGCGGATCAGATTGTTGCGCAACCGGATTCATCAGGGATGGACATTATCGATGGTCGGGGCGCTGGCCGAAGGGCTGTTCTGCCGCGCCACCGGCCAGGACCGCGCGGTGGTACCGCTGCTGGCGGCCACCACCGCCACCGCGCATCTGGCCACCGAGACCGCGGCGCTGGCGCACGTCCTGCGGGCCGATGAGAAGCTCCGTGAGCTGGCGGCCGGGGGTGACCTGGCGGCGATCCGCAGTGCCGCCCCCGAGGTCGCCGCGGCGGTGGACGCCGCGTTGTCCCGCGTCGGGCACCGCGGACCCGGTGAGGCCGAACTCGCCAATCCGGTGCTCGCGCAGTCGCCCGGCCACCTGCTGGTCGCGGCCGCACTGGCCGCCCTCGACAGCCCGTCCGCGCCCGTGGCGACCACCGCCCGCACCGGCCGGGCGCAGCGGCGTGCGGAGGAAATCCGCCTCGCCAGGGAGTCGGCCTGGGACGCCACCGCGCGCTACACCGATCAGCTGCGGATCGCGCTGCGCGAGCGGGGTATCCGGTTGGCTGCTGTGAGGATGCTGGCGCAGGTCGACGACGTCTTCTATCTCACGCTCGACGAGGTGCTGGCTCCACCGGTCGACGCCAGGCTGCGGGTGGACCGCAGGCGCCGCGAGCACGTCCGCCTGCAGGCGCTGCACATGCC
>CAMFLL010000402.1 GCA_945957405.1 uncultured Mycolicibacterium sp. | reverse complement strand
CTTGGTCGGGCTGACAGGATTTGAACCTGCGACCACTTGACCCCCAGTCAAGTGCGCTACCAAGCTGCGCCACAGCCCGCGGCGCTGCCGGGATCGCCGGCAGCGGTCGAAAGCTTACAACAGCGTGACTCCGGAATCCCAACCGCGGTCATCTCGCCGCATTCTGGGCATACCGCTGGAGTGACTCGAGACGACACTCCCCTGTGGCTGTTCGCCGACCAACTCGGGCCCGCCGTGTACGGCGGCGAGCACGCTCACCGCGAGGTCCTGCTGGTCGAGGCCACCTCGGCGCTGCGGAAACGGCGCTATCACCGGCAGAAGCTGCACATCGTGCTCTCGGCGCTGCGGCACGCCGACCGTGATCTCGGCGACCGCGCCACACTGCTGAAGACCGACAGGTACACCGACGCGCTCAAGCAGTTCAACCGCAAGGTGCTGGTCCACGAACCCACCTCGCATACCGCCGAGAAATTCGTTCACCAGCTCCGCAAGCAGGGCCTGGTCGCCGACGTGCTGCCGACGCCGACATTCGCCTTACCCCGCAAGGATTTCCAGGACTGGGCCGGGCAGCGCACCCGGTTCCGGATGGAGGATTTCTACCGCGACCAGCGGCGGCGTTTCGACGTCCTGATGCGCGGCTCGGATCCCGTGGGCGGCACGTGGAACTACGACACCGAGAACCGCGAATCACCGCCGAGGAAGCAGACCGGCCTCGATGTCCCCAAGCCCTACCAGCCGCGCGAGGACGATATCGATGAACAGGTCCGTAAAGACCTCGACGCGATGAACCTCGACACCATCGGCGCCGACGGCCCGCGCCTGTTCGCCGTCACCCCAGCCGAGGCCAAACGCGCGCTCGACCGGTTCATCGAGCACCGTCTGGCGCTGTTCGGCCGCTACGAGGACGCCATGATGGGCCAGGACTGGGCGATGTCGCATTCGCTGCTGTCGGTGCCGCTCAACCTCGGCGTCCTGCATCCCCTCGACGCCGTGCACGCCGCCGAACGCGCCTACCACGACAAGACGGCCCCGCTGGCGGCCGTCGAGGGGTTCATCCGCCAGATCCTCGGCTGGCGCGAGTACATGTGGCACCTGTACTGGCACTTCGGACCGGGCTACACGCGCGACAACAACGCTCTGCTCGCGCAGAAGCACCTGCCGAAATGGTGGGCCGACCTCGACGCTGACGACGTCACCGCCGAATGCCTCCGCCAGGCGCTCACCGGTGTACGTGACCGCGGCTGGACACATCACATCCAGCGCCTGATGGTGCTGGGAAACCATGCGCTGCAACGCGGTTACCGGCCCGCCGAGCTCACCGAGTGGTTCGCGACGGCCTACGTCGACGGCTTCCGGTGGGTGATGCCCACCAACGTCATCGGCATGAGCCAGCACGCCGACGGCGGCCTACTGGCCACCAAGCCGTACGCATCCGGCGGCGCGTACATCAACAAGATGAGCGACCACTGCGCGGACTGCGCGTATGACCCGAAGAAACGTCTCGGCGACGACGCCTGCCCCTTCACGGCGGGCTACTGGGCGTTCGTCCACCGCCACCGCGACCTGCTGGCCAAGAACAACCGCACGCAACGCGCGGTGTCGTCCATGGACCGGCTGTCGGATTTGGAGGCCGTGCTGGAGCAGGAGTCGGCGCGGCGCCGGTTCTAGACGTCCACCGCCAACGCGCGGGGGTCGTTCGCCCGGACCGCCTTGGTGGCCGCAAAGTCAATGCTCACCGTCACCTGGTCGGGGGTGCTGCCCAGCGAGGCCAGCACGCCACCGTCAGGACCGATCGCCAGGCTGTGCCCGGTGGAGACGGGGACGGCCTGAGTGACCGCGACGACGTGACAGAGATTCTCGATGGCCCGCGCCGTGGTCAGCGTGATCCACTGCGCGATCTTGGCAGGGCCGGGTACCCACGACGACAGCACCGCCAGGACGGTGGCGCCCGCCCGGACCTGACGCCGGCTGATCTCCGGAAAGCGCAGCTCATAGCAGGCCTGCAACCCGATGACGGTGTCACCGACGGTCACCGTGGAGATATCGTCCGGGTCGCCGGGACTGATGAAGGACGACTCGCTGAAGTTGCCGACGTCGTACAACAACGCCTTACGGTGCCGGCCGAGCAGTTCCCCTTCGGCGCTCCACGCGCCGAGTGTGTTGAACGGCCGCCCGGGCCTGGCGGCATTGTGTTCGACCATGCCCGCGAAGATCGCGATACCCAGATCGGCGGCCAGACGGCTCACCGCGGTGCCGAAGTCACCGTCCAGCGGCTGCGCCGCATCGGCGAAAGTGTCGTCCACCTTGTGCTTTTCGTACATGGCGTACTCAGGGAACATCACCACGTCGGCACCAGCACCGCGGGCTGCGGTCGCCGATGCGGTGATCATCGCCAGGTTCGCGGCCAGATCGGTGCCCGAACCGATCTGCGCCAACGTGATCTTCACGGTGTCACTCTGGCGCAGACCGGTCCGGGACGCATCACCGGGGCAGCGGTTCGGCGACCGCACCCTCGGCCTCGTCGACCGCGATCTCGGGCGGCAGATCGCGGAAACCACGGCTGGTCACGGCCAGCACGATGATGCCCACACCCAGCCAGGACAACCCCAGGATGATCGCCCGGCTGTCGAGCTGTGTCAGCAGGTAGGCGGTGATCACAGCACCGATGGCCGGCATCACCACGTACAGAACAGGATTGAGCCTCTCGCCGGCATTTCGGTGCCGGAGGTAGTACACGATCACCGACACGTTCACCAGGGTGAAGGCGACGAACGCACCGAAGTTGATGAACGACGTCGACGACGCCACGTCCAGGAACATCGCCAGCAGGCCCACGACACCGACCATCACCAGGTTGGCCACCGGAGTGCGGAACTTCTCACTGAGCGTGCCGAATACCTTCCGAGGCAGGGTGCCGTCGCGGCCCATCGCGAACAGGAGCCGCGAGGCCGATGCCTGGGCCGCCAGCCCAGAGGCGAACTGCGCAAGGATCAGCCCGGCCAGGAACACCGCACCGAACAGGTTGCCGCCGATCAGCTTGGCAATCTCCAGAGCCGCCGAGGACGAATCGGCGAATTCACCACCGGGGTGCACCAATTGGGTGGTGTAGGCGACGATCAGGAAGATCGCGCCGCCGATGAACGCGATCAGCATGATGGCCCGCGGCATGTTCTTGCGCGGTTCGATGGCCTCCTCGGTGAACGTGGTCACCGCGTCGAAGCCCAGGAAGCAGTACGCCGCAATCGCCGCGCCCGCGGTGACACCGCCGAGGGTGGCGCCGATACCGGTGAACGGCTGCGCACTGGCCAGCCCGCCGGGGCCGGCACTGCCGACCACCGAACCGATCGACAGCGCCACGAACAGCACGATGACCAGCAGCTGGAACGCCATCAACAGATAGTTGGCCTTGTCGGCGACCTTGATACCGACCACGTTCAGCACCGTGGTGATCAGGATGAAACCCAGCACCCAGAGCCATCCGGGCACCGCCGGGTACTGCGCCTCCAGGTAGGCGGCGCCGATGAGCCAGATGACCATCGGCAGGAACAGGTAGTCCAGCAGCACCGCCCAGCCGGTCAGAAAGCCGATGCGCGAGTCGATGGTGCGCCGCACATAGGTGTAGGCCGACCCCGAGACGGGGTAGGCGGCAGCCATCCGTCCGTAACTGGAGGCAGTGAAAAGCATTGCCGTCAAGGCGATCAAATAGGCCGACGCGGATGCGCCCGCGGTCGCGGCGGCGACCACGCCGAAGATGCCGAGCACGATCAGCGGGGTCATGTAGGCCAGGCCGAAGAGCACCAGCGAGCGCAGGCCAAGGGCCCGGACGAGGGTCGGTGGCCCGGCGGTGACGGAGGAGTCGGTCATTGCGAGCGCCTTTCGTAAGGGGACAACAGGGGGTTCATTTCGCGCGGAGCGCCAGATCCGCGTGGTGGTGGGCGGGCGACCAGTGCAGCGGGTCGATGCGCCCGTCGTACATCGGCAGCGGTATGACGGCGTCGGTGGAGCTGAACTGCGACCACATCCGGTTGGTGCCAGCGGTGCCGTGCTCGCGTACACGCGTCACGTCATCGAAATCGAGCACGCGGTACAGAGTTTCGGGCTCGGCGCCCTGGGTCTCCTGCAGCACCCGGCCTTCGGGGTCCACGACCACGCTGCGGCCCATGCCGACCGGGCCCGCGCAGTTGACACTGACCGTGAACACCTGGTTGACGATCGAATTGGCCCGCGCGAGCACCATCTCCTGTTCGCGGTCGGGTGTGGTGGTCTTGACGATGTTGACGATGACCTCGGCACCCATCCAGGCCAGATGCCTGCTGACCTCGGGGAACCAGGCGTCGTAGCAGATCGACAGCCCGAGCCTGCCGATGTCCGGGATGTCGACGGTGACGAATTGGTCTCCCGGCGTGAACAGTTCGAACGGCCGCCAGGGGAAGATCTTGCGGTAAGCCCCGGCGAGTGTGCCATCCGGAGCGAAAACCGTTGCGGTGTTGAAGAATTCGCCCCCAGAGCCGAGCTCGCACAGTGAGCCCGGGATCAGCCACGCGTCGGCCTCACGGGCGATCCCGGCGAGCTCGGTTACCAGTGGGCCATCGAGCGGTTCGGCGGCCGATCGCAGCATCGCGGGGTCGTCGGTCCCGAACAGGTGGATTTCCGGATAGACGATCAGCGCCGGGCCGGCAATTCCGGCGCGCACGCGGCGTACGTCGGCGGCCAGCTGCGCCACGGCGTCGTCGCGGCCGAAGACGGGCAACCCATCGGGCGGTATGGGTGCTGCCTGCACCGCGGCCACTGTGATCGTCCTGGGCATGGGCGGCTCCCTCGCGTTTAATAGCTCAATGTGAGCGGAATAACGACCGATATTAGATCGTGATGAGCGAAATAAGCAATAGGTCCCGTACCCTGACGGCATGACGCTGGACGTCGGTGACCCGCACCCGGCACTGACCGCGCCCGTTGTCGCCGGTATCACGCGCCTGAGCGCTGCCGATACGGTGCGCGCGCGCATCGAACTCGCCATGGAACTCGATCTCATGACGGTCGGTGAGCGCCTACCCTCCGAGCCGGCCATCGCCGAGGCGCTCGACGTCAGCGTCGCCACGGTCCGCCGTGCGCTGCAATCGATGGCCGACGAGGGATTGGTGGTGCGCCGCCGCGGGCGCGCCGGCGGCACCTTCGTCGCCAAGACGGGACCCGACGCGTCGAGTGGCTCCGATCAGGCGTCGGCGACCTACCGCGCTGACGCTCGTGAAGTGCACCGCCTGATCGATCTGCGCGCGCTGGCCGAGGACGCGCTCGGCGCCGCGGCCGCGCACGCCGCCTCCCCCGCCGAGATCGACGCGCTGGCCCGGATCGTCGCGGACGCCGCCGAGTCAACCGACTGGACCAGCTACCACAATGCCGATCAGCGCTTCCATGAGGCAGTCGCGGTCGCCAGCCACCTCGACTGGGCGATCGAGAGCTACTGCGACGTGCTGCACCAGCTCTACCGGTATTTCATCCCGTACCCGATCCGCTACCTGCACCAGGTCAACCTCGAGCATGCGCAACTGGTGGAGGCGCTACGGGCACACGACAGCCGGGCGGCGTCGGAGATCTCCCGCAATCACGTACTGACGCTGCACAAGACGATGTTCGTGGGGCTGCGCCCCGACGATTAGCCGCGCGGCAGCGGTTCGGCGGCCTCGACGGTGGCGTTGGCGTCCGTGCCATCGGCGAATCGGGGCGCACGCGAGTTGCGCCACGCATAGATCACCAGCGAGATCCAGGCAACGACGATCACCGCGTAGATACCGGTGGACCACGGCCAATGAATACCGAGGAAATGCACCAACTTCTGACTGTTGGTCAGGACGATCACGCCGCCGACGGCGGTCCCCAGCAGGGCGGGGCTCACGCGGCTCACCAGCCACGCGGCGAACGGTGCGGCGATGACGCCACCGATCATCAGGCCGACCACCACCGGCCAGTTGTCGAGGAACTCCTGACGCAGCCCGATCAGGAAGCCGATCGACGCCGAGAACGACACCAGGAACTCCGAGGCGCTGACCGAGCCGATCACGGTGCGGGGCGCGGTCTTACCTTGGGACAGCAGCGTGCTCGTGGTCACCGGGCCCCAGCCGCCGCCGCCCGACGCGTCGATGAAGCCGCCGAACAGACCCAGCGGCGCCAGGAACTTCACGCTGTGACTGGTGCCGGCCGCGCCCAGCGTCAGCGGGGTGCGCAGCGAGAACCGCAGCAGCACGTAGATGCCGATGACGATCAGGATGGCAGCCATCAGGGGCGCGGCGGCCTCGGTCGACAGCCGCGAGAGCACCGTCGCACCGAGAAAGGCACCCACGGCGCCAGGAATCCCGAGCCTGGCGACCAGCGGCCAGTCGATGTTCTTGAACCGCCAGTGCGAGATGCCCGATGCCAAGGTGGTCCCGACCTCGGCGAGGTGGACCGCCGCGCTGGCCTGCGCCGCACCGACGTTGCTCAGCAC
>CAMFLL010000401.1 GCA_945957405.1 uncultured Mycolicibacterium sp. | reverse complement strand
ACCAACGGCGCCGGCGAGGGAGCCATCGACGCGTGGAGCAACTACGAATGGTGCCCGGGTGACCCGATCATGCAGTCGGACAATCAGGTGACATGGGACTGGAACACCTGTCACCTCTGGCATTACCAGACGCCGACCGCCGAGAATGCGTCGGTGTTCTGGGTGGTGGAAGGCACGCGCCCCAATCCCTGCCCGCCGTTCGCCTGGATGTGCCCCTGAATTGTTGTCCTGCAGCCTTTTTGAATCCAGGCTCTCGTCCCTGCTCGTTGGCGTTCCCATCGAAGTCGCTCGCGATGGTGATGGTGGGATCGCCGATGGGCGGCTTGGTGGCGCGCACCCCGTCTGCGGGCAGGCGCGCTAACACCTCGATCGATGGGCGCCCGGTGAGTTTGCCAGATGTGATATAGACCACATCATCCCGCTCGGCTGCCTCACGTCGACCGTGCCGAGGGTCGGGCGCTCACGGCCCCTGAACGTGTGATATCCGTCGCCCTCACCGGCCCGAACTGGCATCTTGGCGCCGTCGGTGTCACCATCAACAGGGTGTTTGTGAGGACTGCCGAGCTCCGAACCGGGGCACGCCCATGAGTGTGACATCGTTTGCTATGCGGTGCCGCTGGCATATGCGTGCGCTCGGCCGCAATCCTCTGGTCCGCACGAGCGACCGCCTCGAGGCGTTCTCTGTGCTCGCCGTTCTCCTCATGGCCCTTCTCGTCATCCCCGTCGCAGCGGCTGCCGGACGCGTGACCTACGAATCCTCGATGAACACCGTGCGTGAGCAGACGAGCAGCCGCCATTCGGTCGAGGCGGTTGCACTCGACGGCAGCACCACCATGCCGGTGGACTTCAACGGTCCCGCTCCGCTGCGCGTGCAGTGGCGCGACGGATCACACACGCGCACGCAAGACATTTTCACGGCCGCCACCGTTCGCAAGGGCGCGGAGGTGACGGTCTGGCTCGACGACGCCGGGAAGGTCGTTGCCGAACCGCTGCAGGCCGACGACGCCACATTGAGTGCGGCCGTCGCCGAACTGTCCGTCTGGGTCAGCCTGGTCGCCTTCGGTGCGTTCTGCGCCTACGTCGTCCGGCGGAGCTTGGACGGGTACCGCGCCCGCGCCTGGGAACGCGAGATCCAATTGATGGCACACAACGACGACGGCTGGGCAAACCGGCACCCTTGAGCGGCTGACGCTCGACCTTCCCCGCATCAACTCGCACATTTCGGGCTCGACCCATGCGAGTCAGTGTCTGCTCGGAGCCTCTCTGCCGGGATCATTGGGATGCGGTGACAGTGCGGTGATCACCGTCTTCATCCAGGCGTGCAGGGGCAGTGCGGTGAGGATGCCGTCGAGTTCGTATGCCCCGTGCGCGTGCCACAAGCCCAGAGCCGATCCATCGTTGGGCAGCGCCCACAGCCGACGGAGGTGGCCTCGATCGGCCAGCTCACGCGCCCGCTGTGATTCACGGCGCATCGTGTCGTCGACTGCGGTGGCGGGCGTACCGACCGGGATGGTGACGGTTGTGGCGACGAAATACTCCCGCTCCTCACCGACGCCGGACAGGTCTGGATCGTTCGGATGGGGCGCAAGCGGTGTCACGTCGTCGGTGCGCCAGATCCGCAGCGGCATCGCGGCGAGTATGGATTCTAGCCGGATGGCATCATCAGCGGCGAAGAGTCCCAATGTGCGCCACTCCCCGGGTTTCAACGGGGGCCGCCACAAGCGGCGCAGACTGCCTTGTTCTGCGAGTAGGCGGGAATGGTCGGCCTCGGCTCGACGGGTATCGGCCACCGTGTCCAACGCGGTGCCGTCGGGAACCTCGGTGGTCATGGTGACGAGAAACTCCACGCCGGTGCTCCGATGACGTTCAGATGTGTGAGTGGCTGTGCTCAAGATCCCGAGCTTCGCGACGCTGCGATCCTACGCCCGCGTGCCTGCTGTCGACAATGCATGGCAAACATCGATCCACGCGTGTTGTATCCGCTATCAGGGCGCCCGGCGGTGTCCACCGCGGCTGCGCAAACGTTGCCATCTCGCAGTGTGGCGCCACACGTGGACGACCAGCACGGCGTCGGAGTCGCGAAAGACGTCGTGATACAAGGCTTTCCACAAGTCGGAGAGGCCGGCGGAAGTGGGGCAGGTGTCACGTCCGGGCTGCCGGTCGAAGGGGTGCAGCTATAACCCTTGTCCGACCACGTCGACAGTCATCAAGTACAGGAAGCTGGCAGCAAATGGGCAGGGACTGCTCAGGTTGGCGATCCGTGATAGCCCAGACTGGGCAGCAGCACGTTGTCGACCAGGATCTGCACCGTCTCCTCCGTCGGTGGCCGGCCGGACACCAGCGACCGGAAAACCAGATATCCCGGTAGCAGGTCGTAGATTTCGTCGTTGATCGCGGCGGCGTCGATCTCTCCGCGCTGTACCGCTTCGGTGAGGACTTCAGTGATCACCAGCTTGCGTTGATGCACGAATTCGTCCTGCATCGCTTGCTGCAGTCGCGGATTGTGGGTCATCTCGTTCACGACGGCCCGCATGGTGCTGCCGTGTTCGCAAGCGTGTTGGCACACCGATGCGCCGATCTCCAGGAGATCGCCGCGTAGCGACCCGGTCTGCGGCGGCACCGCGGAGAACCGGGTGCCTTCGATGAACGCCGCAAGCACCAGGTCTGCTTTCGACGGCCAGCGCCGGTACACGGTCGATTTGCTGGCCTTTGCCTGGACGGCGACCGCCTCGACGGTCAACCGGTCATACCCGTGCTGTTGCAGCAGCTGCAGCGTGACCGCCAGGAGCTCGGCCTCTCGCCGAGTCCATTCCGGTCCGCACGTCGCCGGACAGGCGTCGTCTGTCGGATCGGAACCCACGCGCTCACCTCAAGTTCATCTTCGCTGCCGGTTGCCAATTGACGCGCCAGCAGTTGCACTCGTCAGTACGGTACCGTACCGTTCTCTCAGGGTCTACTCAGGCGCGCGAGTGTGCGCCGCGGAAACCAGATTGTGTTGCCGGACATCGAAAGGCTTTCGGGTGAGCGGTTTTTCGGTAGGCAATCTGGTCAGGCGGCAGTGGACTGTCGTCGTCGCCGTGATCGTGGTCGCCATCGTCGCATTCAGCATCACCCGGCTACACGGGATTTTCGGTTCCGACAACGTCGTATCCAGGCCGGGCGCCGACGCACTGGAGAACACCGGGTTCAACCCCAAACATGTGCTGTTCGAGGTCTTCGGTAGTCCTGGATCGGTGGCCACCATCAACTACCTGGACATCGACGCCCAGCCGCAGCGGGTCAACGACACGCCGCTGCCGTGGTCGACCACGCTCACCACCGATGAGCCGACCATGTTCGCCGACCTCCGGGCGCAGGGCGACGGGGCCACCATCGGCTGTCGCATCACCGTCAACGGCGTCGTCAAGGACGAAAGGTCCACCAACAACGTGAACGGATACATCTCCTGCCTGGACAAGACGGCATGAGTCAGCACCGCACCGAAGACGCCGAGGACACCGGCGAGGTCAACGACGAGGGCACCCGGGCGGCGCGCATCATCCATCGGCTCGCTATACCGATCATCCTGGCGTGGATTGCCGTGGCCGCGGTGTCAAACATCATCGCCCCGCAGCTCGAGGTCGTCGGTGCGGCACGGTCGGTCTCCCTGAATGCCTCTGATTCGCCGTCGATCCAGGCGATGCGGCACATCGGTCAGGTGTTCCATGAGTTCGACTCCGACAGCGCGGCGATGATCGTGCTCGAAGGTGACCAGCCGCTTGGCGCCGAAGCCCATCAGTACTACGACACGCTGGTCAAGAAACTGGCTGCCGACACCACGCACGTGCAGCATATCCAGGATTTCTGGGGTGACCCGCTGACGGCGGGCGGCTCGCAGAGCAAGGACGGCAAAGCCGCTCTGGTGCAGGTGTATCTGGCGGGTAATCAGGGCGAGGCACTGTCCAACCAGTCCGTCGACGCGATCCGCAAGATCGTCGAGGAAACCCCGGCACCCCCCGGGGTGAAGGCCTACGTCACCGGCGCCGCACCACTGATCACCGATAACTTCGAAGTAGGCAGTGAAGGAACCGAGAAGGTCACCCTCATCACGTTCGGCGTCATCGCCGTGATGCTGTTGGTGGTCTACCGGTCCATTGTCACCACACTGATCATGCTCGTCACCGTGCTCATCGAGCTTTCCGCGGCGCGCGGCGTGATCTCGGCACTGGCGAACTACGGGTTCATCGGGCTGTCGACCTACTCGACAAACTTGTTGACACTGTTGGCGATTGCGGCAGGTACCGACTACGCGATCTTCGTCGTCGGGCGCTATCACGAAGCGCGCAACAAGGGGATGGACCGAATAGCGGCGTACCACGACATGTTCCGCGGGACTGTGCACGTCATCGTCGGATCGGGGCTGACCATCGCCGGCGCGGTCGCGTGCCTGTATTTCACGCGGCTGCCGTACTTCCAGACCCTCGGTATCCCTGCCGCCCTCGGTGTGCTCGTGACGCTGGCGGCCGCCCTCACCCTGGGCCCCGCGATCTTGTTGATTGCCAGCCGGTTCGGGTTGCTGGAACCCAAGCGCAAGATTCGTGCCAGCGGCTGGCGCCGCATCGGTACGGCGATTGTGCGGTGGCCGGGCCCGATCTTGGTGGTATCGCTCGCGATAGCCCTCATCGGCCTGCTGGCGCTGCCCGGCTACAAGACGAGCTACGACGCCAGGCCGTACCTGCCCGATTACGCACCGGCGGTGATCGGTTACGCGGCCGCCGAACGGCACTTCTCCGAGGCCCGGCTCAACCCCGAACTGCTGATGATCGAGTCCGATCACGATCTGCGCAATCCCGCCGACATGCTGATCCTCGAGCGCGTCGCCAAGAGTGTCCTGCACACCCCTGGTGTCAACCTGGTGCAGTCGATCACCCGACCGCTGGGCACACCGATCAGTCACAGCTCCATCCCGTTCCAGATCAGTGCGCAGAGTGCCAGCCAGATCATGAACCTGAGCTATCAGCAGGATCGTGGCGCCGATCTGCTCAAGCAGGCCAACGAGATCAGCAACACCATCAACATCCTCAAACAGCAACTGGCGCTGCAGCAGACGCAGGCAGCGGCCACCCACGAACAGACGCAGGCCTTCCACGACACCGTCGAGATCACGAACGAGTTGCGGGACAAGCTCGCCAACTTCGACGACCAGTTCAGGCCCTTGCGTAACTACTTCTATTGGGAACCACACTGTTTCGACATCCCCATGTGCGCGGCACTGCGATCGGTCTTCGACTCGCTCGACGGCATCAGTCAGCTCAGCGACCAATTCCAGAACATCACCGCAAGTCTCGACAAGCTGGATGCGCTGCAACCGCAACTACTCGCCTTGTTGCCGCCGCAGATCGCCATTCAGGAGCGCAACCGCGATCTCACACTGTCGAACTATGCGACCACTACCGGTACCAACAGCCAAAGTGATGAGGCGCTGAAGAATGCGACCGCGATGGGGCAGGCGTTCGATGCCGCCAAGAACGACGACTCGTTCTATCTACCGCCGGAGGCCTTCGACAACCCGGACTTCAAGCGTGGCCTGAAACTGTTCCTGTCGCCGGACGGTAAGGCGGCCAGGATGATCATCACCCATGACGGCAATCCCGCCACGCCCGAAGGTATCTCGCACATCAACGGCATCAAGGACTCGGCCTTCGACGCCATCAAGGCGACGCCATTGTCGGACGCCAAGATCTACGTGGCGGGCACGGCGGCGACGTACAAGGACATCCAGGACGGCGCGAAGTACGACCTGCTGATCGCGGCCCTGGCCGCGATGGCATTGATCCTGCTGATCATGATGTTCATCACGAGAAGCATGATTGCCGCCATCGTGATCGTGGGCACCGTCGCGCTGTCGCTGGGTGCTTCGTTCGGTCTGTCAGTACTGGTGTGGCAGTACATCTTCGGTATCCAGCTCTACTGGATCGTGCTGGCGCTCGCGATCATCCTGCTGCTGGCGGTGGGAGCCGACTACAACCTGTTGCTGATATCGCGCTTCAAGGAGGAAGTCGGGGCGGGGCTGAACACCGGCATCATCCGGGCGATGTCGGGCACCGGTGGCGTCGTCACCGCGGCCGGCCTGGTGTTCGCCGCGACGATGTCGTCGTTCATCTTCAGCGATCTGATCGTGCTCGGACAGATCGGCACCACGATCGGTCTTGGACTGCTGTTCGACACCTTGATCGTCCGGTCGTTCATGACGCCGTCGATCGCAGCCATGATGGGCCGCTGGTTCTGGTGGCCCCTCAATGTCCGGCCCCGGCCGGCGAGTGGGATGCTGCGTCCGTTCGGATCACGTAATGCCGTGCGCGCGTTGCTTGGACCGTCCACCCGGGACCGTGCGGATACTGCGTCGGACTGATACCGCCCGGGTCGCCACTGGTCGTCGCCACGGCTCGTCGAGACTGTAGTTGTTGTACGCATCGCGCGAGTGGGCGTTGCCAGAACTACAGTTTCGGCGG
>CAMFLL010000400.1 GCA_945957405.1 uncultured Mycolicibacterium sp. | reverse complement strand
AACCACACGAGGTCCACCATGGACGCGGGCCAGCACAACAGGAAGGCCGCGGCCATCAGGCACGCACCGTAGAACGGCGTGCGCTGCGGGTGCTCGCCGCGCGCCACTCTCACTCCTTGCGGTGCTTGGGTTTGGTGTCGCCGGGAGCGCCTTCGCCCTGCTCAACGGCATCGTCGAGCCGCTGTTCGGCCTTGGCAGCATCCTTGGCCAGTTCCTCGATGGATTCGTCGCCTTCTTCTGCACGCATTCGAAATGGTTGCCCCGGACCAAGGGCACCGAAACGAGGTGCCGCCGACCGTTGTCGTTCAGACTGCTGACATGGCGTATCTGAAACCGCCGTGGTTCACCGCGCGGGTCTTCAACAGGCTGGCCATGCGGTTCGGCATCTCCGGGAGTCAGACGCTGACCACCACCGGTCGCCGCACCGGAGCGCCTCAACAGGTGCCGGTGATCACGGTCGACGTCGATGGCGTGGTCTACCTCGTCTCGACGCGCGGCGAGTCGCAGTGGGTGCGCAATGTGCGCGCCGAACCCGCTGTGACATTGACCACCCGTGGTGCCGCGCGGGCCTACACCGCCACCGAGATACCTGTCGACCAGCGCGAACGGGTGCTCACGGCCTATCGCGCGCAGGTCGGCTCCATGGTCGACGGCTATTTCCGCTCCTTACCCGACCCCGCCGATCACCCCGTCTTCACCTTGACCCCGGCCTGACAACTACACCGTGTAGGACCCGGATTTCGGCCTCCGCGGCAGGCCCTGGGACACTGGTCGCCATGAGCCCGCGAGGACGAGTGAGCGCGAGGTACGAGCGCGTGGGAGTGCAGCGATGACAGTCGATCGGTCCGCCCAACTGTTCACCGACGCGTGCGCGGTGATTCCGGGTGGGGTGAACTCGCCGGTGCGCGCCTTCAACTCCGTCGGCGGAACGCCCCGCTTCATCACCTCAGGCCAGGGGTACTGGCTGACCGACGCCGACGGTAACCGGTATGTCGACCTGGTGTGCTCCTGGGGCCCGATGATCCTGGGCCACGCGCATCCCGCCGTCGTGGAGGCCGTCACCCAGGCCGCCGCGCACGGGCTGTCCTTCGGCGCCCCCACGCCCACCGAGTCGGATCTGGCCGCCGAGATCATCTCGCGGGTCGGACCCGTCGAGCGGGTCCGGCTGGTGAACTCGGGTACCGAGGCCACCATGAGTGCGGTCCGGTTGGCCCGCGGGTTCACCGGCCGGTCCAAGGTGATCAAGTTCTCCGGCTGCTACCACGGGCACGTCGACGCGCTGCTCGCCGACGCCGGGTCCGGTGTCGCCACCCTGGGCCTGCCGTCGTCGCCCGGGGTCACCGGCGCCACGGCCGCGGATACCATTGTGTTGCCCTACAACAACATCGAGGCCGTCGAGGAAGCGTTCGCGGCGCACGGCGACCAGATCGCCGTCGTCATCACCGAGGCCAGCCCGGGCAATATGGGTTGTGTGCCGCCGCAGCCCGGATACAACGCCGCGTTGCGCAGGATCACCGCTGAGCATGGCGCGCTGCTGATCATCGACGAGGTGATGACCGGGTTCCGGGTCAGCCGAAGTGGTTGGTACGGCATCGATCCCGTCGACGCCGATCTGTTCACGTTCGGCAAGGTGATGAGTGGCGGGTTGCCCGCCGCGGCATTCGGCGGCCGCCGCGACATCATGGAGCGGCTGGCGCCGCTGGGCCCGGTGTATCAGGCGGGCACGTTGTCGGGGAACCCGGTCGCGATGGCCGCCGGGTTGGCGACGCTGCGCGCGGCCGACGCCGACGTCTATGCCCGGCTGGACGCCAATGCTGATCGGCTGGCCGGTCTGCTCGGTGATGCGTTGACCGAAGCTGATGTGCCACACCAGATTCAGCGCGCGGGCAACATGCTCTCCGCGTTCTTCTCCGACACCCCGGTGACCGATTTCGCCTCCGCCAGGGCCAGCCAGACGTGGCGGTTCCCGCCGTTCTTCCACGCCCTGCTCGACGCCGGTGTCTACCCGCCGTGCAGCGCCTACGAGGCGTGGTTCGTCTCGGCGGCGTTGGACGACCAGGCGTTCGACCGGATCGCCGCCGCCCTGCCCACCGCCGCCCGCGCGGCGGCGTCGGCCACCGAGCCGGGAGCCTGAGTGGCCGACAGCGGGATGACCAAGGTGCACGTCATGCGGCACGGCGAGGTGCACAACCCGGAGGGCATCCTCTACGGCCGGCTGCCGGGGTACCACCTGTCGGAACGAGGCCGAAAGCAGGCGCAGGCCGTCGCCGACTACCTCGCGGGCCATGACATCGTCGCCGTCATCGCCTCACCGCTGCAGCGCGCGCAGGAGACCGCGGCACCCATCGCGGCCGCTCACGGTCTGCCCGTCGACTCCGACGACGATCTGATCGAATCGGCCAATTACTTCGAGGGCAAACGCATGTCGCCAGGTGACGGCGTCTGGCGCCACCCGAAGGTGTGGTGGCAGGTCCGTAACCCGCTGACGCCCTCCTGGGGTGAACCGTACAAGCAGATCGCGGCCCGCATGACCGCCGCGGTCGGACGGGCCCGCCACCGCGGTACCGGTCATGAAGTGGTGTGCGTCAGCCATCAGTTGCCGGTCGAGACGCTACGTCGCTCGATGCAGGGCAAGTGGCTGCCGCACGATCCGCGCCGCCGCCAGTGCAATCTGGCGTCGTTGACCACGCTGACCTTCGACGGTGACCGCCTGATCGACGTCTCCTACGCCGAACCCGCGGCGGGCCTGTAGATGAAGCGCAGGCTGGTGAGCGCACTGGCGGCCGCGGCCGTCGGTGGGTGTCTGGTGCTCGCCGGCTGCGCAACGGGTGACGACGCGGTGGTGCAGGGCGGCACCTTCGAGTTCGTCTCACCGGGTGGTAAGACCGACATCTTCTACGACCCGCCTGAATCCCGCGGCAGGCCCGGCGCGATCAGCGGGCCCGATCTGCTGGACCCGTCGAAGACGCTCTCACTCGACGATTTCGCCGGTGATGTGGTGGTCATCAATGTGTGGGGGCAGTGGTGCGGGCCGTGCCGCTCGGAGATGCCACAGCTGCAGCAGGTCTACGACCAGACCCGCGCCGACGGGGTGGCCTTCCTCGGAATCGACGTGCGCGACGCCAATCGGGACGCGGCAAAGGATTTCATCGTCGACCGCAAGGTGACGTTCCCGTCGATCTATGACCCCGCCATGCGGACCATGATCGCGTTCGGCGGCAAGTACCCGACCGCCGTCATCCCGTCGACCATCGTGCTCGATCGGCAGCATCGTGTCGCGGCGGTGTTCCTGCGCGAACTTCTCGCCGAGGACCTACTTCCGGTGGTACAACGGCTGGCCACCGAGCCGGAGCCGAAAACATGACCGGGGCAGCTGAATTCGCCGCAACCGGTCCCGTGCTGCTGGCCCTGGGGCTCTGTGTGCTGGCCGGCCTGGTGTCCTTCGCTTCGCCGTGTGTGGTGCCGCTGGTGCCGGGATACCTGTCGTATCTGGCCGCGGTCGTCGGTGTCGACGAACCGGCCGACGGCGCGGGTGCGGTGAAGACGGCCCGCCGACTGCGTCTGCGCGTGGCCGGATCGGCATTGTTGTTCGTCGCCGGCTTCACCGCGGTGTTCCTGCTGGGCACGGTCGCCGTGCTGGGAATGACGACGTCGCTCATCACCAATCAGCTTGTGCTGCAACGGGTTGGCGGCGTGATCACCATCATCATGGGCTTGGTGTTCATCGGTTTCGTGCCGATGCTGCAACGCCAGGCCCGCTTCACGCCGCGGATGTTGTCGACGGTTGCGGGTGCGCCGCTGCTCGGGGCGGTGTTCGGGCTCGGCTGGACGCCGTGCCTGGGACCCACCCTGACCGGTGTCATCACCGTCGCATCGGCCACCGACGGCGCCAGCGTCGCGCGCGGTGTCGTCCTGGTGATCGCCTACTGCCTCGGCCTGGGTATCCCGTTCATCCTGCTGGCCTTCGGGTCATCCTGGGCCGTCGGCGGCCTGGGCTGGTTACGCCGCCACACCCGCGCCATCCAGATCTTCGGCGGCATCCTGCTGATCCTGGTCGGCCTCGCCCTGCTGACCGGGATGTGGAACGACTTCGTGTCCTGGATCCGCGACGCGTTCGTCAGCAACACGAGGCTGCCGCTGTGAGGGTGTTCGCCTGGATCCGCAACACATGGCGTGGCCTGACGTCCATGGGTACCGCGCTGGTACTGCTGTTCCTCGTGGCGCTGGCCGCGGTGCCGGGTGCGTTGCTCCCGCAGCGCAGCCTCAACGCCGGCAAGGTCGACGAATACATCGCCAGCCGGCCGGTTCTCGGGCCGTGGCTGGACCGCTTCCAGTTCTTCGACGTGTTCTCCAGCTTCTGGTTCACCGCGATCTACGTGCTGCTCTTCATCTCGCTGGTGGGATGCCTGACGCCGCGGATGATCGAGCACGCCCGCACCCTGCGGGCCACCCCGGTACCCGCGCCGCGCAATCTGGCACGACTGCCGAAGCACGCCGAGGTGCAGCTGGTCGGCGATCCGAGTCAGCTCGCCGACACCATGGCGGGCCGGCTTCGGGGGTGGCGCAAGACCACGCGCAGTGACGACGGTGTGTACGAACTGTCGGCCGAGAAGGGTTATCTGCGCGAGTTCGGCAATCTGGTCTTCCACTTCTCGCTGCTGGGTCTGCTGGTGGCGGTGGCCGCGGGCAAGATGTTCGGCTACGAGGGCAACGTCATCGTCATCGCCGACGGTGGACCCGGCTTCTGCTCGGCATCACCGGCGGCCTTCGACTCGTTCCGCGCCGGCAACACCGTCGACGGCACCTCACTGCACCCGATGTGCATCCGCGTCAACGACTTCCAGGCGAACTACCTGGACAACGGCCAGGCCACGTCGTTCGCCGCCGATATCGACTACCAATCCGGCGCCGACCTGAGCAGCGACACCTGGCAGCCCTACCGGCTCGAGGTCAACCATCCGCTGCGCGTCGGCGGCGACCGCGTCTACCTGCAGGGGCACGGTTACGCGCCGACGTTCACGGTGCGCTTCCCCAACGGCGAGACCCGCAGTCAGACCGTGCAGTGGCGCCCCGAGGACCCCCTGACGCTGCTGTCGTCGGGCGTGGTGCGCATCGACCCGCCCGGCGGGATGTACCCCGACGCCGAGGAACGTCGCAAACAGCAGATCGCGATCCAAGGTCTGTTGGCCCCCACCGAGCTGCTGCACGGCACCTTGCTGTCGTCGAGTTATCCGGCGCTCAAGAATCCGGCGGTGGCCGTCGACATCTACCGCGGCGACACCGGGCTCGACAGCGGTAGGCCGCAGGCATTGTTCACTCTCGACCCCCGGCTCATCGACCAGGGCAGGCTGACCAAGGTCGACCGCGTCAACCTGCGCGTCGGCGAACAGGCCCGCCTCGACGACGGCACCGTCGTCACCTTCGACAAGGCCACCCCGTTCGTGAATCTCCAGGTCTCCCATGACCCGGGGCAGGTGTGGGTGCTGCTGTTCGCGATGACGATGATGGGCGGCCTGCTGGTGTCACTGCTGGTGCGGCGCCGGCGGATCTGGATCCGAATTTCCCCGGCCAGCGCAGACGGCTCGTCCACCGGTACCGTGAACGTCGAAATGGGCGGCCTGGCGCGCACCGACAATTCCGGTTGGGGTGACGAGTTCGAGCGGCTCACCGAACGGCTGACCACCGACGTGGCCGCAACCCCGCCGGTTGCCGAGACGCCGTCAAGAGAGAAGGTCTGATGAACACCGAGCACGTGGATCTCGGGCTGGCCCGATACTCCGACTGGGCGTTCACGTCGTCGGTGGTCGTCCTGGTGTGCGCGCTGCTGCTGCTGGCCATCGAGTTGGCGTACGCGCGCGGGCGCAAGGTCGAGGACCGCGAACTGGTGGCCGTCGGCGGCGCCGTCGCTGGTGACAGCGACCGGCCCGGTGTCGTCGTTGACGCGCCGCGCCGCTCGTTCGACGAGCGTGTCGGCCGGTCCGGTCTGGCGCTGGTGTACCTGGGGATCGCGCTGCTGTTCGCGTGCATCGTGCTGCGCGGCCTGGCGACCAGCCGGGTGCCGTGGGGCAACATGTACGAGTTCATCAACCTGACCAGCTTCTGCGGGCTGATCGCGGCCGCGGTGGTCCTGCGCCGTCAGCAATACCGCGCGCTGTGGGTTTTCGTGCTGGTGCCGGTCCTGATCCTGCTCACGGTGTCGGGCCGGTGGCTCTACAGCCACGCCGCGCCCGTCATGCCGGCACTGCAGAGCTACTGGCTGCCCATCCACGTGTCGGTGGTCAGCCTCGGCTCGGGGGTGTTCCTGGTCGCGGGTGTGGCCAGCATCCTGTTCCTGCTGAAGATGTCCCGGTTCGGGCAGCCGGGTTCCGACGGGGCGCTCAACCGCATCGTGTCGAGGCTGCCGGATGCGCAGACGCTCGACCGGATCGCCTACCGCACCACCATCTTCGCGTTCCCGGTGTTCGGTTTCGGCGTGATCTTCGGCGCGATCTGGGCCGAGGAGGC
>CAMFLL010000399.1 GCA_945957405.1 uncultured Mycolicibacterium sp. | reverse complement strand
TGCGGGCGATGCGTCCACTTCGACGCAGGGGTCGTGATTGGCGGTGAGTCACAGCCCTACCGTCGAACTCGGCGCCTGCGGATGACGGTCCAGCCCCCGCCCGCGGTGTTCTCAGGTTCCTGCCAGTTTGGTCCGCGTAGACTGCTTATACAGACTAATTACTCTGAGCGGAGGACTTCTTCAGATGGCTCGCACCGACAATGACACATGGGACCTGGCGTCGAGCGTGGGCGCCACTGCCACCATGGTGGCCGCGGCACGCGCGGTCGCCAGCCGGGCCGACAACGCCGTCATCGACGACCCCTTCGCGGAGCCCCTGGTCAAGGCCGTCGGCGTCGAGTTCTTCTCCCGGCTGGCCGGCGGTGAGCTGCGCCCGGAGGACCTCGACGGTAACGAGTCTCCGGTCGGCATGAGGCGCTTCGCCGACGGGATGGCCGCGCGCACCCGCTTCTTCGACGACTTCTTCGCCGACGCGACCGCGGCAGGCGTCCGGCAAGCCGTCATCCTGGCGTCAGGGCTCGACGCCCGCGGGTACCGCCTGCCCTGGCCCGACGGCACGGTGGTCTTCGAGATCGACCAGCCCGAGGTCATCGCATTCAAGACGCAGCAGCTGGCCAAACTCGGTGCGGCGCCGACGGCCGATCTGCGCACCGTCCCCATCGACCTGCGCAACGACTGGCCGGCCGCATTGACCGCCGCCGGCTTCGACAGCACCAGGCCGACGGCCTGGATCGCCGAAGGTTTGTTCGGCTACCTGCCGCCGGAGGCCCAGGACCGGTTGCTCGACCAGATCAGTGAGTTGAGCGCACGAGGCAGCCGCCTGGCTGTCGAGGGTGTGCCCACCCATCACGACGTCGACCAGGACGAGGTCCGCGAACGCATGCAGAGTGCCGCCGACCGATGGCGCGAGCATGGCTTCGACCTCGATTTCTCCGAGCTGGTCTTCCTCGGCGACCGCGCCGAGGTGACGACGTATCTCGACGGCCACAACTGGGCCAGCACCTCTGTCGGCGCCAACGACCTGCTGGTGAAATACGGGATGGAGCCGCTCGACAGCGACGAGGGTTTCGCCGACGTCCGCTACATCACCGCCACGAAATAGACGTCACCACGACATCAGGACATCGCCGAGGAGTTAGGACACGATGGCACGCACCGAGACCGACAGCTGGGACCTGGCGTCCAGCGTGGGCGCGACGGCCACCATGGTCGCCGCCGCCCGGGCGCTGGCGAGCCGGGAGGCCGAGCCGCTGATCACCGATCCCTACGCTGCCGACCTGGTGCGAGCGGTCGGCATCGACTTCTTCACCCGGATGGTGGACGAACAGTTCACCCCTACGGACGAGAAGACCGCTGCCGGTCTGCGTCTGATGACCGAAGTGGTGGCGGTCCGCACCCGGTTCTTCGACGATTTCTTCGTGGAGGCAGGTGCGGCCGGCATCCGTCAGGCGGTGATCCTGGCCGCCGGCCTCGACTCGCGGGCCTACCGGCTGCCCTGGTCGACGGGCACCGTGGTCTACGAGATCGACCAACCACAGGTGGTGGGCGCCAAGACCGATGCCATGTCCCGGCTCGGTGCCACCCCCACCGCGGAGCGCCGCACCGTTGCGATCGATCTACGCGACGACTGGCCCGCAGCGCTGCGCGAGACCGGCTTCGACCCGGCCGCACCGTCGGCGTGGAGCGTCGAGGGGCTGCTGATGTATCTACCGCCGGACGCCCAAGACCGCCTCTTCGACAACATCACCGAACTGTCGGCGCCGGGCAGTCGCGTCGCCACCGAGTACCACGGCGGCGACTTCGGCGCATCGCTTGCCGAACGGGCCAAGGACATCGCCGAGGTCTGGCGCGGCGAGGGGTTCGACATCGATTTCACTCAGTTGTTCTACGAGGGCGACCGCAACCACGTCGTCGACTATCTGGCCGAACGCGGCTGGGATGTGACCGCCCGCAACCGACTCGACATGTTCACCGACTACGGCCGCACCTGGCCGTTCGACGATTCGGTGGTGCCGCTGCAGAGTTCTGTGGCCGTCACCGCCATCCGTACCGCATAGGAGCAATTCATGACACGTACCGAGGGTGACACCTGGGATCTGGCGTCCAGTGTCGGCGCCACCGCGACAGCGGTGGCGGCGTCGCGGGCGCTGGCCACCAAACAACCCGACCCGCTCATCAGCGATCCGTTCGCGGACGCCCTGGTGAAGACCGTCGGCCTCGACCACCTCAACCGCCTGGCCGACGGCGACATCGACGCCGACGACGATCCGCTGTTCAGTCGCGACCGGATGTGCGAACAGATCGCCGTGCGGACCCGCTATTTCGACGACTTCTTCATCGACGCGGGCGCCGCGGGGATCCGGCAGGCGGTGATCCTGGCCTCGGGGCTGGACACGCGCGCCTACCGGCTGCGGTGGCCGGCCGGCACCGTCGTGTTCGAGGTCGACCAGCCGCAGGTCATCGAGTTCAAGACCGGCGTGCTGGTCGAGCTGGGGGCCGACCCCACCGCCGACCGCCGCACGGTCGGCATCGACCTGCGCGACGACTGGCCGAAAGCCTTGCGGGACAGCGGCTTCGATGCGACCAAGCCCACCGCGTGGATCGCCGAGGGACTTCTCATCTACCTCCCCCCGGAAGCCCAGGACCGCCTGCTCGACAACATCACGGCCCTCAGCGCGCCGGGCAGCCGCCTGGCCACCGAGCACATGGACACCTCGGCACTGACGGACGGCTGGGCGGACAAGCTGACCGAGCGTTCCCGCCGGCTCGGCAGCGACATCAACCTGGCCGAGTTGTTCTACCCCGGTGACCGCAGCTCCGCCGACGACTATCTACACACGCGGGGGTGGCAGGTTTCGGTGCGGTCATCACGGGATGCCTACGCCGTCAACGGTTTCGAATACCCGGATGACGAACTGACCGCTATGGCAGGCAACTCGGGCTATCTGTACGCCGAACTCCGCGAGGGCCCACATGGAGAGGAACACCGTGGCACGCACCAGTGACGATTCGTGGGACCTGGCGTCGAGCGTCGGCGCCACCGCGACCATGGTGGCCGCCGGACGCGCGATCGCCTCGGCGGCCCCCGACGCACTGATCGATGATCCCTTCGCGGCGCCGCTGGTACGTGCGGTCGGCGTCGACTTCTTCACCAAGATGCTCGACGGCGAGCTCGATCTCTCGCAGATCCCTGACAGCTCGCCCGAACGCGCGCAGGCAATGATCGACTCGATGGCGGTGCGCACCAAGTTCTTCGACGACCATTTGATGGCCGCCACCGGCACCGGTATCCGCCAGGTGGTGATCCTGGCCTCGGGGCTCGACGCCCGCGCCTACCGGCTGCCCTGGCCCGCGGACACCGTTGTCTACGAAATCGACCAGCCCGACGTCATCGCCTTCAAATCCCGGACGCTTGGCGAACTGAGCGCCGAACCTACGGCGATCCGGCGGACCGTCGCCCTGGATCTTCGTGATGACTGGCCAAAAGCCTTGCAGGAAGCGGGGTTCAACAGTTCTCAGCCCACTGCGTGGCTGGTCGAGGGTCTGCTGATCTATCTGCCGCCAGAGGCCCAGGACCATCTTTTCGACCTGATCACCGGCGAGTCGGCGCCCGGCAGCACCATCGGCACCGAATACGCGCCCGGCATCATGGATTTCGACGCTGACAAGGCCAGGGAGATTTCCGCGCCGTTACGCCAGCTCGGCCTGGACATCGACATGGGCGCCCTGGTCTACGCGGGCCAGCGCAGCCACGTCATCGAGTACCTACGGGAAAAGGGCTGGCAGGCACAGGGTTCACCACGTGACGAATTGTTCGCCGTGCACGGCCGGAACGTGCCGGAGGGCCGGGAGACCGACCCGCTCGGTGAGATCGTTTACGTCAGCGCGACATTGGGCTAGAACCGCCACTCCCCCAGCCACATTGCCTGTGTCCCGGTCAGCGACCGCTGCGCCTGATCGAGCACTCCGCCGACCGCGGCCAGCATCACCGCCGCGCACGCCTCGGGCAGCGACGCCGCCCCCGGCTGCGATGACGGCTTGGGTCGCAACATGTCCCGCAGCGACGAGCCCGGGTAGTGCTTGACCTTGACCTTGATGTCCTCATCGATACCGGCCAGGGCCTTGGCTCGCCGCACGGCGGTGCGCAGACCACCGAGCTCGTCGACCAGACCGCGAGCCAGCGCATCGGCCCCGGTCCACACCCGGCCGCGGGCCACCTCCTCGACCGCGTCCACGGTGAGGTCACGACCCTGCGCCACCCGCTGGACGAAGTCGGTGTAGAAGAGGTCGGCCTCGGCCTCGACGTGTGCCTGCTGTTCGGGGGTGAACGGCGCGTTGACGGACCAGGCGTCGGCGTTGGCGTTGGTGCGCACACTGTCCGAGCCGACACCCAAGCGGTCCTTGAGATCCCGGGCGATCAGCTTGCCGGTGATCACACCGATCGAGCCGGTGATGGTGCCCGCGTTGGCCACGATGGCGTCGGCGCCCATCGACACGTAGTAACCACCGCTGGCGGCGACCGCCCCCATCGACGCGACCACGGGGGTGCCCGCCTCCCGGGTGCGGATGACTTCGCGCCACACCGTCTCCGAGCCCGTCACCGACCCGCCCGGGCTGTCGACCCGCAGCACAATGGCGGCGACGTCGTCATCGGCGGCGGCCTCGCGCAGCGCGGCGGCGATGGTGTCGCCGCCGGCGCTCGATGAACCGAACGGCGGCATCTGCTTTCCGCCGCGACCGCTGACGATCGGTCCCGCCAGCGTGACCACCGCGACGGTCCGCTTTGCCTTGCGACCTGGCACCGGAGGCTTCGGCAGGCTCGACGATTTGGTGCGGGCATAGCGAGCAAGGTAGATCCGCGGCGGCGCGCCATCGTCGTCGGCATCACCGTCTTCCGGTGAAATACCTTCTGCGCCAACTAGTTCAGCGATCCGGGCATACGCCTCATCACGGAACCCGACGCGGTCGATCAGTTTGGCGGTCACCGCGTCATCGCGCAGCAACGGTGCGCGATCTGCGAGCCCGTCGACAGCTGCGACGTCGATCCCGCGCGATTCGGCGACCGCCTGCCACACCTGGTTGTGCAGGCTTGCCACCAACTGGGTGTCCGCCTCGCGGTGTGCATCGGTATAGCTGTCCTCGGTGAAAAGGTTTGCCGCCGACTTGTATTCACCCTTGGCGACGAACTGCGCCTCGATACCCGCCTTGTCGAGTGCCCCGCGCAGGAACAGCGCGTTGGTGGCGAACCCGATCAGACCGACCGTGCCCGACGGCTGCATCCACACCTCGCCGAATGCCGACGCCAGATAGTAGGACAGCGTGCCAGGATAGGTTTCCGCCCATGCCAGTGACGGTTTCGCGGTAGTGAATGCCGCGATGGCCTCGCGCAGCTCTTGAACGGGGCCGGCCGGGGCAGCGGGAAACTGAACGCGGGCGATCAGGCCGGCCACCCGTGGATCCTCCGCGGCGCGGTGAATGGCGGCAACTGCCTCACGCAGCAGCAGCGGGCGGTTGGCGCCGGTGATACCGGACAGGATCGCCAGCGGGTCGAAACCACCGGTCTCGTGGGGCACCGACTGCAGATCCAACTCGATGATGCAGCCGTTGGGCACCCCGTTGTGTCGGGCGGTGTCGACCCGGCGGGCCAGCGCCCGCACGTCGTCGACGCCGGGGATGTCCGGCAGGAGGTTCAGCGGCGGGAACGTACGCATGGCACCGAGCCTACCGATGGCGTGCGCCTACTCTGGGTGCGTGCGATTCTCGATCTCCATCCCCCAGTTCGATGTCGATGTCGCCGACGGCGCGGCGCTGCGCGAGTATCTGCGCCGGGCCGAGGAGCTTGGATTCGAGGGGGGCTGGACGCTGGAACAGACGATCGGACCGGGCCCGCTGGTCGCACCGATGGAGCTGCTGGCGTACGCGGCAGCATGCACCGAACGGTTACGGCTGGGCGTCGCGGTGCTCATCACCTCGCTGCACGACCCACTGCAACTGGCGTCGATCGCCACCTCGGTGGACCAACTCAGCGGTGGACGGCTGGACCTCGGTGTCGCACCGGGTGGCGGCTTCCGGCAGTTCGATGCGTTCGGTGTCGACAAGGAGACGTTCATCGGCGCGTTCACCGAAGGGCTGGCGCTGATGAAGGCCGCGTGGTCCAACGAGTCGTCGGTGACATTCCAGGGCCGGTTCCGGACCGTCGAGGCCACGCCGATCAACCCCAAGCCGGTGCAGCGCCCACACCCGCCGCTGTGGTTCGGCGGGCACGCCCCCGCGGCACTGGCGCGGGCGGTTCGGCTCGGTGACAGCTTCATCGGCGCGGGGTCGTCGACCATCGCCGACTTCGCCGACGTCGTGACCGGGTTGCGTCGGGAACTCGACAAGCAGAACAAGGATCGGACGCATTTCACGATCGCCAAACGCATGTACCTGATGATCGACGACAATCCGGCGCGGGCCAGGGATCGGGTGCTCGCGGGGCTGGACACCATCTACGGACCCCGGCCCG
>CAMFLL010000398.1 GCA_945957405.1 uncultured Mycolicibacterium sp. | reverse complement strand
ACGATGATCAGCAGCGCCCCGAACAACGCAACTCCGCCGCCCGACCCGCTGGAAGACGCCCGACGCGTGGCCATGTCGGCGTCACACCTCGCCGGTATAGCCGTTGTCGCGGGCCCAGCCCACCACGCCGGCCTTTGCATCGATACACAGATAGTCGACGGCCGACATCAGGATGATCGCCGACTCCGCCGGCGCGAACCCGGTATTGGCCAGCTTGCCCAACACCGTCGGCGGAGCCTCGCCGCTGCGTAGGTCATGGCAGAGCTCCTTGCCGATGTCGATCATGTCGAGCATCGAGTCGTAACTCACGCCCATGTTGTCGAGCTGCGCGATGAAGTCGTACTGATCGGCGTGCGCCGGACACGCCAGCACCACCGCACCGGACACCGCCAGCATTCCCGCTACAAATCCATGTCCCCACATGATTCCCCCCGATTATTCAACTGCACATCACACTGTAAGCGCAGCCACCGACATGCCTGGCCCGCGCCAGTTACCAACGGTGCGAACATGACTCGCACTTCCAACTTTTGCGATCTACCACGCAGCCACCCAGGGTCACCCACGGACGGTACTCGGGTCCACTCGGCATTCCGTAGTGCACGCACAACGTCCGGTGGCCGCCGCAGCGCGGACACGTCGGATGGCGATCGAACTGGAAATCGAGAAACGACCCGTAGCCGCCGTCGCACATGGCGGCCGCGCATGGATCGCACAGTGCTGCGGGCCAATCCGAGCCGTCCTGAACATCGGTGGTGTGAATGACGATATCGTCGCCCGCGCCGTCAGTCATCAGGTCGAACTGCGATCCACACGACTCGCATCTGCCGGCCGACTCGAGCAGCGCCCGCGCAGCAGCCGCCGACGTATGACCGAATCTGTCACTGCCGTCCCTGGCAATGTCGTCGAGGGCCGCCATGAATTCGTCCGCGTCGTCATCCTCGATCACAACAGGGCCACCGTCGAAGGTCGCTATGTCACCCGGATAGAGGATTGCTGGATCGACGTGCCACGACGAATCCAGCTCGCCGATCGCCGTCCCGATATGCCCGTCGGGTCCAACTCGGGCAAGCTGCCGCCACACCAACCGCGGTTCGGTGGCGAACACCACCAGCACCCCATCGCCGGGCCGCACATCCGAAGCCGCCGACCACGGCCAATACGGTGTCAGCGGCTCCATGTGCTTGATCACCGCATCGCGCCACGGTGCGCCGAGAACCACGTGAATCCGTCTGGGCGAGAAAGGCATCATTGGCCCGGACAGTCTTCGACACTCTTACGCACCACACCGAAGGTGACCGAAGTGGTCTCGGTCAGCGTCGCTCCCGGTGCGGGCGTCGAGCTGCACACCACCCACGCCCGGTCGTTGACCTGCATCCGGCCCTGGCCGGTCAGGTCGACCGAGTCGCTGAACCAGATCTGGTCATCGGTCAACGACTGGATCGCATCCTGCGCGCCCTGCAGATCGGTCCCGATCAGGTTCGGCATCGTCCACGAATCCGCCGACGCGACCGGCGCCACGCCGACCGTCCCACCCATCACCAACGACACCGCACCGACCACAGTCAGCAGGCGTGCTTTCATGACATCCCCCCTTGGCTGGACCGCAGTCGCGCTGCGGGCCGGCCCTCCCCGGCCGGCACTGGAGATCATGCATCACCCCACCGACAAGTCCGCGATCACTGCTGCGAACTGCGGTAATTCGCGTTATTCCGTCGGTTCGAACCCTGGTCCGTGCATCGGCTCACCGAACCGGGCGCGGAGCGCGAGCAGGGGATCGACGGTCCGCACGGCAAGGTCGACGCGTTTCGTCAGCGTCCCGGTCAACAGCACCCACGAGTGCTCCGCGGCCGTCAGAGCCTCGGTAAACCATCCGGTCATCGCGGCCCTGATGCCCAGATCACCTTCGCGCATCCCGTCGTCGTGCCAAGGCACACCCTCGTGGTCGGTCAGCAGATACACCGCACGCGGCGGCACCCGTGTCCAGGGCTCGGCAGAGAGCGCCGCGGAGCCGAGGTAGCGCCGCTTCCAGATCGACGTGGCGAACGCGTCGGTATCGCAGATCAGAACGGGGGACCCGGCCCGCGCGGCTTCTTCCTGGCGGGTCTGCTCCGGCCCGATGATGTCGAAATCCTCAGCAGTCCAGTGGAGTTGAGTGATATCAACGGAGGGGTCGGCGGACCATTTCGACTCGGTGTACTGCCGTCCATACTCCTCGACAACCTGAGTCGACGCCCAAACGCTGCCGCGGCTCGCGTAGTGGTCCGCCAGACAGCGAGCGACGGTGGTGGTTCCGGTCGACTCGGCGCCGACCACCACGACCCGAGTTGTCAGGCCGGCCCGCGTCGGCGCCGCCAACTCGTGCCAGTGCCCCGCGAGATCGTCGCGGACCGCGGTGCTACTGCCGGTGCGATCCAGCCGCACCGACTCCGCGTCGAACCAGCGAGCGAGTTCGTCGCCGTAGTCGTCACCGGAGAACACCGCATCGACGGTCGGGGGCGCCCCTGCGGCGTGCAACCCGGAGCGCATCGCGGCGACCTGGGCCGCCCACACTCGTCGATCGGTGACGTCCAGCGGTGCATCGCAACGGATCCCGGCCACCCGGACGTTGACGTCACCGTGGTGCTCTTCGTGTAGCCACGCCATCCGGTCGGCCAACGGGATGGTCTCCACCGCCGCGGCCATCGCCAGGACGGTGAACTGCTCACACTGAGCCGCGGCCGCCCGGATGGCCTCGTGGTGCCCGATCCGCGGCGGGTAGAACTTGCCGATCATCAGGCCATGTCGATACCTGCTCATCGTGTGACGGCAGCCGGCTCGTGATCGGCCAGTTCCTTTGCCCACGAGCGTAATCCGGCGATGCAGAGACATAGGAACAGCAGGTAGATCACCGCGGTCAGCGTCAGACCCCGGCTCAGATACAGCGGGATGTAGATCACGTCGGCGGCGATCCAGAAGTACCAGCTCTCGACCCGCTTGGCATTGAGCAGCCACTGCGCCGCCAACGACAGGCACGTCGTCAACGCATCCAGGAACGGCGCCGCATCGTGGACGGCTCGAAGCAGCAGATAGAGCCCCGCTGTTCCGAACACCACGAACAGGCCGCAGCCAACGAGCTGTCCGGGGACGGCGCGCCGCACCGGCAGGGGTGTGCGGCCGGTGCTGCCGTACAGCCACTGCCACCAGCCGGCGAACCCCAGGACGATGTAGAGGATCTGCAGCGAGGCGTCGGCCCACAACTGCGCCGAGGCGAATAGCACCAGAAAGAACGCACTGTTGGCGATCCCGACCGGGAAGTTTGCGATATTGCGGCGCACCACCAGCGCGACGCACAGCCCGCCGGTCACGAACCCGAGCAGCTCGGCCCAGCTGACCGGGTTGACGCCGAGTGTGAACACCGCCGTGTTGAGCGGCACCACCAGCTGGGCCAGCCAGTCGATCATCGGTTACCTCCATAGTCCAGGCGCTGCAACGCTTTCCGGAAAGCGGCGTTCGGATGTGCGTGGGGGAGCGCTGTCAGCACGTCCCGCAGCGCCTCGTCGGTGCTGACGCCACGCACCCGCGCACCGTACAGCGCGGCGACCGTCGGGGTCCGGCTATACGCCTCGACGCAGTGCAGCAGCACCGTGCGTCCTTCCCTTCGCAACTGTTCGACCGCACCGGCCGCCTCCAGCAGGACGTAGTCCAGGTGCGGGTTCTCGTCCGGGTCGACGAGGTCGATCAGCCGGACCTCGACATGCGGCATGTCGGTGCGGACGTCGGCGTCCGCAATGCGGCACAGCGACACCACCGCGTCGACACCCACGGTAAGGCTCTGCAGCGCGCCGACCCCGGCGAGCAGCACGCGGTCGTCGTACGGGTGTGGCACCAGGGCGTCGGTCTGGAAGCGGCGGTAGGTCAGGTCCGATCGGTCGGGCTCACCCTTGCGTTCGATGGCGCCGGCGAGGGAAACGACACCGCGTGCGGTCAGGCCGGGCCAGCCGTGCAGTCGGCGGCGCCAGTCCAGCGGCACCGCCGAGGCGCCATAGGTGGCGCCCAGCAGTCCACCGGCGATCGCGGCGACGGTATCGGTGTCGAAGCCGGCCCGCACCGCCGCGTCGAGGGCCAGGGGCAGCCGCCGGGCGAGGATTCCGTCGGCCGGTTCGGGCGTGTGTGCAATGGCCGACCACGCGGCCTGCAGCGCCGACACCACCCAGCCGTTGTTGGGAAACTCCCACGGCCGTAACCGTTCCGCCTCATCCAACCGGCCGGCCCACACGTCGCCCCGTTCGGATGGGATGTGGCGCAATCCGATCCGGACATCGAGCTGACCGTGCAGCACGGCGTGCCGGATCGCTGCGCACCACAGCACGCAGGCGTCGCCGGCCTCGGGGTCGTAATGGGTCAGGATGCTGATGGCGCGGGCGGCCTCGACCATCGCCTTCTCGTCGTCGAGATACGCTAGGGCGACGGGAGCGGTGCGCATCAGGGAGCCGTTCCCGCCGCTGCGGCCGGTGTCCAGGTGGACGTCGATGGCGGCCGCTCGGGCACTCTCGGCGGTGACCGCGCCGACGCGTGCGGCGGCACTCAAGACCCGGCTGGTTTGGATGCCGACGTCTTTCGCGGTGCGCGACCACTCGTACCAGCGGGTGACGATCGCATCCTGCGCGGATGTTTCGCGCAGATCCACGCCGGTGGCGGCGACTTCGGCGATGGCCAGCGCCATGGCGGTGTCATCGGTCCACTCACCGGGTTCCCACCCGCTGCCGCCGGTCATCTCGACCTCGAGGTCGGGGCCGCGCGGCGGCTGGAACTCGTAGGGCGCGCCGAGGGCATCCCCGGCCGCGGTCGCCAGTAGCGCACCCTCGATGCGGTCGCTTCGTGAGCTCATCGTCTGTCCCCCTTCGTCCACGATTAATTAGAGCAAATGCGCGCTAATTAGGTCAAGGCTACGTTATAGTCCCGACATGGCGCGCCGCGAATACCGGGACAGTGAGGGCAAGACCCTCGCCGAGTACCCCCGGCCGTCCGTCGCGGTGGACACCGCCGTGCTGACGCTTGACGAGAACCTCGGCCTGGTGGTCCTCGAGGTGTACCGGCCCAAACAGAACGACTGGGCGCTCCCGGGCACGTTCATCCATCCTGGGGAAACCCTTGCGCGAGCGGTCAATCGATCGCTGACCGAGAAAGCCGGGGTGAAAGGCCCACGCCCACATCAGCTTCACGTTTTCGACAAGCCGGATCGTGATGACCGCGGTTGGGTTCTCTCGGTCGCGCACGTCGACGTCGTACGATCAGACCGGCTGATGTCACGATTCGCTGATGCAACGCGCCTTGCTTCGGTCGACGATCCCGGTGATCTGCCGTACGACCACAACGAGATCGTCGAGCAGGCAGTCGGCTACATCCGGGCCCGGTACGCCAGCACTCCCGATCCGGATCGGTTCCTCGATGACGAGTTCACCATCCGCACGCTGCGACGGGTGCACGAGCAGGTGCTCGGCGACGAACCTCAGCGTGACTGGTTCCGCCGCACCATGGAACCGCAGCTGAGCCCGACCGGCACCATGGTCACCAGCGGGCGAGGGCGGCCGGCGGAGCTGTTTCGGCGGGAAGACCGCCGCTAGCGTTCTGTCGGGCCTGTGGGTTATGTTGTAGGTGCTCAAGAGTGGTCGGCAGTACGGGTACCTGGCCCGCCGACCCGGCAACCGCGCACCACCGCACGGTGCCCCAGGGGAAGAGCCGGCACGCAACGCGTGCAAGCGGTGGACGTCCGAACGTGACGTCGCCAGAACGGCGAGACATGACCCAACGTCAGTTGAGCGCGACCGATGCGGCACTGCGCGAACGAATCCGAGAGCTGTCGGTGCACATCCCGTGCGGAGGCCTTCGCGGGCCGGTGTTGGACCGCAACACCGTCCGGTGGCAGTCCTGCCGGGACGAGGACGCCCCGGAGCGCTGGGCGGACTGTGAGGTGTCGCGGCTATCCGAGTTGTGTGTCATCTGTTTCCGCGCAACGGCAGGTGGCCCGACGCGCTGGGCGTGGATCGCCTGCTCGGATTGCCGCGCCGTCAACGACGCGAAGGCATCGACCCTGGGTGTCCGCCCTTTTGCGCTGGGTCGGCACAGTCTGATGAACGGGATCGGCGTCGGACGTCGAGGGTCGGTGGTGCGGCGCGAGCGGGAGCTCGCCGGGTTGGTGCCGTCCGCATTGGGCGACCCGCGCATTACGGAATGGCGCAGACGCGAATACCGGCGACTGGCGGAGAGGTTCGATTCGGCGACCGACGTGCCGCTTCGATTGTGGCAGCATGAATTTGCGCCGAGCCGGGAGGCGTCTCGCGACGCATTCGTGAGGTTGCTCGGGCTCGCGAGCCGCAATTGAGTGGATCTTTCGGCAAAGCGCCCGGCTACGGCACGCCCGAATCGAAGACGCCGGGGCTGAGTTGAAGGCTCTACCGTGATCGCGCGATGCCCGCATCAACAGCTGTCTCTTATACACATCTCCGAGCCCACGAGACTAAGGCGAATCTC
>CAMFLL010000397.1 GCA_945957405.1 uncultured Mycolicibacterium sp. | reverse complement strand
GTCTGCAACTGCGTTTGCACCGCGGCGACCCGGTCGGCGTGCAGGAACGTGTAGACCACGCCGACCAGCAGGTAGGGGATCGCCAGCCAGAGGGTCAGCTCGATCAGGTCCCCGACGCTCACCTTGTGGCTGAGCGCCCTGCGTAGTACGCCCAGCATGAAACGCCCCCCGTCACGCCCCCGAATGCGGCGAACCGAGCATGGCACACCGAAATTCCGACCCCGCACAATTTCGCCGAACTGCAGGTGCGGGCCCGTCCGCATTGTCAGGATCAGGGCATGAAACTGGTCGTTGGATATCTGGCAACGCACGGCGGCGCCGACGCCATCGCGGTCGGCGCGCGGTTCGCACGGACCTTGGGTGCCGAACTCGAAGTGTGTCTGGTGCTGCCGCCCGCCAAGCTGCCGGGTCTGGGTGGCGGCGTGGCGAGCTATGACGAGATCGTCTCGGAGCAGGCGGACGCCTGGCTCGCCGAAGCGCTGGCCATGGTGCCCGATGATCTGGTGGCCCACGGCCACATCACCGTCGCCGAGTCCTCCGCGGAGGGACTGATCGCCGAGATCGTCCGGCTGGAGGCCGAGGTGATCGTGGTCGGCGGATCCGGTGGCGGACTGGCCGGCCCCTACTCGCTGGGGTCGGTGGTCAACGAACTGCTGCACAGCTCGCCGGTGCCCGTGGCGGTCGCGCCGCGGGGGGCTCGTGACGCGAAGATCGACCGGGTCCGCGAGGTGACCTGCGCGCTGGGGGAGCGGGCGGGTGCCGACCTGCTGCTGGAAACCGCGGTCCGCGCCAGCCGGGCCGCCGACACACCGCTTCGACTGGTGTCACTGGTCGCGCTCGACCCGATGTTCGGCTCACTGCGATCGGATACCGAAGCGGTCAACCGCAATGCGACAGAACATGCCTTCCGTACCCTAGAGGCCGCGAAAGCCGAACTGCCCGAGGGCTTTCCGGTGACGGCCACAGTTGTCGACGGTGACACCGTCGAGGAGGCGGTGGGCAAGCTGGACTGGCATGACGGCGACATCATCATGGTGGGGTCCAGCCGGCTCTCGGCACCGCGGCGGTTGTTCCTCGGGTCGACGGCCGCCAAGATGCTGCGGGTGCTCGACGTCCCCATGGTCGTCGTGCCCCGCGATCAACTCAAGGACGAGGACCTGCCATGAGCAACGACGCGTTGGGCACCGCGGAGAGTGGCGCCGGGGTGACCTCGAAGGGGCTGGCGCAGGGCAAGGTCGGCACGCTGTCGGGTGCCATCCTCGGGATCTCCTCGGTGGCGCCGGGTTACACCCTGACCGCCAGCATCGGGTTGATCGTCGCAGCCGTCGGGCTCAAGATGCCCGCCATCTTCATCGCCGGATTCATCCCGATGTTCCTGACGGCCTACGCCTACCGCGAGCTGAATTCGCGGGCGCCGGACTGCGGTGCCTCATTCACATGGTCCACCAAGGCATTCGGGCCGTATGTCGGCTGGATGTGCGGATGGGGCATGGTCATCGCGACCATCATCGTGCTGTCGAACCTGGCCGCCATCGCCGTGGAGTTCTTCTATCTGTTCATCGCGCGGCTGGTCGACAATCCCGACATCGCCGATCTGGCGAGTAACAAGCTCATCAACATCCTCACCACCCTGGCGTTCCTGGCGGTGGCGACCTGGATCGCCAGTCGGGGCATCACTACCAGCGAGCGCGTGCAGTACGTGCTGGTGGGATTCCAGATGATCGTGCTGCTGGGCTTCGCCGTCGTCGCGTTCATCCACGTCGGCGCGGGCAGCGCGCCGGCTGGGCTGAGTTTCGACATCGGCTGGTTCAACCCGTTCAGCGGACTTGCCCTGAGCGCGTTCATCATCGGCGTCACGGGTTCGATCTTCGCGTTCTGGGGCTGGGACACCTGCCTGACGCTGGGCGAGGAGTCCAAGGATCCGACCCGCACCCCGGGGCGGGCCGGCTTGCTGTGCGTCATCAGCATTCTGCTGACCTACCTGCTGGTGTCGGTCGCGGTGATGATGTACGCCGGAGTCGGCGAGGCCGAACTCGGCCTCGGTAACGAGGAGAACTCCGACAACGTGTTCGGCGCCCTGGCGGGCCCGGTGCTGGGCACCTGGGGTGGTCTGCTGCTGTACCTGGCGGTGCTGGCGTCGTCGGTGGCGAGCCTGCAGACCACGTTCCTGCCCGCCGCACGGGCCATGCTGGCGATGGGTGCCTACGGTGCCTTCCCGGCCAAGTTCGCCGACGTGCACCCGCGCTTCCTCGTGCCGTCGTTCTCGACCATGGTGGCCGGTGTGGTGACCGGCGTGTTCTACACCATCGTCAGCCTGCTCTCGGAATCGACGCTGCTGGACACCATCGCCGCCCTCGGCATCATGATCTGCTGGTATTACGGGATCACTGCGTTCGCGTGCATCGTCTATTTCCGCCGTGAGTTGTTCGCCAACGCCCACAACGCCGTCTTCAAGTTCCTCTTCCCGCTACTCGGCGGGCTGATCCTGGCCGCGGTCTTCGTCATCTCGGTGAAGGAGAGCATGAACCCCGAGAACGGCAGTGGCGCATCCATCGGCGGGATCGGGCTGGTGTTCTTCATGGGGTTCGGCATCCTGGCTGTCGGCGTGGTGCTGATGCTCATCATGCGGGTGCGCAGCCCCGACTTCTTCTTGGGTCGCACACTGAGCCGGGACACCGCGCCGCTGGAGGACGCGAAACCCTAACCGCACTGGTGCCGGGCGGTGGTCACCAGCACCGTGCAATTGGTGGCGCGCAGGGCGGTGCAGCCGGTCGGCCCGAGGAGATGGCCCACACCGGTCCGGTCGCGCGCGCCGACCACCACGAGGCCGAGTTGTCCGCAGTGCTGCGTCAGGTGGTCGATCGCGTTGGCGGCGACGGTCGACTCGATGTCCAGTTCGGGATAACGGTGCTGCCACTCGGCCAGCCGACGGTCGAGCCGGGCGCGGTCGTCGGGGCCGGCGGCCGGGTTGGCCAGGACGATGCGCAGCGCAGCGTGCCGCGACAGGGCCTCCCGAACGCCCAGGGCCACCACATCATCGGTGCCGGCCACCGTCTCGACCACGACGCCGACGCCACCGGGTGTCCTCGATCCGTCACCGGCGGGGACCACCGCGACGGGACAGTGCGCGTCGAGCGCCAACGCCGCCGCCGTCGAGCCGACGTGACCGTTGCCGAAGTGTCGCAACCCGATCGGGCCGACGCAGATCATGGCCGCCGACCGGGACGCCGCCCGCAGCGTGGCCGCGGGTGCTCCGCGGACCACGTCGGTCTGGATGTCGACGAGTGTGCCGCGCGACTGTACCGCCGAACGTGCTTGGCGGACCGCTGTTCTCGCATTCGCCAGGCGGTCCTCGTCGGAGCCCGGGTCGGCCGGGTCGATCACGGACACCAGCCGCAACGGCGCATCGCGGGTCTGGGCGGCCTCGGCGCCCCACAGGGCCGCGCGGACGCCCGCACGTGAGCCGTCGACTCCCACGACGACGGGTGGGCGGTCGTTGTCACCGGTCATGATGTCCTCCTGAGGATGTCGCTGAGCGCTCGGCGCGGTGTGAGCACCGGCACCTGATCGAGTGGCGGGACCTGGCCGAGACGGATCAGCACCTGCGGGACTCCGGTGGTGCCGCTCAGCTCGGCCACCACCGCGCGACCGAGTTCGGTTTCGGTGACGTGGGTGACGGTGCATGTCGCCAGGCCGGCCGCGGTGGCTTCCAGCAGCACACTGGACAACGCCCGGCCGCTGGCCAGCGCATCGGCGCGGCCGTCATCGGGTGTCGACAACGCCAGCACCATCGCGTGGTCCTCGTTCAGCGCGGCGCGCCGCTCACCATGCCCGCCCGCAGGGAAGACGCGGTTGACTGCCACCCGATCGGCCTCGCTCACCGAGGTCAGCGCTGAGCGCGGGATGCCCGAGTCGTACTCGAACGAGGCTGTCCACCAGTCCAGTTCGGCGTGATAGTCGGCGTCGTACCGGCGTACGGCCTCAGTCAGCCTCGAGGCCTCCGCGAGCTCCGGGCGCAGCGCGTCGGGAATGACGTCCAGGCGCACCTCATCGGAGATCAACCCGGCCAGCACCGGCCCGAGCAGATCCCAGCCCAGCGGCGGCAGGAACGGCAGCCGGTCGGTCCGCCTTCGCAGGATGGCATTGGCGCGCAGCCGGTCCGCATCGGTGACGTGCGTGCCGCGCCGGAACTCCACCGACGCCAGGTGATCGAGATCGTTGGGGTTGGGGAACCGGTCGACCACGGCGCGCCACCCGGCCGCGCGCACGGCCACCGCGAGGTGATCCAGGACCGCCCCGCAACTGATCAACGCCTGCCGTGCCGACGGATCGGTGTGGGCCACCACCCGGCTGCGGTCGAGGTGCAACTGCAGCACCGCGCCGTCGAGGACCCAGGACCACGGTTGGCTGTTGTGCAGTGAGGGCGCCCGGCACGCAATGCTCACCGCATGTTCGAGCACCGCGGGTGCAACCAGTGTCGGAGTCATGTCCTCATCGTCGATCGCGGCGCGATGGCGCGGCGAGAGCCGTTGGTCCCCGGTGCGAAGGGCCGAGGGCACCGACGGTGCGTCAGGACGAGACGAGATCCTGGTTGTCGGTGTGGCCGAACAACCCCGGTAGTCCGCCGCTGGCCAGGAATACGACGCACTGGCCGGGACGTAGTGCACCGTCGGCTGTTTCGGCGATGAGTCCAGCGAGCGCCCGGCCGGTGTAGACGGGATCGAGTACGAGCCCCTCGGTGCGGGCGGCGGTGCGCAGAGCACGGGCGACCGCGGGTGTGAGCGCGTCGTAGCCGAAGCCGACCTGATCGGTACGGATGCGTAGGTCACCGCGCCGGTGGGCCACGCCCATGTCGTCGAGAAGGCCGGCGACCTGGGTGTGCGGATCATCCACGGCGCCGGTGTGAACGCCGAAGACACGTCCGACACCCAATCCCGCGACCAGGCCCGCCATGGTCCCGCCGGAACCGACGGCGCACACCACGACATCGACGTCGGGTCGTTGCGCGGTGATCTCGTCGGCGGCGACCCGGTAGCCCTGCGCGCCAGTGGCATTGGACCCACCGAACGGGATGACGGCGGGCCTGCGCCCGCGACCGGACAGATCGCGCGCGACGTCCTGGGCGGCCGCCGCGGGGGCGCCGTCGGTCCACACGATTCTCGCGCCCAGCAAGTGGTCGAGCAGGAGGTTGCCGCCCATTGTGCTCGGCGGGCCGCCGGGCAGAATCAGGACGACGTCCAGGCCGAGGCGGGCTCCCGCCGCTGCGGTGAGTCGAGCGTGATTGGACTGCGGAGCACCGGTGGTGATGATGGTGTCGGCGCCGTCGGCCAGCGCCGCCGCCACCGTCCACTCGAGTTTGCGGATCTTGTTGCCACCCGCCCCGAGTCCGGTGAGATCGTCGCGTTTGACCCAGAGGTCCCCTGGGTGCAGGCCGACGGCGGCGGCCAGCCGAGGGGCGGCTTCCAGCGGCGTGGGCCAGGTGCCCAGCAGGACGCGTTCGGTGGGCGTGGTGTTCATCTAACCTACTGTCGCAGTGCGGAATCGGTCACGGTAGGCCTTCGGTGACACACCGAGATGGGCGACGAAGACCCGGCGGAAGGTCTCGGCACTGCCGAATCCGGCCCGCCTGGCGCTGTCGCCGACACTGTGACCGGCGTCGAGCGCGGCGCGGGCGATGTCGACCCGCACCATCTCGACATAGCGCGCCGGTGTCGTGCCGAGTTCGGCGTGGAACAAGCGGGTGAGCTGACGGGTGCTCAGCGAGGCGTGCGCGGCCAGCGTCGTCACGCTGTGCTCCCCGGCCGGGTCGGCGCTGATCGCATCCGTCACCAATCGCAACGCCGACTGTGGCGCGGGATTGGACTCGACGAGCACCGAGAACTGCGACTGCCCGCCGGCGCGCTTGAGGTAGACGACCAACGACCGCGCGACGTCACGCACCAGGGTGCTGCCGTAGTCCATCTCGACCAGCGCCAGCGCGAGGTCGATACCGGCGGACACCCCCGCGGAGGTGAAGACGTCACCGTCGTGGACGAAGATGGCATCGGGTTCCACCCGGATGTCGGGGTAGGCCTTTCCCAACAGCCTCGTGTGTCGCCAGTGGGTGGTGGCGCGGCGGCCGTCCAGCAGTCCGGCCTTGGCCAGGATGAACGCGCCGGTGCAGATCGACGCCAACCGCTTCGTGCGCCCCGACAGCGACCGCACGGCATCCACCAACCGGGGGTCGATCGGCCGGCTCACCAGCCCGTCGCCGCCGGCGACCAGCACCGTGTCGACGCGCCGGACGGAGTCCACCGATGCCGTCACGGAAAACCGGGTGCCCAGCGACGTCATCACATCATGGCCGTCCAGCGAGGCGAACTCCAGGTGGTATCGGGCGCCGAACCGGTTGGCCTCGGCGAACACCTCGCCGGGACCGACGGCGTCGAGCAACTTCACGTCGTCGAAGACGACGACCACCACCTCGCGCTGCGCCGGTCCTGCATCCACGGTGTCATTGTGTCCCGATCTGAGGGAAAGGAGGCAGAACAGCCACATCCTCGCAGGGCTTCGGCGATCGCAGACTGACCGAGTCATCCCACCGAACAGAGGAGTCAACAGATGACCATGTCAG
>CAMFLL010000396.1 GCA_945957405.1 uncultured Mycolicibacterium sp. | reverse complement strand
CGAGGTCTGCTTCGCCAAGAACACCGCCGTCGAAGCCGGTGAATGGGTGGCCAATCAGGCCGTGCAACTGTTCGGCGGGCTCGGCTACATGGCCGAATCAGAGATCGAACGCCAGTACCGAGACATGCGGATTCTGGGCATCGGCGGGGGTACCACCGAGATCCTCACCGGCCTGGCCGCCAAGACCCTGGGATACCAATCATGACTGCGCTCACGTCCGCCCTCGATCCCCGCTCCCCCGCCTATCACGAGGCCAGCGACGCCATGGCGGCCAAACTTGCCGAGATCGCCGCAGAACATGCGAAGGCGCTCGCCGGGGGCGGCGAAAAGTATGTCAACCGCCACCATGACCGCGGCAAGCTGACGGCCCGCGAACGCATCGAGTTGCTGATCGATCCCGATTCTCCGTTCCTGGAACTCAGCCCGCTGGCGGCGTACGGCACCAACTATCAGGTGGGCGCCAGCGTGGTCACCGGTATCGGTGTGGTCGAGGGCGTCGAATGCATGATCAACGCGCACGACCCGACGGTCAAGGGCGGCACCAGCAACCCCTGGACACTACGAAAAGGGTTCCGCGCCAGCCAGATCGCCCTGGAGAACCGGTTGCCGGTGATCTCGCTGGTGGAATCCGGCGGTGCGGACCTGACAGTGCAGAAGGACATCTTCATACCCGGCGGCCAGATGTTCCGTGATCTGACACAGCTCTCGGCGGCAGGCATTCCGACGATCGCGCTGGTGTTCGGCAACTCCACGGCGGGCGGGGCGTACGTGCCCGGCATGTCGGATCACGTGGTGATGATCAAAGAGCGGTCGAAGGTGTTCCTGGCCGGCCCGCCGCTGGTGAAGATGGCCACCGGCGAGGAGTCCGATGACGAGTCGCTGGGTGGTGCCGAAATGCACGCCCGCACATCGGGGCTGGCGGACTACTTCGCGCTCGACGAGCCCGACGCCATCCGGATCGGGCGCCGCATCGTCGCGCGCCTGAACTGGCAGAAGCAGGGTCCGGCTGCCAAACCCGTGGTCCCACCGGTGTTTGACGAGAACGAGTTGATCGGCATCGTGCCTGCCGATCTGCGGATCCCGTTCGATCCGCGCGAGGTCATCGCCCGCATCGTCGACGGTTCGCAGTTCGACGAGTTCAAGCCCATGTACGGATCGTCACTGGTGACCGGTTGGGCTGATCTGCACGGCTATCCACTGGGCATCCTGGCCAACGCCCGCGGAGTGCTGTTCAGCGAGGAGTCGCAGAAGGCCACCCAGTTCATCCAGCTGGCCAACCGCTCTGACACGCCATTGTTGTTCCTGCACAACACCACCGGATACATGGTCGGCAAGAGCTACGAGGAAGGCGGGATGATCAAGCACGGCTCGATGATGATCAACGCCGTGTCGAATTCGACTGTGCCGCACATCAGCCTGCTGATCGGCGCCTCGTACGGCGCAGGGCACTACGGCATGTGCGGCCGAGCGTTTGATTCACGGTTCCTGTTCGCCTGGCCGTCGGCGAAATCGTCGGTGATGGGCGGCGCGCAGTTGGCGGGTGTGTTGTCCATCGTGAGCCGCGCGGCCACCGAGGCGCGCGGACAGCAGGTCGACGAGGCGGCCGACGCCGCGATGCGCGCGGCCGTCGAAGGTCAGATCGAAGCGGAATCCCTGCCCATGGTGCTGTCCGGCATGCTGTATGACGACGGGGTGATCGATCCCCGCGATACCCGCACCGTGTTGGGAATGTGCCTGTCGGCCATTGCCAATGGCCCGATCGAGGGGACGTCGAACTTCGGCGTCTTCCGGATGTGAGAGGTCCTGTGATTCACAAAGTCCTCGTTGCCAACCGCGGCGAGATCGCGCGACGGGTTTTCGCCACCTGCCGGCGCCTCGGTCTGGGCACGGTCGCGGTCTACACCGACCCCGACGCCAATGCCCCACATGTCGCCGAGGCCGACACCCGAGTGCGGCTCGACAGCGTCACCGGCTACCTCGACATCGACGCCATCCTGTCGGCCGCTCGCGCCGCCGGCGCCGACGCCGTGCACCCTGGATACGGGTTCCTCTCGGAGAACGCTGATTTCGCCACGGCGGTCGAGGTCGTCGGGCTGACCTGGATAGGTCCACCCGTCGCGGCGGTGCGGGCCATGGGATCCAAGATCGAGGCCAAGAAGATGATGGCGGCGGCCGGTGTTCCGGTGCTCGACGAACTCGACCCCGATACCGTCACCGAGGAACAGCTGCCCGTCCTGGTGAAGGCGTCCGCGGGTGGCGGTGGTCGCGGTATGCGGGTGGTGCATGACCTGTCGACACTGTCCGATGAGGTCGAGGCCGCACAGCGCGAGGCCAAGTCGGCGTTCGGCGATCCGACGGTGTTCTGTGAGCGTTACCTGCCCACCGGACACCATGTCGAGGTGCAGATCATGGCCGACTCCCACGGCACGGTGTGGGCCGTCGGGGAACGGGAATGTTCCATTCAGCGTCGGCACCAGAAGATCATCGAAGAGGCCCCGTCGCCTCTGGTGCAGCGCATTCCGGGAATGCGGGACAGGCTGTTCGAGGCGGCGCGGCAGGCCGCGGAGGCCATCGGTTACACCGGCGCCGGCACGGTCGAGTTCCTCGCCGACAACGCGGGCGAGTTCTTCTTCCTCGAGATGAACACCCGCCTGCAGGTGGAACACCCGGTCACCGAGGCCACCACCGGGCTGGATCTGGTCGAGTGGCAGCTGGCGGTGGCCGACGGCGCGGCACTACCGAGTGAACCACCTGCCGCGCAGGGTCATTCGATCGAGGTCCGGTTGTACGCCGAGGATCCCGCCAAGGGCTGGCAGCCGCAGGCGGGTACGGTGCACCATTTCGAGGTGCCGACGGCACGCACGGCATTCGAGAGTTCGGGGCGCACGGAGATCCGACTGGACTCCGGTGTCGTCGACGGTTCGGTGGTGTCGATCCACTACGACCCGATGTTGGCCAAGGTCATCTCGTACGCACCGACACGCGGGCAGGCCGCGGCCATCTTGGCCGACGCGCTGGCCCGTACCCGGCTGCACGGTGTGCGGACCAACCGCGACCTGCTGGTCAACGTGTTACGCCACCCCGCGTTCCTCGACGGTGCCACCGACACCGCATTCTTCGACACACACGGTCTGGCCGAGTTGGCCGCACCGCTGACCGACACCGCCACGGTGCGGTTGTCGGCGGTGGCGGCCGCGATCGCCGATGCCGAGCACAATCGTTGCACGGCAACCACTCTGGCCGATCTGCCCAGCGGGTGGCGCAACCTGGCCTCCGGCAACCAGGCCAAGGCCTTCCGGGGCATCGACGACACCGAATACCGCGTCGAGTACCTGTTCACGCGCGATGGTCTGGTATTGCCGGGAGACGACGGCGTGGAGTTCGTGTCGGCGACGCCGTCGCAGGTCGTCCTGCGCGCCGGGGGTGCCGAAACGGCATTCGCCGTCGCCCGGTACGGCGACTCGGTGTACGTCGACTCCCCCACCGGCGGTGTCGAATTCACCGCGCTACCGCGGTTCGTCGAGCCCGGCTCGGCGGTGGAGAAGGGCTCGTTGGTGGCGCCGATGCCCGGCCTGGTGATCCGGTTGGGCGCCCAGCTCGGTGACCTGGTGACCGCGGGCCAGCCGCTGGTGTGGCTGGAAGCCATGAAGATGGAGCACACCGTGGCCGCTCCGGGCGACGGGGTACTGGCCGAGCTCAATGTCACTGCAGGACAACAGGTCGAAGTAGGCGCCGTGCTGGCACGCGTCAGCGCATCGGAATCAGGAGAACACTGACACATGACCGACACCGGTTTCATCGAGAGCGAAGAGCGGCAGGCATTACGCAAGGCCGTCGCGGCCATGGCCGCCAACTACGGCCAGGACTACTACCTGGAGAAAGCCCGCACCGGCGAGCACACCACCGAATTGTGGAATGAGGCAGGCAAACTGGGCTTCATCGGGGTGAACCTGCCTGAGGAGTACGGCGGCGGTGGTGCGGGCATGTACGAGCTGAGCCTGGTGATGGAGGAGATGGCCGCCGCGGGTTCGGCGCTGCTGATGATGGTGGTCTCCCCTGCCATCAACGGCACCATCATCTCGAAGTTCGGCACCGAGGAGCAGAAGAAGCGCTGGGTGCCGGGTATCGCCGACGGCTCGATCACCATGGCGTTCGCCATCACCGAACCCGACGCCGGATCCAACTCACACAAGATCACCACCACCGCGCGCCGCGACGGTAGTGACTGGATCCTGTCCGGCCAGAAGGTCTACATCTCCGGCGTCGACCAGGCCCAGGCCGTGCTGGTGGTCGGCCGCACGGAAGAGGCGAAGACCGGCAACCTCAAGCCGGCACTGTTCGTGGTACCCACCGACGCCCCGGGCCTGAGCTACACGAAGATCCCCATGGAGATCGTCAGCCCGGAGTTCCAGTTCCAGGTGTTTCTCGACGAGGTTCGCCTGCCCGCCGACGCCCTGGTGGGCGCCGAGGACGCCGCGATCGCGCAGTTGTTCGCGGGCCTGAACCCCGAGCGCATCATGGGCGCCGCCAGCGCGGTGGGGATGGGCCGGTTCGCGCTCGACAAGGCCACCGCGTACGTCAAGACCCGGCAGGTCTGGAAGACACCCATCGGAGCCCATCAGGGCATCTCACATCCGTTGGCGCAGAACCACATCGAGATCGAGCTGGCCAAGTTGATGATGCAGAAGGCCGCGGCACTGTACGACGCCGGTGATGATTTCGGCGCCGCCGAGGCCGCCAACATGGCCAAGTACGCCGCGGGCGAGGCGTCGGTGCGGGCCGTCGACCAGGCGGTCCAGAGCCTGGGTGGTAACGGCTTGACCAAGGAGTACGGCGTCGCGTCGATACTCACATCGTCGCGCCTGGCTCGCATCGCGCCGGTGAGCCGCGAGATGATCCTCAATTTCGTCGCCCAGACGTCACTCGGCCTGCCCCGCTCCTACTGATCGTGGAACGCCTAGTCGAATACGCCGTCGAGGGTCGGGCGGCCCGGCTCACACTGAACTCACCGCACAACCGCAACGCGTTGTCGACGGCATTGGTGACGCAGCTGCACCAGGGACTGCGTGACGCCGAAGCCGACCCGCGGGTGCGGGTGGTGGTGCTCGGACACACCGGCGGGACGTTCTGTGCGGGCGCCGACCTCAATGAGGCCAGTAGCGCGGATCCATCCACGGCGGCGGCGGACCGGGCCCGGGAGATGACGGCGTTGCTGCGCGACATCGTCGAGTGCCCGCTGCCGGTGGTCGGCGTCGTCGACGGGCACGTGCGCGCCGGCGGTATGGGACTGGTCGCGGCATGCGACATCGTCATCGCCGGCCCCAAGAGCACGTTCGCGTTGACCGAAGCCCGCATCGGGGTTGCGCCCGCCATCATTTCGTTGACGCTGCTGCCCAAACTGGCCGCACGTGCTGCAAGTCGCTACTACCTCACCGGTGAGACTTTCACCGCAGCGAAGGCCGAAGAAATCGGTCTGGCGACAGTGGCCGCCGACGATATCGGTGCAGAACTGGCGACCATAGTCGATGCGCTGGGAAAGGGCTCACCGCAGGGACTCGCCGCCTCAAAAGCCCTGACCACGGCGTCAATACTGGCCGGGTTCGATCGTGACGCCGACCGCCTGACGGCAGATTCGGCGAAGTTGTTCACCTCCGACGAGGCGCGTGAAGGGATGCTGGCCTTTTTGGAGAAACGGCCGCCGAAATGGGCAGAGCCGGTCGGTGAAGCTAACGATTAGCGCACTTACCTTTGCGCCCGTCAATGATCGTCGTAGGCTCGTCAGCGATGAGCGAATCAGTGCAGCGGGACTCATCGTTACGAGCCGCCGACACCGACCGAATCCAGACCGCGCAGCTGCTCACTGACGCCGCGGCGCAGGGACGGTTGAACATGTCTGAGTACGAGGATCGGCTGACCCGCGCCTACGCCGCGCAGACCTACGGCGAGCTCGACCTGCTGTCCGCCGATTTGCCTGGCATCGCCAACACCCGCCGGGGTGCGTGCAAGCCGGCACCGTCGACGGTGTTGCTGGCGATCATGAGTGGGTTCCAGCGCCGTGGCCGCTGGAATGTGCCCCGCAAGATCACGACGGTCTCGCTGTTCGGCGGCGGTGTGGTGGATCTGCGCTACGCCGATTTCACATCCGCCGAGGTCGACATCCATGCGTACTCGGTCATGGGTGGGCAGACCATCCTGCTGCCGCCCGAGGTCAACGTGAAGATCACCGGGGTCGGCGTGATGGGCGGCTTCGACCGCGACGTCGATGAGAACGGCGCGCCCGGTGCCCCGCACATCACCATCAGCGGGTTCTCGCTGTGGGGTGGCGTCGGCATCAAACGCAAGAAGCGCCGACCGCAGACGTCGGAAGAGAGCACCTGACGATATCGGCCCCTCCCGGTTGGGAGGGGCCGATATTCGTGTGCGTGGTTACTCGCCGCCGCCGTCGTTGTCGGCCTTGGCGGCATTGTCGTCGGACGCCGAATCCTTGGCAGCGTCCTTCTTCTTGCCGAAGTTGTCGCCGAGCTTCTTCAGACCGTCGCTGATGTTCTTGCTGGTCTTGTCGATGTTCTTCTTGACGTTGTCAGTGACGTGGTCGACGGTCTCCGCGGCATTGGCGAACGGATCGGAATTCCGCACGACGC
>CAMFLL010000395.1 GCA_945957405.1 uncultured Mycolicibacterium sp. | reverse complement strand
CATCGCTTTGTTGTGCGCCGGCGGCCTGCACCGCCGCGAAAGTGCTTGCATACGCATCGCACAGCGCCTTCTTCGCATCGGCCACTTCTTGCTCGCTGTACTGCGGCTCGGCCGGCGGAGCGCTGGCTGTCGTTGCGGGACGGAACCAGGCGCCGATCGCCACGCCAAGGGCAACCAGGGCGATTGCCAGCGCGGCGATCATCAGGGCGCGCGACGGCTTCTGCGCAGGTGGAGGCCCTTGCGGCGGCCACTGGGCAGGGGGCTGGGGCATCGCTCCGTAGGGCGAACTGACCATGGACCGATCGTAACGTCGATCCGCAGACCCGCTATTCACCAAGCTGAGAGCGCCCGATGCTGAGTGTTCACGCGTCGTTGCAGTTTGCTGCAGACCTTCCCGGGCCGCGGGGTCGGTCATACACAGCATCGCAATTCACTGGTCACGGAGCCCATGTGAGCTGCTGTAATGAGGTTCGCACCGGTATCCACCGGATGCCGGACCGTGTCTGAATGGTGACGTGACCCCGAGACGATGGAGACCGTGCGCCGCCTACTGAGTGTGTTGACAGCTGCTGCCTGCGTCGCGCTCCTGACGTTGGCGTCCGCGCCGATGAGTCGAGCAGAAGAAACACCGTGGTTCGCGCCGGGCGTCGGAAACGCCACCCAGGTGCTGTCCGTCGTCGGTGTCGGCGGTTCGGACGCCAAGATGGACGTTTGGGAGCGCAGTGCCGCGGGATGGCAGCCGGTCGGATCTGGCATCCCGGCCAAGATCGGCTCGAAGGGCATGTCGGCCGATCATTACGACGGCTCGATGATGACTCCGATGGGCATCTACACGCTGGACTTCGCCTTTGGCACCGCACCCAACCCGGGCGGCGGACTGCAGTACGTGCAGGTCACACCGGACCACTGGTGGGACGGCGACATGAAGAGCCCGACTTACAACACCATGCAGGTGTGCAAGAAGGATCAGTGCCCCTTCAACACCAACCTCAGCAGCGGCACGGAGAACTTGGACATTCCGCAGTACAAACACGCGGTCGTGATGGGCGTCAACAAGGAGCGCGTCCCGGGCAAGGGTGGCGCATTCTTCGTCCACACCACCGACGGCGGAGCGACGGCGGGATGCGTCGCCATCGACGACGCGACACTGGTGACGATCATGAAGTGGCTGAGGCCCGGCGCGCTGATCGCCGTCGCAAAATAACTGTCAGGTCAGCCGCCACCGAGTGTTGACGTCCAGGTCGAGCCACCTCATCCGCACGATGCGCGATGTGGTGGTGCCGATTTCGATGCAATGGTTGAACGCGTTCTGCGTGACGTAGGCGTCGGCGAAGTTCTCGGGATAACCGGCCCACACCCGCCCGGGGGACTCCGCATAGAAGAACATGTAGCGGTTGTTGGTGTTCAACACGTGCACGTCACCGCCGGGCGCGATGTTCCACCAGCCCTGGACGCCCCACAACCTGGTGCAGGAATTGTTCGCGTACGCCACGGCCACCGCCAGAGACTGGTTGGTGCCGTTGATGAAATGCACCTGGCGGCTCATCGTTCCGCCCCCTCACGGACAACCGGACCCGAGGGGGCGGCACCCTCGATGTCGGCCGGTTCGGCGGGTGGCTCGAATTCCCGGGCGGCAGGTTCATGGGCCGGCCAGTCCTCGGTCACCTGGCTTTCGGTGTCGGCGGCACGCGTGGCTGACTCCACCACTTCGAATGACGAGTCGGTGTTCGGCTCGGGCAGATTCGGCATGTTGTCCCCTTCGTTTCAATTGCTGAAGGGGAGCCTGCTCTGGGCCGATGCCGACCGCACGCGTAGGTCAGTACTCGAATCGCGGCCGCGCAGCAAACACTGATCTGCCGTGGGTGGTCAGTCCAGCGCCGCGCCAGGTGTCAGCTTGAAGTCCAATCCCTTGAGCGACATCGTCGCCTCGTAGGTGCGGTCGTAACCGGTCGCACTGATCTTCCAGCCGTCGGGGGTGCGGCGGTAGCGGTCGCGGTAGAACGCCGCGCCGATAAGCATGAAGTCGAAGTCGGGAACGATCACCCGGTCTTGCAGATACCAGGTGCCGGTGGCTTCGTCGCCGTGCACGGTGATCTCGGGATGAGTGACGCGATGTTCGGTGATCACGTTGGGAGGCAACGATGAGCGCATGTATTGCACCAACGAGTCACGATCGGTGAAGTGGTGTTCCTCGCCAACCGAGGATCCGTAGTCGCCGATCACATCCTCGGTCATGGTGTCGGCGTATTCAGTCCATTTCTTGGTGTCCAGCGTCCGCAGGTACCGATATTTCACGCGCTCGATGTCTTCGACGTCACCCATGGCCAACATTGCAACACACCGCGGCGGGGTTCCGATCCGAATGCAGGTAGTCGACTACTCGTGCCACTTCCAGCAAACACGACGAACGTGGCCTGATGGCTGCGCTCTATCGTGTCGTCGCTGGCGACTCGCTCCCGGCATTGGCGTATTCGTTTTACGGCGACAACGCCATGGCCCTCGCTTTGGCCGCCGCCAACGGCATCACGACGGCGTCGGGCCTGGCCGAAGGACACGAACTCGTCGTTCCGTACATCACCCACCGGCATATCGTGGCGCCCGGCGATACCGTGTTCGACCTCGCCGAGCTCTACTACGGCAATGGCGCCATGTTTCCGGTGATCTCGGCGGCCAACCACATCACCGAACCGCACCTGATCGAGGCGGGCGAGCATCTGTTGGTGCCCGACCTGATCAACGTCAGCCTGCACACCGTCCGTCCCGGCGACAGCCTGCGCGAGTTCGCGCTGCGCTGGTACAACGACGAACTGTGCGCACCGGTGATCGAGCACGCCAATTATCTTGCGGGGCAGGATGCCATTGAGATCGGCCAAGTGCTCGTCCGGCCCGGCCTGAATCGCAGACACATAGTGGAGCCCGACGAGACGTGGACTCAGCTCAGCCAGTGCTGGTACGGCGACCCGACCCTGGATCGTCTGATCGCCGCCGCCAACCACATGTCCGTCGATTCGCCGCCACCGCCGGGACACACACTGTTCCTGCCTGACCTTGCTGAATTCTGACGGGCGCACCAATACAGTTCTGGGGTATGACGAAGCTGGTCGACGGCTACCTCAAGTCGCCGTTGTCGGGAATAGCGCCGTGGGTCCTGATGTCGGTGCTCACATCGCCGGGGCGTTTCGAGGAAGCCGTCTGCTGCGCATTGGGACTGGCCCTGCTGACGATGTGGCTCGGGCATCGGCGCGGAATCGCGATCCACGCGCTGGAGATTTTCGGTGCGACCTTCTTCGTCGCACTGGCCATCGTGGGGCTGTTTGCCTCCGACGGGGCCATCAGTTGGATGGAGTTGTGGGCAGGGGAGCTCACCAACATCGCGCTTGCGGTGTTCGTCATCGCGACCATTGTGGTGCGGAAGCCTTTCACCTTGCCCTATGCCAAGGAACAGGCGCCCGAAGAATATTGGGATTCACCGTTGTTCCTCAAAGTCAACTATGTGATCTCAGCGGTGTGGGCGGCGGTGTTCGTATTCGCGGCCACGGTCGGATTCATCGGGATCACTGTGCTCCACGACGCGAACAACTTCTGGACCGGCTGGGTGTTGCAACTGGCAGCCATCTTCTTCGCGATCTCCTTCACCGAGTTCTATCCCGACTACGCCGGCGCCAAGGATGCCGCCGCTCGCGGTGAACACGAACCTGCGCCGTCGGTCGCCACTCTCTTCGGTTGGGTGCCGATGTTCGTGATGATCGCCGGCATCTTCGGCTGGGTCACCGATGCGCTGCCCGACGCGGTGGGGATCGGGATGATCGTGGTCGGCATCGTCGGAAACGTATTGATGAGCAAGCTCTTTCCCACTTCCAAGGAGGCGAAGTCATGACGAAACTGTCGGTCATCTACTACTCGGCCACCGGCCACGGCACCCGGATGGCGCACCGAGTCGCTGCGGCCGCCGAAGGCTCGGGCGCAGAAGTCCGGTTGCGCCACATCGCCGAGACGCGTGATCCCGAATCGTTCGCGCAGAATCCCGCGTGGACTGCCAACTACGAAGCCACCAAGGATCAACCTGTCGCGTCGGGCGACGATATCGTCTGGGCGGACGCCGTCATCTTCGGCACTCCGACCCGATTCGGTTCTCCGACTTCGCAGTTCCGCACTTTCATCGACTCACTGGGTGGTCTGTGGGCCCAGGGTCAGCTGGCCGACCGGGTGTATGCGGCGTTCACCTCGTCGCAGACCGAGCACGGTGGGCAGGAGACCACGCTGCTGGCGCTCTACATCTCGCTCATGCATTTCGGCGGGATCATCGTTCCGCCCGGCTACACCGACGGGGTGAAATTCGCCGACGGCAACCCGTACGGCGTCAGCCACGTGACAGGGCCCGACAACAAGGCCGAACTCAGCGATGCGACCTCGGCCGCGCTCGATCACCTGGCGCGGCGGGTGGTTTCGGTCGCTGATCGACTGGCACCTGGAGGTAATGGGTAGCCATCGCAACCAGCGTCTGCCGTTCGCGCTGCCACTCGATGCGTTCGCCCATGATCATCTCGACGAGCACCATGCCGCGCAGCGAGGCCCAGATCACCTCCACCACTTCGTGATCGGCCGGATTGTCGGAGATCAGCCGGCCCAACCCGTTGATCGCGTCGTTCATGTCAAGTAGATGCCGGCGTGACAAGTCGCCCAGGCTGCCGCGTGTGGCGCGCAAGATCTCGAAGGCCGCCATCGAGGTGGGGCTGCTGTAACAGTCCCACGCGATGTCGACGACGGTTTCGATGCGCTGCGCCATGGTCTTGTTGCCGACGTCGGCGGTGGACAGGCTCTCCATCAACCTGGCGACGCCCTCGTCGACGACGGCCATCAGCAGACCGTTGCGATCGCCGAAGTGGTACTGGATGACGCCCCAGGTCACGCCCGCGCGGTCGGCGACATGCTTGGCCGTGGCGGCGGGATAACCCTCTTCGACGACGCAGCGCACAGTCTCGTCGATGATCTTGGCGCGGGTGTCGTCGCCACGTTTACGCGGCGCTGTGGTGCGCCGGGTGGGCGCCGAGGGGGCCGTTGTCATTGTTGACTTTATAACATTGCCGACTCTATGTTGTGAAGTGTGACCCCAGCCCACAGTCGCTACGCGTCACTGTCGCGCGCCGAACTCGCCACTCTGGTTCCGGAGCTGCTGCTGATCGGCCAGATGATCGACCGGTCCGGGATGGCTTGGTGTATCAGCAGTTTCGGCCGGGAAGAGATGCTGCAGATCGCCATCGAAGAGTGGGCCGGTGCCAGCCCCATCTACACCAGGCGGATGCAACGGGCGCTGCAGTATGAAGGCAATGACATCCCCACGATCTTCAAGGGTCTCCAGCTCGATATCGGGGCGCCGCCGCAGTTCATGGACTTCCGCTACATCGTCCACGATCGTTGGCACGGCGAGTTCTACCTCGAGCATTGCGGCGCCCTGCTCGACGTCGAACCCATGGGCGAGGACTATGTCCGCGGCATGTGTCATGACATCGAGGACCCCACCTTCGACGCGACCGCGGTGGCCACCAATGCCAGGGCGCAGATCCGGCCCATCCATCGGCCGCCGCGGGTGCCCAGCGACCGGCAACCGCATTGCGCGTGGACGGTCGTCATCGACGAAACCCACCCCGAGGTGCGCGGCTTGCCGCCGCTCGCCGTCATCGAGCAAACGCGGGCTGCGAGTTGGGAACTGGCACCCATCGACGACGCCGACGAGGGGCAGTCCGACTACTCCGGCCCACTGGTGAGCGACTTCGATTTCGCTGCGTTCTCCAAGTCGGCTCTGGTGCGCATGGCCGACGAAGTGTGTCTTCAGATGCAGTTGCTCAACCTGTCATTCGTCCTCGCGGTCCAAGCCAGAGCCACCGATGATTCCCAGGCCCGCGATATCTGTACCAAACAGCTGATCGGGCTGGCGGGTCTGGCCGGTGAGCGAATTGCCAAGGCGCTCGGTATCTCCGGGGGGCCGCAGGGTGTCCTGCGCACGCTCGAGTTGCATCCGATGCTGAACCCGGCCGGTTACGTCGACGCCGAATTCGCCGACGGCCGGTTGCATGTCCGCCGGGCCGCGGCACATGACGATGGTGGGTGGATCTCGTTGTGCCATCCGGGTTCGGTGCAACCGCTGCAGGCGGTCGCCACCGCGGTCGACCCCTACGTCGAAGTGCATGTCGACGGCACCGACACCGACTGGACCGCCGAATTCACCACCACCGACACCGCAACCAGGGAACGCTCGGAGGTCGAAGTGGTGAAGTTCAGCGGCGGGGCGAACTTCGTGTTCGAGTCCCGCACATCGCTGCCGCTCACCGTCGTCTGACGACGTACCGCATGCATAGCTGGCACATAGGTACCGCCACAATGGGTGTCGGGTGACCATCTGAGCCCTCGATGCGATTAGGGTGTTGCACTGCCGCTGCCCTGTCGTCGACGCAAGGTGTACGTAGTGACCGACCCGTTCGGGTTGTCAATCGGGACGACCAACCTGGTCGCAGCGCGTGTCGGGGCTGAACCGGTGACGCGCCGCGCCGTGCTGACCCTGTTCGGGCACCGCCCGGCCGAGGTCGGGTTGCCGTCGGAGAATACGAACCTGACGGAATCCGGCCTGGTGATGCGTGGTTTCG
>CAMFLL010000394.1 GCA_945957405.1 uncultured Mycolicibacterium sp. | reverse complement strand
GTAGCTCTGCGTGCGGCACCGGCCGCGATCGCCCGGCCGATCCAAGGCAGGGCCCAGGGGTAAGTCACCGTCGTCGCATCGCTTCGAGCCTTGCGCGAAGCAGGTCAGCGCCGACGCTGACGTCCGCGGCGGCGTCGACATTGTTTTGCCACCGCCGTGATTTCGTCGATGGTGTCTTCGACTTCGGCCGCTCGCGGTCAGTACCCGTACCGCCGCGGCGTCGACGGGCGGATCAGGGGGAGGTCGGCAAGAATCACGATTCACATAAGCACTGCAATCGATTGTATATGACATGATCAGGCACAATAATCAGCCATAAAATCGAACAGATCGTTTCAGAATGATTCCGATCTACGCTTGCGTAACGGATATCACAGCTCATATGGTGTTCATGCAGCTCGTCAGCATCACTACAACCGATTGCAACCGGAGGATGGTTGATGAAAACGCTCTTATCCGGCGGACTGGTCGTTGCACCATCAATGCCGCACCTGCTTGCCGGCGGCGACGTTCTGGTTGAGGACACTGCAATTGCCGCCATCGGCGAAACTGGAGCGTTCGCCGGCACGCCGGTCGACCGGACAGTGGACGTGTCGGACTGTCTTGTGATGCCTGGTCTGGTCAACACCCACCAACACGACTGGTATCTGCTGGGGAAAGGCCTCGGCGACAACAGGTATCTGGAGGCATGGATTCGGGAGTGCCTCTTCCCGCTGAAGGCGGCGCTGACGCCGGACGATTTCCGAATCGCCAGCGAGGTGGCGGCGCTGGACATGATCCGGGGCGGAACGACTACCTGCCTCAACCACCTCGTCGCAGAGACCGACGAGATCAGTGAAGAGGCGATCCTGTCGCCGGTCGTCACCAGCGGCATGCGGCAGTACTTCGCCAAGGCCGTCCGCCCCGGTGACGTCGACGACGACTTCGAAAGTGCCAGAGCGTGTTACGCCCGCTGGAACGGCGCCGCAGACGGTCGCATCAAAGTCGGGCTCGTTCTCGAGGCGACGTCCCACTGGGTCGCCGCGGGCCAGTCCACCGAGGAGATGCTCATCGGGGGCCACGCTCTCGCCAATGAGCTGGACACCTTCATCACTGCGCACATCGCCGGCGGGTCCATGTCGCGCGACGACGGTTACCTGAAGTTCGTCTTGGAACGTGGCCGCACCGACATCGAGTTCCTTTATGGACTCGGCATTCTGGACCGGCGTTGGATCCTGGCACACACCATTCACACCCGCGAGCGCGATCTGAAACTCATTGCGGAATCGGGCGCGACCGTCTCGCACACGCCGAGCTCCGAGGCCGCCCGTGGCGGTGGAGTCACTCCCGTTACCGCGATGCTCGAAAACGGCATCCGGGTGGCGCTTGGCACCGACGGGCCGATGGTCGATTACACGAACGACATGCTCGAACAGCTCAAATGGACCCGGCTGCTGCAGAATCAGGTGCACTGGACGCCGTCCAGTGTGGCGGTCGAGACTCTCGTCGCGATGGGGACGTCCTTCGGAGCCGACGCCCTGGGCGCCGGCGACGTATTTGGCACGCTGGCTCCGGGCCTGCGCGCCGACATCGCAATGTTCAACCTCAACACCCTGCACACCGCCGTCGTGCGCAACCCCCTGAGCACGCTCGTGCATGCAGTGCGTTCGAGCGACGCCAAACACGTGATGGTCGACGGCGAATTCCTCTTGCTGGATGGCGATTTCGTGCGAGCGGACCAACTTCACGTCACCGATCTCCTCAAGCGGACCGGAACCGCAGCGCGGGAGTTGGGGCGTCGCGCGGGACTGCTGGCCTGACCGACGCCGCGCGCGAGATCAGCCTTCGTAGACCCGCACCTCGTATGCAATCGATTGCACAAGGAGTGTAAATGAATACCTTCTCTAGATATCGGTCGTCGCGCGCCATCGTCGTCGCGCTGTGCTGGCTGACGATCCTCTTCGACGGCTACGACCTGACCGTGTACGGAACGGTGGTCCCGTCCTTGCTGGCCGACCCGGCGTGGAACCTGACTCCGGTGGAGGCGGGCGCGATCGGCAGTTGGGCGCTGTTCGGCATGCTGGTCGGCTCGCTCGCGGTGGGCGGGATCACCGACGTGATCGGCCGACGGCGCACCTTTCTCATCTGCGTGATCGTGTTCTCCACGATGATGGGTGTCGCAGCGATGGCCACGACGCCGGCGCTGTTCGGCGCGGCGCGTTTCCTTGCCGGCTTCGGTCTAGGCGGTCTCATGCCCACGGCGATGGCACTCACCGTCGAGTTCGCTCGTCCGCACCGCCGTGACATCACACTGGTCGCGATGTTCACCGGGTTCTCGGCCGGTGGGGTGATGGCTGCGCTTGTCGGCATGGCGGTCATCCCGCATCTCGGCTGGCGACCCATGCTCTGGATCGGCATCCTGCCACTGGTGACGGTGTTGCCCCTGGTGTGGTGGCTGCTGCCCGAGTCGCCCACGTTCCTGGCAGCGTCCGGCCGCGCTGAGGAGGCCCGAATTGTCGCGACACGCTACGGACTGCCGGTGCCCGACGTGTCCGCTGCCCCCGCGCGCGAACGGGTCCCTTTGAAAGCACTGTTCAGCACTGCCAACACCCGTGCCACGCTGGCTTTCTGGCTCGCCTCGTTCATGGGGCTACTGCTGGTCTACGGACTCAACACGTGGCTTCCTCAGATCATGCGCCAGTCGGGCTTCAGCCTCGGATCGGCGCTCTCGTTCCTCATGGTGCTGAACGCGGGGGCGATCATCGGACTACTGCTGATCGGTGCGGCCAGCGACCGGTTCGGGACCAAGCCGGTCGCAATTGTGGCCTTCGGGTGCGCGATGATCGCGGTCGTCGGTCTGTCGACGGCGCCACCGATCGCGTTGACGTACGTTTTCGTCGCCATGGCCGGGCTCGGCTCAACGGGCACCCAGACGCTGGTCAGTTCCATGATCACGCAGTACTACGCGCCAGAGGTGCGCGCCGGTGCTCTTGCGGTGACGCTCGGCGTCGGTCGTACGGGGGCGATGTGCGGACCGCTGATCGGCGGCGCGATCCTGGGGTCGTCGCTGGGGGTCACGGCCAACTTCGTGGTGTTCGCGATCGCCGCAGTGCTGGGTGCTCTGCTGGTGGCGGCGGTGCCGTGGCACCGCAGGCATCCGACTCCGTCTCGGGCAACCGATCCGCGCTTCGTGGAGGGTGAGGGCGCGCGCGCCGACGGCGCACCGACAGCGCACCCGTGACCGCGGATCCGGCGACGGTAATCTGTGCGATGGAATCCGAGACGAGTACCCCGGCCAAGGATCGAGACGCATGCCACGACGGGTGACCATCGGCGACGTGGCCCGCCTCGCCGAGGTTCACAAGGCCACGGTGTCGCGCGCCCTGAACTCCCGGACCAGCGATCAGGTCAACGCCGAGACGTTGAAGCGGGTAAAACGAGCGGCCAGGCAACTGGGCTACGTCCCCAATCCCATGGCTCGGGGCCTTCGCACCAGCAAGTCGATGAGTATCGGCGTCCTCATTCCCGACCTCACCAACCCGGTGTTCCCACCGATCGTCCGCGGGGCGGCGCACGTCCTTCAAGCCGAGGGCTACACGGTGCTGATCACCAACACCGACGGACATGACGACGTCGAGACCTCGGCGTTCACGTCACTGCTGCAGGGCCATCTGGACGGCTTCATTCTGGCCACCAGTCGCCTCGACGACCTGCACCTACTCGAGACCGCCGAGGCGGCCGACGTTCCGGTGGTCCTGGTCAACCGTGGTGCTACGACCGGCCGCTTCCCACTGGTGACGGGGGACAACGCGGCAGGCACACAGATGGCCGTCAGCCATCTCGTCGCACTCGGTCATCGGCGCATCGTGCACGTCGCCGGGCCGTCGAACTTCTCCACCACCCGTACCCGAGCCGAGGCGTTCGCGGCAGCCGCCACGAGAGCGGGAGTCGAGCACCACACCGTCTACGCGGAGTCGCTGAGCATCGACGCCGGGCTGCACGCGGCCGATGACCTCCTGAAACTCGCCTCGAGGCCCACCGGGTTGGTGGCTGGTAACGACCTGCTTGCACTCGGGCTGATCCGACGATTGCGCGACCAGGGGGTGCATTGTCCGCGGGATGTATCAGTGGTCGGTTTCAACGACATGCCGTTCGCCGAGGACTTCTGGCCGCCGCTGACTACGGTCCACGTACCTCTGCGCGAACTCGGTGCAGAAGCGGCGAGGCTCCTGCTGCGTGGCATCGAAGCGGGTGCCCAAGAGGGCGTGACACTGACGCTGCCGGTCGGGCTTGTGGTGCGCGGCTCGACCGGACCGCCCACGACTTAGCCCGCTTCCGATCGCGCCCTCACCCATCGGCCATCGGGGGACGCATCGGCACGGCCGGTCGGAGCTGGCTTCCGACTCTTCACAATCGATTGCATTGGAGGCAGACGTCGCTCATGGATACGTTGACACTGGGAGTGTTCTCGCCGTCGGTGTTACTCGACGTCGCACGAAGTACCGGTCGATTGGCAGCTGCCGACTTGCTGGTGGACGATGTCGCGGTGCCGTCGTCTCCGGCGCAGTTCACCTCTCTCCGCGACGGCGCCTATGACGCTGTGTTCACCAGTCCGGATAACGCGCTGGCCTACCGGTTCCTGTCGAAGAACCCGTTGAAAGAACTCCTGGACATCGAGATCGTGTCAGGTGTGGACCGCGGCCTGGGGCTGTGTCTGGGAGCGCGTCCAGGGATCGTCGACCCAGCCGAGCTGCGCGGAGGCCGGCTCGCCGTGGACGTTCCGACATCGGGCTTCGCCTTCGTCGCCTACGCGCTCCTCGAGGATCTAGGACTGTCGCATTCGTCCCTCGATGTACTCGCCATCGGTTCGACGCCGACTCGCGCGGCGGCGCTGCGTGACGGCGGCTGCGACGTCACGGTGCTCAACGCCGGCAACGAGTTGGCGGCTCGCGCGCACGGGTGTGTGCTGCTCGCGGATGTCACGCGTCTCGGCCCCTACCTGGGTACCGTTGTCGTGCGCATGCGCGGCCGCGGCGACGACAGCGCGGTCGACCGCCTCGCCGCGGTCCTGACCGCCACCGCCGCAGCCGTCACGGCCGGTGCGCTCGAGAGCGAGGTGCACGAGGCAGCCGTCCGCCTCCTCGGGCTATCCGACACCGCCGCAACCGAACACGCGCTGCTACTCAAGGACCCTGCACGCGGTCTGGTGCCCGACGGAAAGGTCGACCGGGCCTCACTCGCAACGCTGGTGACGTTGCGCGGTCGCTTCCTGCCGGACAACGAACTCGACCGGGTCGTCGGCCGGCTCGACGAGTTCGTGTGCGCCACTGCACTGACCTGAGCTGGCCGGTCGGCGCGGCCCGCGACGTCAGCGATGCGGGGGCCAGACCGGGATATCGCCGCGACCCGAACGGAAGCGGACCGCCTTCGAGCGCACGAACTCATGCAGTGTCTCCACGGCGTTCTCTCGGCCGAAACCGCTTCCCTTCACTCCGCCGAACGGCGATCCGAGGAATGATCTCCGCATGTAATTGTTGACGAAGATCATGCCGGCCTCGAACCTCGGTGCGATTCTCCAGGCATACGCTTCGTCTCGGGTACAGATCGCCGCCGTCAGCCCGTAGGCGGTTCCGTTGGCGATCTCGATGGCCTCGTCGACGGTGGAGTACCTCATGATGAGTGCGACGGGCCCGAAGATCTCCTCCTGCCCAACGGTGGAATCGGGTGTCACGTCGACGAGCACTGTCGGCGGCACCCAGTATCCCTGGGCGTAGGCCGGTTCGGTGGGCACCGCGCCCTGGGCGGCTATCCGCGCTCCCTCGTCGACTGCAGTCTGCACGTAGCCCAGCACCCGGTCGCGTTGTACGGCGTCCACCATCGGCCCGATATCGGTGCGGGGATCGAGACCATCGCCGACGACGAGGTCGAGCGCCGCGGCGGTGAACCGCTCGAGGAACTCGTCGTAAACGCTGTCGTGCAACAGGATTCGCGCTGTCGAGGTGCACGCCTCACCTTGGTTGTAGAACATCCCTTCGATGGCGATCGTCACCGCCTCATCGAGGTCGGCATCCGGAAGGACTGTGAGACTGTTCTTTCCGCCAAGTTCCATGGTGGCGTAGGTGACGTTCTTCGCGGCGCTCTCGAGCACGCGCCGGCCGGTGTTGGTGGCACCCGTGAAGCTGATCCGCTCCACGTGCGGATGGCCGGCGAGCGCTGGACCCGCGGCGATGCCTGGAACCGCATTGAGCACCCCCGGCGGCAGCACCTCGTTGGCGATCTCGACGAGTCGCAGCACGGTCAGCGGCGCCTGTTCGCCCGGCTTGATGACGACGGTGTTGCCGGTGATGAGCGCGGGCGCACCCTTCTTGGCGAAGTGGATCGGCGGCCAGTTGAACGGCAGGATGCATGCCACCACGCCGTAGGGCTCGTAGAGGACACGGGTCTCAACCGGCCCCTGGTCGATGATCTCCCCGGGCAGCGAATCGCCGAGGCCGGCGAAGAACTCGAAGCAGTTGGAGCTGAAGTTCACGTCGTTGGCTCTGGCGTCGGGGGGCGGGTTGGGGTTGTGGGGGGTGTTGGGGGTGTGGGGGGGCGGGGTGGTGGGGGGGGGGTGGGTGTGTGTGTGTGGTGTGTTTGTGTGTGGGTGGGTGGTGTTGTTGGGGTGGGTGGTGGTGGTGG
>CAMFLL010000393.1 GCA_945957405.1 uncultured Mycolicibacterium sp. | reverse complement strand
GTAGTGACTCCCCTCGGCGCCGGTGATGAGCGAGAACAGGGACTGCTCGGCGCCACTGGATGCGCCACCGGATTCGGCGGGCGGCATGAACGGCGTGTAGTTGGCGGCCTCGATGAAGAACGCGCCGACGATGACCACCAGCAGCACCACCACCACTTTGATGACGGTGATGACCAGGCTGACCTCAGCCGACAACTTGGTACCGAACGCCAACAACGAGGTGACGACGGCGATGATCAGCAGAGCGCCCCAGTCGATGGTGAACGAGCCGACATCGACTGTGCCGCTGCCGAATCCGAACACTGTGCCCAGGTACGTCGACCAACCCTTCGCCACCACCGCCGCGGCCACCGCGAACTCGAGGATCAGGTCCCAGCCGATGATCCAGGCGACGAATTCCCCGAACGTCGCATACGAGAAGGTGTAGGCGCTGCCCGCGACGGGCACCGTCGATGCGAACTCGGCGTAGCACAGGGCGGCCAGCGCACACGCGATCGCGGCGATGATGAACGAGATCGAGATCGCGGGGCCGGTCAACCGGCCGGCCGTCGATGCGGTGATGGTGAAGATGCCGGCGCCGATGACCACCGAGACGCCGAACACAGTGAGGTCCCACCAGCTCAGGTCCTTGCGGAGGCGGGTGTCTGGTTCGTCGGTGTCTGCGATCGACTGTTCCACCGATTTCGTCCGCAGGCGCCCCGTCATGGTTTCGTCACCTCGTAGTTCTGTTCGTTTGTCCGGTCGGTGCAATGTACCCAGTACGGTGGGTTTCAATGGGGCGGACTCAGAAACCCAGGGGGAAACACGCTGTCGTGATCGGCGGCAGCATTGCCGGGCTCTGCGCTGCCCGGGTGCTCGCCGATTTCTACGACCACGTCAGTGTTTACGAGCGCGATGACCTGCCCGAGCTGCCGGCGAACCGCACCGCAGTCCCTCAGGGCAGGCATGTACATCTGCTGATGGCGCGGGGCGCCCAGGAACTCGAAAGACTGTTTCCCGGACTGCTCGACGACATGGTCGCGGCCGGCGTGCCGATCCTGGAGAACCGGCCCGATTGCATTCATTTCGGGGCCGCCGGCCACGTACTGGGCACCGGTCACACCCTGCGCGACGAGTTCACGGCGTACGTGCCGAGCCGACCGCACCTGGAATGGCAGATCCGCAAGATGGTGACCGCGCTGCCGGATGTCGAGATACAGCAGATCGGGGTCACCGAGCCGCACTATGACCCGACGATGTGCCGGGTGACCGGTGTGCTGCTCGAGGACGGTGGTGCAGTCGGCGCCGATCTGGTGGTCGACGCCACGGGCCGCGCAGCGCGCCTGCCCGCATGGTTGCAGCAGTGGGGATTCCCACGGCCCCAAGAGGATTCGGTGGATGTCGGCATCGCATACGCCTCACAGCAGGTCCGGATTCCCGACGGGTTGATCCAGGAGAAGGTGATCGTCGCCGGGGCGTCCCGCGAACAGCCGCTGGGCCTCGGCATGCTGTTCTACGAGGACGGTGTCTGGACCATCACGACGTTCGGCGTGGCCAGGGTGCCACCGCCGCACGACTTCGCCGGTATGTGCGCGCTGGCCGACGAGATCCTGCCCGGACACGTCAGCGCAGCGATGCGGGCCGGCGATCCACTGGGCGAGATCGCCTTTCACAAATATCCGGCCAGCAAGTGGCGCCGTTACGACAAGTTGGAGAGCTTCCCGGCCGGCATCGTTCCGTTCGGCGACGCCGTCGCCAGCTTCAACCCCACCTTCGGGCAAGGCATGACAATGACGTCCATTCAGGCCGGAAACCTGCGCGCGGCACTGCAATCCGGCGATCATGACCTGACGTCCCGACTGGCCAAGGCAACCGCAAAGACGACATACCCGGTGTGGACCATGAACGCGATCGGCGACCTCGTGCTGCACCGCGCCCCGGGCCCGCAGCCCTGGTGGTACTCACCGGTCGGCCACCTGTTCGACCAGTTCCTGGGCGCAGCCGAGACGGATCCTGTTCTGGCGGAATGGTTTCTACGTCGGTTCAGCCTGCTCGACAGCCTCTATATGGTCCCGTCGGTGAAATTGGTCGGCCGCACTGTCCGGCACAACATGGGCCTGTGGCGCCGGGAACGCAGGGACGCCTCCGCCCGGCGCAGTCGCCAGCCGGCCTAGACCCCCACCGTGGCGCGGAACAGTGTCGCCGGCTGATCGGCCACCAACCGGATCGGACCGTCGTCAGCGGCGACCCAGGCGGCCGAACCCCGCTCGAGGTGCAGTTGGTTGGCCTTCGCTTTCACTGTCACCGCACCTTCGGAGCAGACCAGGATCTGCGGTCCGTCGTGCCGGCACGGTGCATCGACTTCGTGGCCGAGGTTGTCGCCGTCCAGGCGAAGCACCGACACCGAGAATTCCGCGGCCGGGGTGACATACACCTGCTCGAAACCATCCTGCTCGATCAGCGGATGCAGGTCGTCGTCGAGGGCCGGGGTGAAGTTCAGCACCCGCAGAAGTTCGGGCACGTCAACGTGTTTCGGCGTCAGCCCACCGCGGAGCACATTGTCGGAGTTCGCCATCACCTCGACACCGACGCCGCGGACGTAGGCATGCAGGTTGCCCGCCGGCAGGTAGATGGCCTCGCCGGGCTGCAGGTGGACCAGGTTGAGCAGCAGCGCAGCGAGCACACCGGCGTCCCCCGGATAACGCTCCCCCAGTTCCAGCACCGTCTTGGCCTCGGCCACGAACTCACCGCCATCGGAGCGGATGTAGTTGATCGCGCCGTCGAGCACGGCGGGCACCAGCACATCCAGATCGGGCTGCGGTGCCGTGATCCAGGTCGTGAACAGGGCACGAAGGCCATCGGCGTCGGCCTGCACCGAGTCGTGCGACAGCAGCGCGACGAACGGGTCCAAGTCTGAAACAGACAGCGCACGAAGCAGTTCGACGGTGCGCGGAACAGACCGGAAGCCCGCCAGCGCTTCGAAGGGGCCCAGCGCCACCAGCAGCTCCGGTTTGTGGCTGCGATCGCGGTAGTTGCGCACAGGCGAATTCAGGGGCACGCCCATCCGGTCTTCCCGCGCGTATCCCTCGACGGCCTGCTCGGCACTGGGGTGGGCTTGCAGCGACAGCGGCTCGTCGGCGGCCAGCACCTTGACCAGAAACGGCAGGGTGTCGCCGAACCGGCCGCGTACCACGGCCCCCAGTTGACCTTCGGGGTCGGCACGCACCACGTCGAGCAACGTCTGATCGCCGTGCGCTGTCTCGACGGTCGCCGGGTCAGCCGGGTGCGCGCCCAACCACAACTCAGCCTCCGGATGGGCAGTGGGTACCGGCCGCCCGGTGAACTCGGCGATCGCCGTCCTCGACCCCCAGGCGTACCTGCGTATCGCCCCTCGTAGCAGCTCCACGACTCAGATCCTTTTGTGTCGACCTCTGGTGCCTGTCCTCATCGATCCCCCCAGTGTTTATCCCCGCATCAATCGCAAATACACCGCCGCCATCTCGAGTCGGACGGCGAGGATGGCCAATTGCTGTTCGGGTCGGCCGGTCCGCAGTGGCGATGCCGCACCCGGCGCCGCCGATGCCTCTTCCAACGTATCGGGTACATCCTGGGCGCCGATCACGTCGATATCGGCCAGTCCCGCGATCCGGGCGGCGACCACCGGGCGCTCGGAGGCCAGGGTGAGCGCGAAGACGCGCATCCGCTCCGGCAGCGGGCCGTCGATCTCCTCGTCGTGGAAAAGCGGGTCCACGGCCAGGCCACCGGACCCGACCTCGGCTGCCACGCGCAACGCTGTCATGGCGTCGGCCAGTCCGGCCGCTGCCAAGGTGCAGCCTGCGAGCCTCAGGAAGGCCGAGGCACCGTGCCGGGCCAGCGCCAGGGTGGCGGCGCAGTCCCCGGTGAGCGTCACCGCGCGTCCGGTGATCCGGTCGGCCACCGACTTGGCGGCATTGGTGAACAGCTCGCGACCGGCACTGTTGCGCAGCGCCTCGGCGTCGAGCTCGTCGGCCAGGGCGGTCAGATCGGACGGCAGCGCGACGTCGACGGCATGCATGGTCGCCAACCCGACCGCCAGGTAGCGGCACAGACCGAATTCGTCGGGGATCCACAGCCTCGGCGCCAACACCGCGGCCCGACCGGCACTGGCGTCGCGCAACGGCCCCTCGAAGGGCGCTGCCACGACGACGCGGGCGCCACGACGCACCGCGGTGGCGGCCGCCGCGACCAGAGCCGGGTCGACGGGATCGTCACCGGCGACGACGATGACGTCCAGTGGACCGATCCATGGCGGCACCTCGGCGGTGACGACGATCGGCTCGGCGGCCGACGGTCCGAGCGTTGCGGCCAGGATCACCCCTGCGGACTCCGCGGTACCGCGGCCGGCCACCCAGATCACCGAGCGCGGGCGACCGCCACCGGCGACGGCGTCCAATGCGCCTTCGTCGACGGCGGACGCGGTGGCGCGCACCTGCGCCCCGGCCATCGACGCCGAGCGGAGCAGGCCGTCGCGGTCGGCGGCGATCAACCCCTCGGTGTCGTCGAGGTCGACGGTGGCTCGGGTCGCGCTCACGGCGCCGCCTGGGCCTCGATGGTGTCGGAGACCTGCTGGACAATTCCCGCCACCTCGTCGGCGGTCCGGGCCTCCACATTGAGCCTCAGCAAGGGTTCGGTGTTGGAGGTGCGCAAGTTGAACCAGGTGCCCTCGCCGAGGTCGACGGTGACACCGTCGAGATGGTCCATCGACTGGATCCGGGTGCCGAACGCCTTGAGGACGTCTTCGACGCATGCGGGCGCGTCGTGCACCGTGAAGTTGATCTCACCCGAGGCCTCGTAGCGCTGGTAATCCGCGGTGAGATCGGACAGCGGGCGTGACGAACCACCAAGGGCGGCAAGCACATGCAGCGCGGCCAGCATGCCGGAGTCCGCACCCCAGAAGTCGCGGAAGTAATAGTGGGCCGAATGTTCGCCGCCGAAGATGGCTCCGGTGTCGGCCATCAGCGCCTTGATGTAGGAATGCCCCACCCGCGAGCGGACCGGGGTTCCGCCCCGCTCCACCACCAGCTCAGGAACGGCTCGCGAGGTGATCAGGTTGTGGATCACCGTCGCGCCGATCTCGCGGCCGAGCTCACGGGAGGCCACCAGCGCCGTCACCGCCGACGGCGACACCGGACGCCCCCGCTCGTCGACCACGAAACAGCGGTCGGCGTCACCGTCGAAGGCCAGCCCGATGTCGGCGCCGGTGTCGAGCACGAACTTCTGCAGATCCACCAGGTTCGCCGGGTCGAGCGGGTTTGCCTCGTGGTTGGGGAAGGTGCCGTCGAGTTCGAAGAACAGCGGCAACACGGTCAGCGAATCGATGGCCCCGAGAACGGCCGGGGCGGTGTGTCCCGCCATACCGTTTCCCGCGTCGACCGCCACGCGCAGTGGCCGCAGCGCCGACACGTCGACCAACGACCGCAGGAAACTGCTGTAGTCGGCGAGCACGTCGCGATCGCTGATCTTGCCGGCCGGGCCGTCGAAGGCAGGGACACCCGCCACCATGTCGTCGCGGATGGTGACCAACCCGGTGTCACGTCCGACCGGTTTAGCTCCGGCGCGGCACAGTTTGATGCCGTTGTAGGCCGCCGGATTGTGGCTCGCGGTGAACATCGCACCAGGGCAGTCGAGAAACCCCGCGGCAAAGTAGAGCTGATCGGTGGAGGCGAGACCGATCCTGATGACGTCGACGCCCTGCGCGGTGACCCCGTCGGCGAACGCACCGGCCAGGGCAGGCGAACTCGCGCGCATGTCGTGGCCGATGACGACCTTGCCACTGTCGGCACGAACCAATCGCGCGAAGGCGCCGCCGACGGCGCCGACGAACGCTTCATCGAGCTGCTCACCGACCAGACCGCGCACGTCGTATGCCTTGATCACACGGTCAACCGCATCGGCGGCATATCCGGCGGAACGCGACATCGACAACTCCTGACGGACTAGACGTTTCCCAGCCAGCCTAGCGGTTCGCGGTGCCGCCTTGAGGCGTCGAGCAGTTTGCCTGTGCCTGGGGCACTAGTTGTCGGGGTCGGGCAGCACCCGCAGGTGACCGCGGCGCCGTCCCGGGCCGCCGGGGCGGGGTGTCGACGGGGCCAGCAACCCGCTCGCACCACCAGAATGCCCACCCGGATGGTGCGGTCCGGGATCGGAGAAGCCGTTGACCGGGATCGCGGTGGGAATGCCGTCGCGGCCTTCTCGCACGGCATCGGCAAGGGCCACCAAGTCGTCCTCGTCCGGATGTGTCGGCAGCGGGCCGGCGTGTCGTACCAACTCCCAGCCACGCGGTGCGGTGATCCGGCCGGCATGAGAAACGCAGAGATCCCAGGAGTGCGGCTCGCGGACGGTGGCCAGCGGGCCCACCACGGCGGTCGAATCCGAATACACGAACGTCAGCGTCGCCACCGCATAGTGGGGGCACCCGGGCCGGCAGCAGCGACGGGGAACATTCATTCCGTGAGGTTATCGCGCGCAAACGGATCGATGCCGCCGGACACGCGCAGGCGCACACGCCACTGCCGAACCGTTATCCGGCGCAATTTTCGGCGGTATTCGGCCTCATGCCGTCGGCTCCGTGAACCTAGATTGCCATGCGGGACCCACGTCGCAACTCCTCCTCACGCTCGTGCCTCGCGCGCATCGTCGTTACCAGACA
>CAMFLL010000392.1 GCA_945957405.1 uncultured Mycolicibacterium sp. | reverse complement strand
TCGGTCTCGGCGCCTCTCTGCAGACGCGACGACGCCCGCATCCAGACCGGTTGTGAAGCAGTAACTCTGAGTACTACCAAGAGCGCTCGCTGCGCTCGCGCCGCCGACGCTCTGGACCTCCGCGCAAGCGCTCCGGTCCGCCGCGCCGCCATCCTCGTCCAGCCAGATTTCGTTAGTCATGAGTCACGACTTCAGCGGCATCTCCAGGAAGTTCGACCCAAAGTCGGCGTTCGCGCACAACGAGTCCGTCGAAATTGCCGGCACGTAGAAGAGCCAGCCCCGTTGCAATGGCTTCCTGCGGTGACAGCACAAGATCCTCGCGGTCGCCCACGAAGCGCAGCGTGATCGATTCCGCGCTACGCAGGTCGGAACTGTTACGAGGCTCGGCGAGACCGAAATCTTCCGACTCCATTACGCGATCAACAACAAATTGCATCTCATCGCCGCCCCCGTTCTGGGCCGCGATCAGGTAAGCCAAATGCAGCTGATTTCTCAACCAACGTGCTTCTTGCACAGTCAGCCGGTGCAGGTCGTCCGGTCGACCCGACACACGGATGACCACTGTGGTCCCATCGACATCGACGGACCAACCTTCAGGCATAGGACTCATCTGTCACCGCCCTCGCGATGCGAATCCATGGCCCGGCGGGGACGTACGCCTGCAGGCGCCGACGACTCTCCGACGTGCATCGATCCGACAGACGACGCTTCGCTGCCGACAATCCCGCGGGCCGCGTCCAGAAACCATTCGCGAGTGCGCTCACAGTCGTTGTCGACATCGGCTTGCCCGTCATTCAGACCCCAGAGGTCGAAGGCCCATCGCTCCCAGGCCGACTGCAAGTTCTCACCGAGCGCCGTCAATTCACCGAGGTCCCCCATCAGTGCCGCGACGCCGATGACCTCCCCGGTGGACCAGACTCTGCGATAAGGGGCCCAGCCGCCCACTTGGACCTGAACAGCCCGGGCGATCAAGTCGGCCCGCATCCGTGCACGATCTTCGTCCGTGGGTCCTGCGAACAGGCGACTCAACGAGTCACCCTCCCCCGGCTCCCCTGCGACGCCGGGAAACCGATCCGCCGGCGTCACTTCTCGCCGCCGTAGATCGAAGGATCAGTGGCGTAGTTCAGCGCCCGCGGTACGATTCGACTGCGCGCGCAAACGGTGGTTTCCATAGTTGCCTCCGTGGAGCCCCTTGGTTGCAGCCGAGGGGCTTCGCTCGTTTCTGAGCCCGGAAGTCAACGCTGATCTGTGGTCGGTGCCTGGTCGGTGAATCCGCGACACGCCATGGTTTCGCGTGGTTCTGATTGGCGCCATATGGCCACTTCAGAACCACTTTCGAGACCGTCACTAGGCGAGCTTGCAGGCTCTCCTAAAGCCGGTGTCGCAGGTTCGAATCCTGCCGGGGGCACTCATGTGATGTCTCAAGACATCGGAATAGCCGCGGACCTACTTTAGGTCCGCGGTTTTTTCCGTTTGGGGCCTTTGGGGGCGCCGGTGGGTTGGTAGTCCCTGGTGGGGTCGAGGGCCGGCTGATGGTGGCGGGTGCGACGTGCAGTTGGTGGTGGTGGTGCAGGTGCCAGGCGATGGTGTGGGGTCCGGCGTCGAGTCCTTTGCCGGCCAGGGTGTGGCGTAGTTCGATGATCAGGTCGATGGTGGCCTGGGGTAGCCGTCGGGGGCTGGTGTGGGGGCGTCGGGAGTGGGGTTCGAACGCGGTATCGCCTTCGAGGGTGTAGCGCTTGATCAGGCGTGATATCCAGCTTTGGGACACGCCGTAATCGCGGGCGACCTGCGATTGGGACCGGCTACGCCGCGGTGGATGATCTGCGCAGCCCGCGCCGGCTGGGTCATCGAGACAGCCGCGAACTCCGCGACCAGCCGGTCGCGCTTCGCGCCGTCGTCGTCCCGGATCCGTGCGTTGCGCACGATGTTGGTGTTGACCCCGCCCGGATGCACGTTGACCGCGGTCACGCCGGTCCCCCGCAATTCCTGCCGAAGCGAGTCGGTGAAACCCCGCACCGCGAACTTGGCCGAGCAGTAGGCGCTCTGGTTGGGCACACCGGCCAGGCCGAAGACACTCGAGGTGTTGACGATGACGCCGGCGTCCTGCTCGACGAGAATCGGCAGAAACGCCCGCGTCCCGTTCACCACGCCGTGGAAGTTGATGTCCCAGAGCCACTGGTCGTCTGCTGGATCAGAGCCGAGGACTGCGGCGGTGAGTGCGACACCGGCGTTGTTGAACACTGCGCCGAGCTCGGTCGGCGTCCAGTCCCGCACCTGCGCGGCGAAAGCCTGCTGCGCCTGCATGTCACGGACGTCGAGGACGCGCGACAACACCGGACCCGACAGGCTCGACGCGGTCTCCTTCAGCCCGATGTCGTCGATATCCGTGATCGCCACAGGACTGCCGTGCGCAGAGAGGCGCTGCGCCAGGCTGCGCCCCATTCCCGACGCCGCGCCGCTGACCACCACGGTGCGCCCGCTGATTTTCCGCCTTGACCTGGCCAACGTTGCTCCTCAAGGTCCACCACCAACCCCCGGACCGGATCAGAATTTAGCAAACCGGCATTTTTTGTGCTCCATTTCAGTGAGCACCGAGTTCGGAGATATCGGACCACAAATGGCAACCGCCATGCGACAACAAACGCCATTTGTCTGGAAATCGACCACAATTGTTGACGCGTCGGCAAATTAATGTCCGCATTGCGCCGAGACCGCCCGGCCCGCGCCAGAGCGTCCGTCGGCCCGCCGACGCGGGCCTAGGCGCCCGTCACGATCAGTACCACCGCGACCGCCGCCGTCATCAGACCGGCAAACTGCCACGTCTTGATGCGCTCATGGAGGAACACGGCAGCCATCGCCACCGTGACCGCGGGATAGAGTCCTGCCAGGACCGCGACGACGCTGAGCTGTCCCGCCCCGGTGGCCAGCAGGAACAACAGATTGGCGGTGGATCCGAACACACCGCACGCCACCCCCCAGCGCAGGGTCGTGGCGACCCCGAGTGGCCGTCGCTCACGGCGGAACCGCCGGACTGCGGGCAGTGCGGCGAGGCTGACGAAGACCAGAGCGACCGCCTGACCCGGCAGCAGCGGCCATGCACCCGCGTCGGTGCCGGCCTGATCGAGCGCGATGAACAGCAGACCGAAACCGCATCCGGCGAGCACGCCGTAGACGATGTCGCTGCGTTGAAATCCCGCGACGGGACCCGACCACGAGGTCAACGCCACGGCGGGTAGTGCGAGCAGCACCCCGGTCCAGCCCCAGACACCTAGTCGCTCACCCGAGACCACACCGACCACGGCCGGAAGTGCCGCGCTGACAATCGCCGACAACGGCGCGACCACACTCATGGTGCCGCCCGCGAGCCCGCGCAACAGTGCCGCATTGCCCAGCCCGCTGCCGAGCCCGCCGATGGCACCCCACACCAGCACGGACGTGTCCGGTGCGCCGCCGATCCCGGCGAGTATCGCCAGTCCTGCGGCCACAATGCCGACCGCCTGCACCGGTATCGCGATGAGTGCGGCGTTGCCGCGCCGACCTCCCAATCCGCCGACGAAATCACCGACGCCGTAGCTCAGCGCTGCAAGGAGGGCCAGCAGTGCACCCGCCGTCACGGCGCCGACGGCTCGACCGCCCAGGACCCACGCCGCAACACACCGGTCACAGTGAGCTCGGCGTCGAGGACGACGAGATCGGCATCAGCTCCGCGAGCCAACCCGCCGGCGGGTAGGCCCAGGGCTCGCGCCGGGTTGATCGAAGCCTGCCGCACGGCCAGCAACAACGCGCCCTCCAGGGGCAATCCGCAGTGGGCTACGGCGAACCGGAACAACTGATCCATGGTCGCGGTGCTGCCCGCGATGGTCTGCGAGCCGGCGACGCGCGCGACACCGTCGATGACGTCGACCGCCAGGGGCCCGAGGCCGTATCGGCCGTCCGACATACCAGCGGCGGACATCGCATCGGTGACCAGCGACATCCGGTCGGCCCCCACCGAACGCGAGACATGCCGGTAGAGAGCGGGATTCACGTGTACACCGTCGGCGATGAGCTCCACCGTGACCCGCGGATCCTCCACCAACGCGATGATCGGACCGGGCTCTCGGTGATGTATCGGCCGCATCGCGTTGAACAGGTGGGTACCCACCGTGGCGCCCGCGTCGATGGCTGCCCGGGTCTGTTCGTAGGTGGCCTCAGTGTGCCCGACCGCCGCCACGATGCCGGCCGCCACCACCATCTCGATGGCCGCCAGCCCGCCGGCCAGCTCCGGCGCGAGAGTCACCATCCGAATACTGTTGCCGCCCAGGTCAATGATTCGACCCACCTCGTGCGGGTCGGGGTTGCGCAGCAGGGTGGGCTCGTGCGCACCGCACCGTGTCGGCGCGAGCCACGGCCCCTCGAGGTGCACCCCGGCGATGATCCCGGTGGACACCTGCTCGGCGAGGTGCTCGACCTGGCGCAGCAACTCCTCGGGCCCCGCAGTCACCAGTGACGCGATCAACGTGGTGGTGCCGTGCCGGAGGTGGAAGTCGGTGGCGGTGGCGGTGTCGGCGGGCAGCGCTGTGGAGAAGCTGGCGCCGCCACCACCGTGCACATGAGTGTCGACAAAACCGGGCACCACCGTCACATCACCGAGATCACGGTCCGCGGGCCACGGCGGCGGCCCGGATCCGACATCGGCGACGGCGCCGTCGTGAACGTCAATCCACCCGGGCCGCAGCAATTCTGCGCCGGTGATCAACGCGTCTGCGGTCAGCAGCACTCAGATACCCTGCCAGTCCGGCTTCGAGCGGTAGGTCTCCCGGAAATAGTCGGCGAGTTGGAGTCGCCGTGCGGCGGAGTCGTCGAGGAGCACCGTGGCGTGCGGATGATGTTGCAGGATGCTGGCGGGCCACATGGCGCTGACCGGACCTTCGACCATGTGATGCACGGCCTCGGCCTTGTTGCGTCCTGTCGCGACCAGGATCACGTGCCGGGCGGCCATGATGGTGGCCAGTCCCTGCGTCAGGCAGTGCGTGGGAACGGCGTCGACGTCACCGTCGAAGAACCGCGCATTGTCGACGCGCGTCTGGCGGGTCAGTGTCTTGATGCGGGTTCGCGATGCCAGCGACGACCCCGGCTCGTTGAAGGCGATGTGCCCGTCGGTGCCGATCCCGAGGATCTGCAGGTCCACCCCGCCGGCGTCGCGGATGGCGTTCTCGTAGGCCGCGCACGCGGCGGGGATGTCGGGAGCCGACCCGTCGGGACCGGCGACGGCACCCGGGGCGTAATCGACGCGCGAGACGAAGACCGCGTCGATGACGTTGCGATACCGCTCCGGGTGGTCCACGGGCAGCCCGACGTACTCGTCGAGCGTGAAACCGCGGGCTTGGGCGAACGAGATCAGGCCGGCCTCGCATCGTGCGGCGAGTTCGTCGTAGATGGCCACCGGCGATGATCCGGTGGCCAGGCCCAGCACGGCCGTCGGTTGACGCGTCAACAACGCGCCGATGGCGTCGGATGCCACGCGGCCGATCTCGGCGGCGTCCGGCAGGATGACGACTTCCATTACTTGGTGTGCTCGAAAAGTGCTGCGCCGACCTCGATCTGGCCATCACCGGCAACCAGCGAGACGTTTGCCGCTTCACGCTCGTCCATGACGACGACGGGGACGATCGGATTGAGACCGGCCGCCTCGATCGCGGGGACGTCGTAGGTGATCATCACCTGCCCGGCGGTGACCGAGTCGCCTTCCTTGACGCGGGCGGCGAATCCCTTGCCCTCGAGCGTGACGGTGTCGAGGCCGAGGTGCACCAGCACGCCGACACCGTCAGGCGTCAACACCACATAAGCGTGCGGAAGCAGCTTGAGGATCTTGCCGCTGACCGGGGCGACCGCGTCGACCACACCGCGCGGCGGGTCGACGGCGGCGCCGTACCCCACCATTCCCTGCGAGAAGACGGGGTCGGGGACATCTTGCAACGCAACGACTCGGCCCGCGACCGGGGCCAGGACTGATGTTGTGCTCACGCACCAAGCCTGCCGGAAAGACGGCCCCACGTCCGGCGAATCTCGTTAAGCTTCCGCTGAACTGCGGTATCAGGACGGCAGATGAATACGCCGCAACGCGAAGGGAACACGGGCAAGCGATGAGCGATACAGCGAAACCTGAAGGCTTGCCCAGTAAGTCAGCCGCGAAGTCGGGACTGAGGATCCCCGGTTTCGCGCAGTTGCAGCGCCTCGGCAAGAGCTTGATGCTGCCGATCGCCGTGCTGCCCGCGGCGGGCATCCTGCTCCGCCTGGGCCAGCCCGACCTGCTTGGCCGCATCGAGGCGCCGGTCATCGGCCCCTTCTTCAAGGCCATGAGCGCGGCGGGTGACGCGCTGTTCTCCAACCTGCCGCTGCTGTTCGCCGTCGGTGTCGCGATCGGATTCGCCAAGAAGGCCGACGGGTCGACGGCGTTGTCGGCCGTCGTCGGCTATCTGGTGGTGCAGGCCGTGTTCAAGACCATGTCCCCCATCGTGCTGGCCGGTCAGCTCGACAAATCCGGCGAACAGGCGCAGATCAACTACAGCGTGTTCGCCGGCATCGTGATCGGCCTGGTCACCGCCTGGCTGTTCGATCGGTACCACACCATCGAATTGCCGTCGTACCTCGGTTTCTTCGGCGGGCGGCGGTTCGTGCCGATCGTGGTG
>CAMFLL010000391.1 GCA_945957405.1 uncultured Mycolicibacterium sp. | reverse complement strand
ACCCCGCCCCGTAGCCGCGCCGCGATTCTGCTGCGCGCCTATGACGCCATCGTCGAACGGGCTGATGAGCTGGCAGACGTCATCGTCCGTGAGAACGGGAAGTCGTGGGCGGACGCCTCGGGAGAAGTATCGTACGCAGCTGAATTCTTCCGCTGGTACGCCGAAGAGACGCCGCGTATCGGTGGTCACCTCCAGACTGCACCCAACGGCGACAAACGGATCCTGGTCATCCAACAGCCGATCGGTGTTTCGATCCTCGTCACGCCGTGGAACTTCCCCGCTGCCATGGCGACCCGGAAGATTGCCCCTGCGCTGGCTGCGGGATGTCCGGTGGTCCTCAAGCCGGCTTCCGACACGCCGTTGACCGCACTCGTCATCGCCGAGATTCTCGCCGAGGTCGGCGTGCCGGACGGAGTGGTCAATGTGGTGCCCGCACGGCGGTCCGGCGTCGTGGTCGCCGCGATGTTGGACCACCCTGCCACCCGCAAGCTCTCCTTCACCGGATCGACAGAGGTCGGTCGCACGCTGCTCCACGGCGCCGCCGACAGGGTTCTCAGTGTGTCCATGGAACTCGGCGGTAACGCTCCCCTGTTGGTCTTCGACGATGCCGACGTCGATACCGCCATCGAGGGTGCAGTCGTCGCGAAGATGCGCAATGGGGGCCAATCCTGCATTGCCGCAAACCGCTTCTTTGTGCAATCAGGCATCTATGACGCGTTCGCGGAAAGGCTCGCCGACGCGATGGCCGAACTGCCGATGGGCAACGGTACGGACCGGGACATGCAAGTCGGGGCGATGATCAACCGCGGTGCCGTTCGCGACATGGTCGACCTGGTCGGTCGCAGTGTGGACGCGGGCGCGACGATACTCACCGGGGGCAAGCCGGACGACCGTCCGGGCGCCTTCTATCCGCCGACGGTGCTCGCGGGTGTTGACGATACAAATCCGATCCTCGGCCACGAGATATTCGGACCCATCGCACCGTTGGTGAAGTTCGATACCGAGGACGAGGCCATTGCGATGGCCAATGCCACTCAGTTCGGCCTGGCCTCCTACGTGTTCACCGCTGACCTCGCTCGGGCACTGCGGGTTTCGGAGAAGCTCGACGCCGGCATGGTCGGTGTGAATCGTGGATTCATCTCCGATCCCGCCGCGCCGTTCGGTGGTGTCAAACAGAGCGGACTCGGTCGCGAAGGCGGCAGCGAAGGAATCCAGGAATTCCTGGAGACCAAGTACATCGCAGTGGAATGGTGAGGACGCCGATCATGCGTGCAGCTGTGTTCTATGGCCGCGGTGACATCCGCGTCCAGGAGGTACCCGACGCCGAGATCGGCCCGGGCGATTTACTGCTGCGAGTGGCCGCGGTGGGCATCTGCGGCACCGACGCTCACGAGTTCGACACGGGGCCGCACATGTTCCCCATCGACTGCGCCCATCCAGTCTCTGGACATGTCGGTCCGATGATTCCAGGTCACGAACTGACGGGCATCGTCGAAGCCAAAGCCGATGACGTCCTGGGATTCGAACATGGCGCGCTGGTCGTCTCAGGTGCGGGAATCTCATGCGGCACATGTCACTGGTGCAAGCGGGCCATGACGAACCTGTGCAGCCGTTACGCAACATTGGGCCTGAGCATGAACGGCGCACTGGCCCAGTACGTGGCAGTGCCGGCATCGACCTGTGTCGACACCTCACGTTTCGGCATCAACGCCGATACGGCCGCCCTTGCCCAACCCATGTCGATCGCCGTACACGCCATGCGCCGTGGACGGTTGGAGCCCGACGAATCCGCCGTCATTCTGGGCGCGGGGGGCATCGGGGCGTTTCTCACCTATGCAGTCGCCGATCGAGCCGGCAGCGTCGTGGTCACCGACCTCGACACGGACCGACTCCGAATTGCACGCGATCTCGGCGCCACCCATACCGTCCAGGTTGGCGGCCCGGATGCGGTCGAAGACGTGCTGGCCGCCAACGACATCATTCCGTCCGTCATCTACGAGGTGTCGGGCAGCACCGCCGGATTCAGGCAGGCACTGAGCCTGGCGGCACCGGGAACCCGCGTGGTGATGGTCGGGTTGCAGCACGGAGCCGCTGAGATCGATGCGCGCGGTGCATCACTGAGCGAACTGGAATTGATCGGCACAAACGCACACGTATGCTCGTCGGACCTACCAGAAGCATTGCGGCTGCTGGCATCACGGAGCGGCGGATGGACCGACGTTGCGCCTGTCGCGCTGTCGCTCGACGATCTCGTCGAAGAGGGGCTGCGCCCGCTGGCCGAGCGTCGTAGCACCAGGATCAAGACGCTGGTCGACCCCTGGGCCGCACAGTCACGGAAGACGGTGGCCTCTTGAGCATGCCGGCGCAGTCGCCATCCTAGATTCCGCGTTCGACGGGCATCCGTCCGTGCTCGACGGCGGCCACCAGCGCGGCGTGATCGGCTTCGGTCTGATCGGCGTACAGCCGGGCGAAGACGCACAACGCGTCGTCGACGCGCTCCGAGCGACCCAGGTAGCCGGCGATCATCGACGCTCCGCTGGTCCGGGCGTGCCCCTTGGCCAGCAGTTGCCCGACGACGCCGGTGTAGTCGATGAGCGCTTTCGGTTCGATGGCGTCCAACGGGATGGTGCCCTTCATGTTCCGGAACTGCCGCACGTAATACTGCAGCCCGTCGACGGTGGTCCAGCCCAGCAGTGGATCGCTGACGGTCTGCAGCGCCTGTTGGTACTCCACGACGCGCTGGCCCTGATGCGCGTGCCACGCCGATTCACCGTGCACGTACTTCGCCAGCACCGAACGGCGGGCCTGTTTGAGTTGTAGGAACACCACGTCTTCGGGCGAAGAGCCTTCCAGCAGAGCAACATACGCACGCAGCCCGACGCTGCCCACCCCGACCACCTTGTGCGCGACGTCCAGCAGCGTGTACCCGCCGAGCACCCGGCGCCAGTGCGTGGACAACGTCGGCAGGTAATCGTCGAGCGCCTCCGACAGCGCGTCCGCTTCGCGGGCGGGCAGCCGGGTGATCAGCGGCGGCTCCTCGACGATCTTGCGGACGCCGTGCACTTCATGGGTGAACCGGGGCAGGGCGCGGTCACTGGTGCGGTTGCGGGCGCGACGAGCCGATCGCTGCACTTCGGCCGACAGCGGCCCGGCCGTGTCGTCGGCGAGCCGGTCGACGTCGAGCCGGGTGAAGGACCGGGAGAACAGCGGTTGGTCGGCGAGCCGGCGCAGCTCTGAGCGGTACGCGGAGACGCAGGACCGGACGGCCTCGGCACAGTCGTCCTCACCGGCACCATTGTGCCGGCCGGCCACCCAGATGCTGGCCACCAGGCGGCGCAGGTCCCATTCCCAGCAACCGGGGTGTGCCTCGTCGAAATCGTTGAGGTCGATCACCAGGTCGCGTTCCGGCGACGCGTAGAAGCCGAAGTTGCCCAGGTGCGAGTCGCCGCAGACCACCGGCGTGATACCCGTCGACGGCAGGCGGGCCACGTCCTCGGCCATCACCACGGCGGTGCCGCGCAGGAAGCCGTACGGGCTGGCGATCATGCGGCCCACCCGGATCGGGATCAACCGGTCCACGCGGCCCTGATGGTTGATCTCGATGAGGCGCACCGGATCGGGCCGGTCCGCCGGCGGCGTCCAGTCGGCGAGGCTGCGCCGCGGCACACGTTTACGCAGACCCTTGCCGATGGCGTACCGCTCGGCGCGGGTCACCGGCCGTTGCCGCAGCGAGTGATAGGCACCGCTGTCGGCGTCGGCCAGCACGACATGTCTGGTCGGCTCCTGGCCGGCGCGGGTAGGGGTCACCATGTGCGCACCCCTTCTCCGGGCTGGGTTGTCGGGCACTGTGATATTTCCACGGTGTACCCATCTGAGCGGGTATATGGCCCCTAGATTTGAGCGAAAACGCGAGAGGGGTGGCCCTAGTGACCTCGACGAGTGCACCTGCGGGCGGAACCTCGACCTGGGCACCGCTGGCCTCGCCGGTGTTCCGCGCACTGTGGATCGCGCAGTTCGCCTCGAACCTCGGCACCTGGATGCAGACCGTCGGTGCACAGTGGATGCTGGTCGGCGATCCCCGCGCCGCGGTGCTGGTCCCGCTGGTGCAGACCGCGACCACCCTGCCCGTGATGCTGCTCGCGCTGCCGTCGGGTGTGCTCGCCGACCTGATCGACCGGCGCCGGTTGCTGATCGCGACCCAGGGGGCGATGGCCGCGGCCGTGGGTCTGCTCGCGGTACTGACCGGCGCGGGGCTCACCACACCGACAGTGCTGTTGCTGCTGCTGTTCGTCGTCGGGTGCGGGCAGGCGTTGACGGCGCCGGCCTGGCAGGCCATCCAACCCGACCTGGTGAAGCCCGACCAGATCCCGGCCGCGGCGGCGCTGGGCAGCATCAGCATGAACGGCGCCCGGGCCATCGGGCCGGCGATCGCGGGCGCGCTGGTGTCCCTGTCCGGGCCGACACTGGTGTTCGGGCTGAACGCCGTGTCGTTCCTGGGCACGGTGGCGGTGCTGGTGTGGTGGCGCAGACCGGCCGTCGAGCAACTCTTCCCGGCGGAGCAACCGGTGGCCGCGTTGAGTGCCGGCGGCCGGTTCATCCGCAGTTCGCCGGTCGTCCGGCGCGTGCTGCTGCGCACCGCGTTGTTCATCGCGCCCGGCAGCGCACTGTGGGGTCTGCTCGCCGTGATCGCCAACGACCAACTGCGGTTGTCGTCGTCGGGTTACGGCCTGCTGCTGGGCGCACTCGGTGTCGGCGCGCTGCTGGGGGCGGTGGTGCTGGGGCGCCTGCGCTCGACGTTCAGCCAGAACGTGTTGTTGGCCGCGGCCGGCGTCGGGTTCGGCACCGCCACCGCGGTTTTGGCGTTGGTGCACGTCTTCGCCGTCGTGATGGTCGCGTTGGTGATCGGCGGGGCGTCCTGGTTGTTGTGCCTGTCGACGCTCAACGCGTCGATGCAGCTGAGCCTGCCGGCGTGGGTGCGCGCCCGTGGGTTGTCGGTGTATCAGCTGATCTTCATGGGCGGGCAGGCGCTCGGCTCGTTGTTCTGGGGATTGCTTGCCGGGGCAACGAATAGTGTTGTCTCGCTGTTGGTCAGCGCGGGACTGTTGGCGTTCTGCGCGCTCTCGACGTTGTGGTGGCCGCTGCACGCCCGGACGGGGAGCTTCGATCTGACGCATTCGGCGCACTGGCCCGAACCGGCACTGGTCTTCGAACCCGAACCCGTCGACGGTCCGGTCCTGGTGTTGACGTCCTATCGTGTCGAGCCGAAGGACGAGACCGAATTCTTCGCGGCAATGGCGATACTCGGGCGGTCACGCCAACGCACCGGCGCGTCGCAGTGGCGGCTTTTTCGTTGCGTCGAGCGCGAACGGACGTTCATCGAGGCCTTCGTGGTGCGGTCGTGGGGCGAACACCTGCGGCAGCATTACACCCGGCTCACCGGTCACGATCTGATGGTCGAGCAGGACGTGGAGAAATTCGTCGATGGCGAACCGGTCTCCGAACACCTGATCGCGGTGCGCGAACAACGCTGAGCCAAAAAACGAACGGTCAGAGCTGAATCCACCTCTCGGCCTCCCAACGGTGACGCGTGCGCATATTCTTTCGCGGCACGTAGCAAACTTTCGAGGGGGAACATGTCCATACCGCCGCCCACCACTCCAGCCGGCTGGTACCCAGATCCGTCCGGAGCGCCCGGCCAACGTTATTTCGATGGCACGCGGTGGACGGATCACCGCACCGTCGCATCGGCCCCGCCGCCCTTCGTGACCAACGCGGAGCAGAACAAGCCGGGGCGCCGGAAGATCATCGCCGGTGTTGCCGGCGGTATCCTCGCGCTCGCCGTCATCGGATCGCTGACCAGTCACGACGAGCCCGCGCCAGCCATCTCCACGGTCGAGTCGTCAGCGCAAGCCGCGGCGGTCGAGCACGCCGATCTGCAACCCGCGGCGGCCCCCACCGAGGTTGTCGCCGCAGCGGGATCGGCTGTCCGCGACGGTAAGTTCGAGTTCGTCGTCACCTCGACCGACACCTCAACGGCCGGTGGCAATCCGAACAACCAGTTCATGCAGGAGACCGCTCAGGGCAAGTACTTGAACGTGCATCTGCGCGTGACGAACATCGGCAACGAGGCGCAGACTTTCTTCTCCAGTAACCAGAAGCTGCATGCCGGTGGTCGCGAATACGACGCCGACTCCATGGTCGGCATGTGGAACGGCGCCGAAAACGTAGAAGTCAACCCGGGTAACAGTATTGATGCAGTGGTGTCGTTCGATGTTCCTGTCGATCTCGCCACGGCGGACACGCTCGAACTGCACGATTCCGCGTTCTCCGGCGGTGCGCAACTGGCCTTGGGCTGACTCTGCCGGCTGCGGTCGAGGGGGCCGCAGCCAGCAGCTAGGCTGTGCCGTTCGAGTCCCAGTCGTCACATCCGTCACGGGGCGCGACTGTAATAGCGATGCGCCCACCTCAGCGCGACAAGTCGCGACAACAGCGACAATCAGGTAGGTGCTAGGGTACGAAATCCTCTGCCACCAAGGTATTGCCGGCCCGTTTGGCAGGCAGGCGCTCTACCCTTCGAGCGCCTCCGCGGCCGGACCCAGGTCCAGGAACACGGTCTCGCCGTTGGCGTCGTCGAGGCCGTCGTTGTCGGTCACCACGTACAGATTGCCGTTAC
>CAMFLL010000390.1 GCA_945957405.1 uncultured Mycolicibacterium sp. | reverse complement strand
CTCGCTCGGCATCGTCACCGGCTGGGCACGATGTGTCCGGTTCCTCCTCCTCGCTCGTGCCTCGCTCGGCATCGTCACCGGCTGGGCACGATGTGTCCGGTTCCTCCTCCTCGCTCGTGCCTCGCTCGGCATCGTCACCGGCTGGGCACGATGTGTCCGGTTCCTCCTCCTCGCTCGTGCCTCGCTCGGCATCGTCACCGGACTAGGCTCGGGTTCATGGCAGCCCCCAAGTTCTTCCTCGAGTGGCCGGTGCTCCGACAGTTCCGCTCCGGTGACCTCCTGGGCCGCGGTCCCGCCGTGACATCGCGCCGGACGCGCGCTGTCACACCCCGCACCAGCACTGCGGACCGCGTCGTGCAGAGCGTCTGCCCCTACTGTGCCGTCGGCTGCGGCCAGAAGATCTACGTCAAGGACGAACGGGTGGTCCAGATCGAGGGCGATCCCGACTCGCCGATCTCCCGAGGCCGGCTGTGTCCCAAGGGATCGGCCAGCGAGCAGTTGGTCAACTCCCCGGGTCGTCAGATCCACATGCTCTATCGCGCCCCGGGCGCGTCAGAGTGGCAGCGCATGGACGTCGACAAAGCCATCGACATGGTGGCTGACCGCTTTCTCGAGTCGCGGCGAAATGCGTGGCAGGACATCGACAAGAAGGGCAACCTGCTGCGACGCACCATGGGTATCGCCGCACTCGGTGGTGCCACGCTCGACAACGAAGAGAACTACGTCATCAAGAAGCTGTTCACCGCTGCGGGCGCCATCCAGATTGAGAACCAAGCTCGTATTTGACACTCCGCCACGGTTCCCGGTCTGGGAACCTCCTTCGGGCGCGGCGGCGCCACCCAGTCGCTCCAGGACATGGCCAACGCGGACTGCATCATCATCCAGGGTTCCAACATGGCCGAATGTCATCCAGTCGGCTTCCAGTGGGTCGAAGAAGCCAAGGCGCGTGGTGCCCGGGTGATCCACGTCGACCCGAGGTTCACCCGCACCTCGGCGGTCAGCGACAAGCACATCCCGATCCGGGCGGGCTCGGACGTGGTGCTGCTCGGCGCGCTGATCAACCATGTGCTGACCAATGACCTGTGGTTCCGGGAATACGTCATCCCGTACACCAACGCCGCCACGCTGATCAACGAAAACTACCGCGACACCGAGGATCTCGGCGGTCTCTTCTCGGGGATCGATCCTGAGACCGGACAGTACGACCAGTCGTCGTGGGCCTATGACGAGGAGGGCGACGGCGCCATCGAGGATCCCGGCGGCGGCCACGAACACGGCGCGGAGGCCGCTTCCCGGGCTGCCGCCGAAACGCACGGCGGTGCTGGCCCCGCGCTCGAACACGCCCGTGTGAAACGTGATGAGACACTGCAACATCCGCAGACGGTGTTCCAGATCCTCAAGCGCCACTACGCCCGCTACACCCCGGAGATGGTCCGCGACGTGTGCGGGATCAGCCTGACCGACTTCGACTTCCTGGCGAAGTCCATCGTCGAGAACTCCGGGCGTGAGCGCACCACCTGTTTCGCGTACGCCGTGGGTTGGACCCAGCATTCACTTGGCGCCCAATTCATCCGCACCGCAACCATTCTGCAGTTGTTGATGGGTAACATCGGTCGGCCCGGCGGTGGCATCATGGCCTTGCGCGGGCACGCCAGCATCCAGGGCTCCACCGATATCCCGACGTTGTTCGACCTGTTGCCCGGCTATCTGCCGATGCCCAAGGCAGGCACCCACGACACGTTCGACGACTACGTCGAATCGGTCGGGTCCAAGACGCAGAAGGGGTTCTGGGCCGACGCCGATGCCTACACCGTCAGCCTGCTCAAGGCGTGGTGGGGCGACGCGGCCCGGGCGGACAACAATTGGGCCTACGACTACCTGCCGCGCCTGAGCGGGCCGCACGGCACGTACCAAACGGTCATGGCGATGCTCGACGACGAGGTCGAAGGCTACTTCCTGTTGGGGCAGAACCCCGCTGTCGGGTCTGCCCACGGCCGGATGCAGCGGATGGGGATGGCTCACCTGAAGTGGCTGGTGGTCCGCGACCTCAACATGATCGAATCGGCGACGTTCTGGAAGGACAGTCCCGAGATAGCGACCGGTGAGCTGAAGACCGAGGACATCGAAACCGAGGTCTTCTTCTTTCCCGCCGCCAGTCACGTCGAAAAGGCGGGCACCTTCACCCAGACCCAGCGGTTGCTGCAGTGGCGCCATCAGGCCCTGCACCCGCCGGGCGAGTGTCAGAGCGAACTTCAGTTCTTCATCGAACTGGGCAACCGGATCCGGCAACGGCTGGCCGACTCCACCGACGAGCGGGACCGGCCACTGCTGGACCTGACCTGGGACTACCCGGTCGACGAACACGGCGATCCCGATTCCGCTGCCGTGCTGGCCGAGATCAACGGTTTCCATCTCACGGGGCCCGACGCCGGTGAGCCGTTGTCGGACTTCACCGAGATGCGCGCCGACGGCTCCACTTCCGGCGGTTGCTGGATCTACTCAGGGGTGTTCAAGGACGGTGTCAACCAGTCGGCCAGGCGAGTCCCGCGCGGCGGGTCGGGTCCCAGCCAGTCCGAATGGGGTTGGGCGTGGCCCGCCGACCGTCGGGTGCTCTACAACCGGGCGTCCGCCGATCCCGACGGCAACCCGTGGAGCGAACGCAAGCGCTACATCTGGTGGGACTCAGACCAGGCCAAGTGGGTGGGGTACGACGTGCCCGACTTCCCCGTCGACCGGGCGCCGCACGCGCGACCCGATCCCGATGTCGGAGGACCGGCGGCGATCGCAGGTGACGACCCGTTCATCATGCAGGCCGACGGCAAGGGATGGCTGTTTGCACCCAAAGGAATGGTCGACGGTCCGCTACCCACCCATTACGAACCGCAGGAATCGCCCGTCGCCAACGCGCTCTACCCGCAACAACAAAATCCGTCGCGAATCATCTTCCCGCGCAAGGACAATTTGAGTGCACCCAGCGCCGGCGATCCCGGCGCGGACGTGTACCCGTACGTCTTCACCACCTACCGGCTCACCGAACACCACACCGCGGGCGGGATGAGTCGCTGGCTGCCCTATCTGTCGGAATTGCAGCCCGAGATGTTCTGCGAGGTGTCCCCGGTGCTGGCCGCGGAACGGGGCCTCGAACCGTACGGCTGGGCCACCATCGTCTCGCCGCGCGCCGCCATCGAGGCCAGGGTCCTGGTGACCGATCGGATGACGCCGCTGGTGATCGGCGGCCATACCGTGCACCAGATCGGCCTGCCGTACCACTGGGGTGTTGGCGGTGACGCGGTGGTCAGCGGTGATGCCGCCAACGACCTGCTGGGTCTCACACTGGACCCCAATGTGCAGATCCAGGAATCCAAGGCGGGGTCGTGCGATATCCGGCCGGGCCGCAGGCCGCAGGGACCGGAGTTGTTGCGCTTGATCGAGGAGTATCAGTCGCGCGCCGGGGTAACAGTCGAGACGGACAATACTCGGATCACCGATATCAGCAGGGAAGGCGGGATCTGATGGGCCAGCTGGCCGGACCGACCGACCCCACCAGCGACGCACGGTGGCAGGATCCCCAGCCGCGCAAGGGATTCTTCACCGACACGTCGATCTGCATCGGCTGCAAGGCGTGCGAGGTGGCGTGTAAGGAGTGGAACCGCAACCCGCTCGACGGTGATCTCCAGCTACTCGGCTCGTCGTACGACAACACCGGTCAGCTGGGTGCCAGCACGTGGCGGCATGTGGCGTTCATCGAGCAGGGCCGCGACCGCATCGAGGCGGCCCGGGAATCCGGGCGTGAGCTCGTCAGTCTCGGGATGCCGGCGGTCGCCGCGAAAGCCGAACCTGTCGGGCTTGATGATGGCCTGATTCCTCAACCCGGCTCGTCCCTCGCCGAGCATCGTCATCAGGCGCCTGACACCCCGGAGTTCCGCTGGTTGATGGCTTCCGATGTGTGCAAGCACTGCACGCACGCCGGGTGTCTGGATGTGTGTCCGACCGGGGCGTTGTTCCGCACCGAATTTGGCACTGTTGTCGTCCAGGACGACGTCTGCAACGGCTGCGGGACGTGCGTGGCGGGGTGCCCGTTCGGTGTCGTGGAGCGTCGCAGCGACGGCACGTACACCACCCCGGCGCAGAGGTCCGACCGGCCCGTCGAGAAGCCGGTCACCGGCGTCGCCCAGAAGTGCACCCTCTGCTATGACCGGCTGGTCGAGGACGAGACGCCCGCGTGCGCGAAGACGTGCCCAACCACGTCGATCAAATTCGGTGACCACGACGATCTGGTGGTACAGGCCCGCGAAAGGGTGGCGCAACTGCATGCCCGCGGGCTCACCGAGGCCAGGCTCTACGGAGCCAACGAACACGACGGTGTAGGCGGAACGGGGTCGATCTTCCTGCTGCTCGACGAGCCCGAGGTGTACGGGCTGCCGCCGGACCCGCGGGTGCCGACGGCTGACCTGGTCACCATGTTCAAGCGGGCCGCCGTCGCGGGTGCCGGGATGTTCGCCGCAGCCGCGGTGGCGTTCTGGAGAAGCTCGTGAGCACACCGGAATTCGACAGCCTGGGACCACCCGCCGGTGGCAGGCGGCGCGGCAGGAAAGGCCGGCGCCGCCAGAGCGGCGGGGGCGACGGCTCGCGCGAGATGCCCATGGTGCCCGACGTCGAGTTCACGTCGTACTACGGGCGGCCGGTGGTCAAACCCGCCCCGTGGGGCCATGAGGTCGGCGCGTACTTGTTCCTCGGCGGTGTCGCAGCGGGTTCGGGGTTGCTGGCCGCTGGTGCGCAGCTGACCGGGCGTCCCACACTGCGGCGGAACGCCAGGCTGTCAGGATTGGTCGCGGTGACCCTGAGCGCGGCCGCACTTGTCAAAGACCTCGGCCGGCCCGAGCGGTTCGTGAACATGCTGCGCACCATCAAACTGACGTCGCCGATGAGCCTGGGCTCCTGGATTCTGAGCGCCTTCAGCGCCGGGATCGGCGTGGCCGCGGTGTCCGAGATCGACCGCATGACAGGGGACCGGTTGCCGCTCGGGCCGCTGCGCCCGGTGCTGCGGGCGGCGGAGGGCACCGCAGGCCTGGGAGCGGCGGTATTCGCGCCACCGCTGGGCGTGTACACCGCGGTGCTGCTGGCCGATACCGCGACGCCGACCTGGAATGCCGCACACGAAGACTTGCCGTTCGTGTTCGTCAGTTCGGCGAGCCTGGCGGCATCCGGGCTGGCCATGATCACGACACCGGTCGCGGAGACGGGACCGGCCCGGCGGCTGGCTGTGCTCGGCGTCGTCGGCGACCTGGTCGCCATGAAGGTGATGGAACGACGCATGGATCCGGTGTCCGCCGAACCGTTGCACCACGGCACACCGGGCCGGCTGCTGAAGTGGAGCGAACGGCTCGTCATCGCGGGTGGATTGGGCACGCTGCTCGGCGGCCGCCGGCGCAGCATCGCGGTGCTGTCGGGGTGCGCCCTGATGGCCGCGTCGGCCCTGACCCGGTTCGGGGTGTTCGAGGCCGGGCTGGAGTCCGCCCGCGATCCGCGCTACACCATCGAACCGCAGAAGCGGCGGCTCGCAGCCCGCCGGGCCGCGGGCATCACCGACGACTCGATCACCACCGGCGGCTAACGCACCTCAATCCCTGCGCCCGCCACGATGTGCCCGATCACCGGATGCCCGGGCAATTCACCGACCACCAGCAGACCGCCCGATGTCTGGGCGTCGGCGAGCACCAGCAGGTCGTCCTCGGTGATGTCGGCGCCGGCATGCAGGTGGGGCCGTACCCAGTCCAGGTTGCGGCGGGTGCCGCCCGAGACGAAGCCGTCCCGCAGCGCGTCGCGGGCGGCGTCGAGCACCGGTACCTCGGCCCACTCGATCACCGCCCCCACCCCTGATGCCCGGCACATCTTGTACAGATGCCCCAGCAGGCCGAACCCTGTGACGTCGGTGGCGGCGCGGACTCCGGCCGCCACCGCCGCCTCGGATGCGGCCCGGTTGAGCCCAGTCATGGTCGAGATAGCCTCGGCGAACACCTCACCGGTCTGCTTGTGCCGGTTGTTCAGCAGCCCGGTCCCCAGCGGTTTGGTCAGGGTCAACGGCAGGCCCGCCGTCGCGGCATCGTTTCGCAGCAGCCGGTCCGGATCGGCGATACCGGTGACCGCCATGCCGTACTTCGGCTCGGGATCGTCGATCGAATGGCCGCCGATCACGGGGCAGCCGGCCTCCGAGGCCACGGCGAGCCCGCCGCGCAGCACCTCGGTCATCAACTCCATGGGCAGCAGGTCCCGCGGCCAGCCGACCAGGTTGATCGCCACCACGGGCCGTCCGCCCATCGCGTAGACGTCCGAGAGGGCATTGGCCGCAGCGATGCGGCCCCAGTCGTAGGCGTCGTCGACGACCGGGGTGAAGAAATCCGCCGTCGAGAGCACCGCCATGTCACCGACAAGCACTGCAGCCGCATCGTCTCCGTCGTCGAGCCCCACCAGCACGTTCTCACCGGATTGCCCCGTCAGCCCGCGTACCGCCTCCTCGAGTTCACCGGGAGGGATCTTGCAGGCGCAGCCGCCGCCATGTGCATAACTGGTGAGCCGAGATTGGGGCATCCCGAAAGCCTAGGCGGGACATGTGCGAGCCGGATGGCGCGCTCCTCAACGGACCTCGTTCCTCGGTCCGCATCGTCGCCGCGCTAG
>CAMFLL010000389.1 GCA_945957405.1 uncultured Mycolicibacterium sp. | reverse complement strand
GGTGCGATCAGGGTGTTCCAGGGGTGTTCCTCGTGTGGCACGCGCCGGAAGTAGACGAGCACCGCCAGGCAGGTACCGGCCATCAGAAGCAGGATCGCGTAGGCGCCGATGCCGAACATCCACGAGTAGAACGTCACCGCGTCGACGTCGGTGATGATGAAGGGCAACGTCAACACCAGTGCAATGGTCGATACGGTGGCCGACGCCGTAGCCGGCGATCTGTGCACCGGGTGCGCTCTGCCCAGGGCGGCGGGTAGCACGCCGTCGCGGGCGAGCGCGAAGGTGTAGCGCGCCAGCGGGTTGTGCGCCGCCAGCGTCGCAGCGAACAGACTGGTGACCACCATGCAGATCATGATCTCGGCGACCACGTTGCCCGCATAGAACCGCAGGCCCGCGGCGAACATCCCGGTCGAATCCTCCTGCGCCGCATCGACGGCTCCGGCGACCCCGTAGAACGTCACGAGCGCCCACGACGAGAAGACGTAGAAGGCGCCGATGAGGATGATCGCGAGATAGGTGGCACGCGGAACCGTTCTCGCCGGATCCTTGACCTCCGAACGATAGATCGCGGTGCCCTCGAAACCGAGGAAGGTCGCGCTGGCGAACAGGACGGCGACACCGACGGATCCCGAGGTGAAGGCCGACGGGGTGAACGACTCGAACTGCCAGCCGTGCGGTCCGCCGCCGGCTCCGACGCAGACATTGAAGATCAGCACGATGACGACCTCGATCACCATCAGGACGCTGAGAATCTTGCCCGACAATTCGATGTTGAAGTGGCCGAGTGCGGTGACGGCGACCCACAACAGCACACCCCACACCCACCACGGCGCGAACTCCTGACCGAACAGCGACAGCAACAGCACCTTCACCGAGTCGCCGAAGAAGGCGTAGGTGCCGACGAGCAGTGCCAGGTAGCCCAGCTGCGCGATGAACGCCGCAGGCAGGCCGGCGCACCGTCCCAGCCCTCCGCTGATGTAGGCGTAGAACGCGCCGGTGCGGGGGAAATTGCGAGCCATGGTCGTGAAACCCACGGCGAACATCAACATGACCAGTCCGATCGCGGCGTAGGTCATCGGGGCACCGGTGCCGTTGCCTTCCGCAATGACCAGGGGCACGATCCCGGCGACAGCGCCGAGCGGCGCGGACATCGCCAGCACCGTGAGGATCAACTTCGACACCGTCAGGTGGCCTGCGACGGTGGTCCGGCTGTCGTCGGGTGGAGTCGATCGTGATCGCGCGACAGCAGCGCGCGGCACCATTCGGTCACTGCACGTCATGGCCTTTCCTTTCGGGCTGGCGGCCGCGGGGCAAACTTTTGAACAGACGTTCAAAAATCGTGCGTGAAGGAAATATAGAGGGCGCTGAGACACGCGTCAATGCACAGATGTGACCGTCAGGTAAAACGTGGCGACGCGGGTTGGATGGTCAGAGCCAGTAGAACGACTTTGCGATGATGTCGCTGTCGATGTAGGCGCGCCCCAGGCGTGCGGCAATCTGGACGCCTTCGCCAGGCGTGGCCAAACCGCACGGGTCTGCCACGGAAACAAGGGAAGTGAATGCGGCGGCTTCGGGGCGCCCTCCGCTCAGTGCGGCCAGCATCAGGACAACCTGTGGTGCGGTGGCTATCGTTCCCACCCTGAGATCGGCGGCCACGGGTATCACATGGCCGGGCCGATGGAAGCTGTCGGGGGCGCTGCCGGCGTCGGCCAACAGCCGGATGGTCTGCGCCCGATCGTGAGCCGAGATCCCGGTTCCGATCCCCGTGGCCGCATCCACCGCGACGTGGGTGTCCGGGCACAGCGAACCAGGTTCTGCCGGCATGGCCGGGATGCGCAGCTCACGCAGACGTTGCCGCGTGAGCGCAACAAAGATCAACCCTGACCCATGAGAGATCGCCGCCGCGGTCGATGTGCTGCTCGCGACCGCGGCACCGAACACGATCAGCGAGCCCGTCTCCAGGCCGAGGATCACGGGTTCACCACTGCGGAATCTGCTCAGGGTGTGCTCCAGGGCCGCCGGGCGCGGGACGGCGCGTGTGCTGATCTCGTCCATGAGGTCGCCCGCGGTCATGGCCGAAGCCGTTCGACGGCGCCGGAGAACTCCTCCAGGAACCGGTCCGCATCGGCGTCGTCGAACACCAGGGGTGGACGGATCTTCAAGACATTTCCGTGCAGACCGCTGGCCGAGATGAGCACCCGGTGCGCGCGCAGATCGTTGACGATATCGGCGGCCGCCACGGCGTCGGGGGCACCGTCGGGGCCGATGAGTTCGACGCCGATGAACATACCTGCCCCGCGGACGTCGCCGAATGATCCGTGGCCGGCGGTCATGGCGGCCAGTGTGTCCTTCATCCTGGCTCCCACCACGCGGGCGTGCGTCTGCAGACTCTCCTGCTCGATGACATCGAGGACGGCCTGCGCTGCCGCGATGGACACCGTGTTTCCACCGAATGTGTTGAAGTAACGGACCGTTCGGTCGAACTCTTCGGTGATCTCGGGCCGGAAGATGGTGGCCGCGATCGGGATGCCGTTACCCATCGGTTTACCGACCGTCACCACGTCCGGGATGATCCCGTGACGCTGGAAACCCCACCAGGACTGTCCGGTTCGGCAGAATCCCGGTTGCACCTCGTCGGCGATGTAGAGCCCACCCGCGGCGTGCACCTCGTCGACGATCGGTGCCAAGAAGCCCGTCGGATCGGCGAACACACCGTCGCTGGAGAAGATGCTGTCGGCGACGAAGGCGGCCAGGCGGTAGCCGTGCCGGCTCAGATCCGTGATGGCCGCACGCACCCGGGCCCGCATCGTGGCACCGAGATCATCACCGGAGTGGCGGTGATCAGGCGGACTGATGACCCGGACATGGGCGCCCAGCGGCGTCCCGGTGCCCAGCGACGGTGAGATGGCGGCGACCTCGGAGGTCAGCCCGTGGTAGGCGTTCTCGGTGACGATCACGCCCTGGCCGCCCGTGACGAACCTGGCCAGTCGCAGCGCGAGGTCGTTGGCTTCGGATCCGGTGCAGGTGAACGTGACCCGGGTCAGGGCATCGGGGAACGTCGCGGTCAGCCGCTCGGCGTACTCGATCACCAGGTTCTGCACATACCGCGTGTTGGTGTTGATGGTCTGCATCTGACGATGCACCGCGTCGACGACGTGCGGATGGCAGTGCCCTACGCTCGGGACGTTGTTGTAGACGTCAAGGTAGTCGTTGCCGTCGGCGTCGAAGAGATGCGCCCGCTCCGCCCGTACGAATTCGAGCGGTTCGCGGTAGAACAACCGGTAGCCGGGTCCCAGGACGTTGGCGCGCCGCTCGATCTTCGAGCGCAACTCGGGGCGGAGTTCATCGGTGTCGGCCGGGTCGAAACCGTTGACCATCAACGGTTTGCTACTCACAGAATGGGACGTCATCTCTGGTGCTCCTCTGGAAATGCTGAACGTGGGTGGTCTTCGGTCGCCTGGAGTCGACCATCCACCGTACTGATCGGGACCTGCAGTGCCGATGCGAGGTTTTCCCAGTCGCTGTTGGCGTGACTCATGAGGTACTCGTGGCGTTCCGGGTTCTGGGTGGCCCGCCAAGCGGCGACCAGGGAGCGCATCAGCAACCTGGCGGGGACGGTGTAGGAAAGCAGGCTGATGTGGGCGGGCGGCAGGTCGACCACGGCACGGTAGCCGGCCAGGAAGGCAAGCGCCTTGTCCCACGGATCGGCCAGCCGCGCGTCGAGTTGGTTCGCCATCCCGACTGTGACATCGAAGATCAGCGCGGACCGGACCGTATCGCCGAAGTCGATGATTCCCGTGACGTAGTCGGGCGCACCGGCATCGACGACTACGTTGAAAGGACTGAAATCCCCATGGATGACCCGGGTTTCGAGAGAGTCGAGCACGGGGACCACGTGGTTGTCGTACTCCGCGAACACGTGGTCCGTCAGATCGCGGCACCTGCTGTCGGTGACATAGTCGCGCAACACACCGAGTCGATGGAAATTGGCGAGGTCCCAGAGCACGAGCCGGCGGTCGGCAGGATGTTCGAAGGCCTCGAGGGCCGCAGACAGGCGGCCGAGCATCGTGCCCGCGGCGCGCAGCTGGCCCAGCGATGGGTCGGCGTTGCTCAGCGTCGTTCCGCGGATGAACTCCATGACCCGCAGAATTCGCGGATAGGGACCCACCCGTGCGGGCAGCTCGACATGGTCCGCACCGGAGACGGTACGGACAACCCGCTGTACGGGCAACGTCGGCGCATGCTCGGCAAGGTAGAGCATCGCTGAGGTCTGGAGATCGACGATCACCGGATCTTCTTCGGCAGGAGAGACTTTCACCAGATAGGTGTCGTCGCGTTCGGTGGTGAGCCGGAAGGTGTCATCCTTCTCGGTCGCGATGGGCGCCAGGATGCCGGACAGTCCGTAATACTCGGTGAGGAGGCTGCCGACATCGGTGGTGTCGAGCGGTTCGTCACCGCCGAGCAGTGCGGTCTCGGTGAGCACGAGGTCGAAGAAGGCCTTCGGATCGTCGACGGCGTCGACCTCTCGCCGGGGCGCGCCGCGATGTCGTGGTGGGGTCATATCGTGCCCTGTCTCGGCGTCGCCGCGCGGGGACTCCGTTGGTCGGTCAGCCGGAGATGCCGAGCTTGAACTGGTTCCAGGCGTCGACGCGTTTGTTGAGATCCTCGACCGTCTGGTAGAACTTCAGACCCTTGAAGAAGGAATCACCGGCGGCGGTCGCGGGAATCAGGGTCTGCGCCAAGGCGTCCGGTGTGAGCCCTGCCTTGACCGCGTCGGCGGACCGGGCCTGGTCGAGATTGAGCGTGCCGGAGTTGCTGCTGGTTCCGATGAAGCGGGCCTGCCACGGCAGGTCGAGGGTGTAGTTGATGAACTTGTAGACCGAGTCAGATTTCTTGGCACCGGTCTTGGTGATGGAGTAGTTGTCGCTCCACGCTGGTACGCCCTGCTTGACTTCGTGGTTCACCTCGAGCTTCTTTCCGTCCTTGGCCAGCATGCCGACCTCCGAAATGATACTCAGGTAACCGATGGTGGCTTCGCCGTTCGCGAACTGGTTCACCTGGTCGTTATAACCGGTGTTGAGCCGCTTGACCTGGGAATGAAGCTCGTTGAGCCGGTTCTGGAACGCGGTGAACTGTTCGGGGGTCAGTTGATAGGGATCTGTCATCCCCAGTGCGAGCGGCACCATCGGCATCACCGACGTCGGATCATCGGGAATCGACACCTTGCCGGCGAATGCGGGGTCCCAGAAGATGTTCCAGTCATTGGGCCGGCCCTGGGCGTCGAGATACTTGGCCATCTCAGGGGTGTTGGGAATGCTGCCCGGAATCCACGCCAGCGCTTCATCACCCCAGTTGTAGAGCACGCCGTACTGGGTTCCGTCCGAGGATGCGGCGCCCTTCCAGTCGAATCCGAGGCTGGGCTGATTGGTGATCTTGCTCGCGTCGATCGGTTCGAGCAGCTGTTCCTTCGCGTAGGTGTCGAACCACCCGGAGGTCACCAGGGCGATGTCGAACTGGGACGGGTTCGACTTGATCTTCGCGTACATCTCGTCAGGTGACCCGACGTTGACCGCGTTGACCTTGATCCCGGTGTCCTTGGTGAACTGGTCGAGCCAGTCCTGCTCGTGATAGCCCTGCCAGGTCAGGACATTCAGCGTGTTCGGGTCGGACGCGCCCGATCCGCCACATGCGGTCAGCCCTGCGGCGACCAGCAGACCGGTGATCAATACGGTGAGCACACCGCGGGTCAGGCGCCGGGCGGTGGAGAACATCTTGAGCACAGCAACTCCTCGAGTTCGGGGCCATCGCCCGGCGGTTGTTCAGAGTGGCGCGCAGCGCCTTTCGCTTCTGGGTCGGAGGGGGAGGGCCGTGCGGAGGCGATTGCGGCCCTCCCCGTCTGAGATCACTTGTTGATGACGAACACCTTGCGGATGGTCTCGTGCACCTTCCAGGTGGCAACCTCGCCGGCGTCGATGAAGACCAGATCGCCCGCCGCGACGTCGATGCTGTCGCCGCTCTCACCTGTGACGGTGGCCTTGCCGGCCAGGATCACCACCGTTTCCTGCCCGGGCAGGTTGGTGTGCGTCCCGGGCTCGGCCTCCCACACGCCATGGAATTGCGTCTCGGCGTCATTGCCGTAGAGACGTTCCGAGCGCACGGTGGCATCGCTTTCGGGGCGGGGCTTCTCTTCGAGCTCGATGGTCATCGGGTCGAACTTGCGGATGGTTGACATGTCCTTCTTTCAATCGGATGGTGAGGGAATCTATTCGCCGGTGAGATGTGCCAGCGCCGGGCGAACCTTCTGGCCCATCAGCTCGAAACTGCGCCGGTAGGGTTCCGGGTCGTCGGCGTACTCGTGGCAGAACGTCACCACGCTGCCGAAGCCGCCGACCTTCTGATAGAGCTCCTCGATCTTGCCCGCGACCGTGTCGGGTGAGCCGACGAGCAGGAAGTTCTCGACCATCCACTCGATCGAGAGCTCTTCGGGCGGAATGTCGCCGCCGGCGATCAGGTCTCCGATGTGGAGTTTGTGGACGAAGGTCGGGATGTTGTATTCGCCCCACAGCTTGCCCAGCGCGCCGTTGTAGACACGGTCGAGGGCCTCGTCGTCGGTTTCGGCGACGAAGTAGTCACGGCAGATCCGCCAGTCGGTCCGCGATGGCGTGCGGCCGGCTTCGACCGCGGCC
>CAMFLL010000388.1 GCA_945957405.1 uncultured Mycolicibacterium sp. | reverse complement strand
AGACAGATGGCCCACTTCCCCAAACCGGCAGTCGGTAGCTGGACAGAGAACTGGCCCGAACTCGGTACCGCACCCGTCGACTACACCGACTCGATCGACCCCGAGCAGTGGAAGCTCGAGCAGCAGGCGATCTTCCGCAAGCTGTGGCTGCATGTCGGCCGCGTGGAGCGGTTGCCGAAGAAGGGCAGCTACTTCACCAGGGAGATGCCGTCGGCCGGGGCAGGCACGTCGATCATCATCGTCAAGGATGTCAAGGAGGGGGTCGAGACCGTCCGGGCGTTCTACAACCTGTGCCGGCATCGCGGTAACAAGCTGGTGTGGAACGACTATCCGGGCGAGGAGGTGGCGGGCAGCTGCCGCCAGTTCACCTGCAAGTACCACGCCTGGCGGTACGCCCTCAACGGCGAGCTGACCTTCATCCAGCAGGAGCAGGAGTTCTTCGACGTCGACAAGGCCGACTACGGGCTCAAACCGGTGCGCTGCGAGGTGTGGGAAGGCTTCATCTTCGTCAACTTCGACGATGACGCCCAGCCGCTGACCGACTACCTCGGCGATTTCGCAAAAGGCTTGGAGGGGTATCCCTTCCACGAGATGACCGAGGTCTACAGCTACCGGTCCGAGATCAACGCGAACTGGAAATTGTTCATCGACGCGTTCGTCGAGTTCTACCATGCGCCGATCCTGCACATGAAGCAGGCGACCAAGGAGGAGGCCGACAAGCTGGCCAAGGTCGGCTTCGAAGCACTGCACTACGACATCAAGGACCAGCACTCCATGATTTCGTCCTGGGGCGGTATGAGCCCACCAAAGGATCTGAACATGGTCAAACCCATCGAACGGATCCTGCACAGCGGCCTGTTCGGTCCGTGGGACCGGCCCGACATCAAGGGCATCCTGCCCGACGAACTGCCGCCCGCGGTCAACCCGGCCCGACAGCCGACCTGGGGTCAGGACTCCTTCGAGTTCTTTCCGAATTTCACGCTGTTGCTGTGGGTTCCGGGCTGGTATCTCACGTACAACTACTGGCCGACGGGAGTCGACACGCATATCTTCGAGGCGAACCTGTACTTCGTCCCACCGAAGAACACCCGGCAGCGGCTGTCGCAGGAACTGGCGGCGGTGACCTTCAAGGAGTACGCGTTGCAGGATGCGAACACCTTGGAGGCCACGCAGACGCAGATCGGCACCCGGGCCGTCACCGAATTCCCGCTGTGTGATCAAGAGATCCTGCTGCGGCATCTGCACCACACGGCGCACAAGTACGTCGATGCCTACAAGGCCGAGCAGAACCGCCGCTGCATGACCAACGGGAGCCCCACACATGTCTGAGACCACCGAAACTGGGCTCCTGCCCACGGAATTCGCCGACCTGGAACGGTTCGGCGAGTGGATCCTGGCCACCGAGCCCGAACGTTACGCCAAGCGGCTGGCGTCCCGCATGGATGAGATGCAGGACCTCTACGACGCGGGCATGGCGCGACTCGAGGAGGTCATGGTGTACCTGGACGCGCGATTCCCGCTGCACGCCATGCCAGACGACGCCAAACGCCTCATGCACCTGATGCAATCGGTGGTCATGGTCAGCTTTCCGGTGGAGGTGTGGAAGCAGCCGCGGGTGCTTGACAGCGGCGCAGCCTGGGTCGAGATCGTCAGGGAGCCGGTGGTCTGACTTTGTCCCCTCTTCCCGCAACGTCCCCTCTTCACGCAGGCGACTCATCGCCGAATGCGGTCACACTCTTGGCGGGCGGCGTACTCGACGTCGATGCCGGGGTGATCGTCCGCCCCGGCGTCGTCCGTGTCGAGGATGACCGCATCGTGGCGATGGGCGGGACGCCGTCCGACGACGGCAGCGCGGTCATCGATCTCGGCGACGCCGTCCTGCTGCCCGGGCTGATGGACATGGAGGTCAATCTGCTGATGGGCGGCCGCGGCGAGAACCCCGGCCTGTCCCAGGTGCAGGACGATCCCCCGACCCGCGTACTGCGTGCCGTCGGTAACGCGCGGCGCACCCTGCGCGCCGGATTCACCACCGTGCGCAACCTGGGCCTGTTCGTCAAGACGGGCGGCTATCTGCTCGACGTCGCGCTGGCCAGAGCGATCGATGCGGGCCTGATCGAAGGACCCCGGGTGGTGCCCGCCGGACACGCGATCACGCCCACCGGCGGCCATCTCGATCCGACGATGTTCGCCGGGTTCATGCCAGGGGTCCTCGAATTGACCGTCGAGGAAGGCATCGCCAACGGTGTCGACGAGATCCGCAAGGCCGTGCGCTACCAGATCAAACATGGTGCGCAGCTGATCAAGGTCTGCTGCTCCGGAGGCGTGATGTCGCTGACGGGAGAGGCCGGCGCGCAACACTATTCGGACGAGGAGTTGCGCGTCATCGTCGACGAGGCGCACCGGCGCGGTCTGCGGGTCGCGGCCCACACCCACGGCGCCGAAGCCGTCAAACACGCCGTGGCGTGCGGTATCGACTGCATCGAGCACGGTTTTCTGATGGACGACGAAGCCATCCAGATGCTGGTGGAAGGCGACCGGTTCCTGGTGACGACACGACGGCTGGCCCAGGCGATGGACGTGTCCAAGGCGCCGAAAGCATTGCAGGACAAAGCAGCCGAGATGTTTCCCAAGGCGCAGACGTCGATCAAGGCAGCGTATGAGGCCGGGGTGAAGATCGCCGTCGGCACCGACGCCCCCGCCATCCCGCACGGTAGGAACGCCGACGAACTGGTGACACTCGTGGAATGGGGGATGCCCCCGGCGGCGGTGCTGCGGGCCGCCACCGTGGTGGCCGCCGATCTGATCGACGTCAGCGACCGCGGCAGGCTCGCCGAAGGACAGATGGCCGACATCATCGCGGTCCCCGGCGACCCACTGCAGGACATCACCGTTACACAGCATGTCAATTTTGTAATGAAGGGCGGTAAGGTCTTCAGACATGACAGTGTCAGATAGGGACACGGGAACCGCGGACCTCGTCGAAATCCAGCAACTCCTGGCGAAATACGCGGTCACCATCACGCAGGGTGACATCGACGGGCTGACGTCGGTGTTCACCCCAGACGGCACCTACAGTGCCTTCGGTTCCACCTACACGCTGGCGCGCTTCCCGGAGCTCGTCGACGCCGCGCCCAAGGGTCTGTTCATGACGGGCACGTCGCTGGTGCATCTCGACCCCGACGATGCCGACCACGCGACCGGCACGCAACCGCTGTGCTTCATCGAGCATTCCAGACACGACATGCGGATCGGGTACTACAACGACACCTACGTGCGCACCGAGGATGGTTGGCGCCTGAAAACCCGCGCCATGACGTTCATCCGGCGAAACGGGGATCACGACTCGGGCCGGCCGCACGCGATCGGAAGGCCGGAGGCGGGATGACCGAGATGTTGGAGCCCACCGCATTTCGCGCAGCGCTGCGGTCGTGGCTCGACGAGAACGATCTGACTCCCCCGCCCGCCGGTCACTCCCTCGATGGACACATGCGTCAGTTCGCCCGTGTGCAAAGGGCGCTGTATGACGCGGGCTGGAGTCGGTACGGCTGGCCCGAACACGCCGGAGGTCTCGGCGGCCCCGCGATCCTGCGGGCCATCGTCGGCGAAGAGGTGGTGGGCCGTCGACTGGCCGAACCCGGGCCCTATTCGATGCTCGAGGTGCTGGCCCCGACGATGATCGACTATGCGCCGGCGGCGCTGACTGCCGAGATGGTGCCGAAACTGCTGCGCGGGGAAGAGCAATGGTGCCAGGGCTTCTCCGAGCCTGGTGCGGGTAGCGATCTTGCGTCACTGACGACGCGGGCGGTCAAGGATGGTGATCGGTGGATCATCAACGGCCAGAAGGTGTGGACCAGTTTCGCCCAGTACTCGCACCGGTGCATCCTGCTCACCCGGACCGGTGACGCGGCCACACCCACCCATCAGGCGATCACCGCGTTCTTCGTCGACCTCGACTCCCCGGGTGTCGCCGTGCGGCCGCTGCGCACCATGCACGACGTCGACGAGTTCTGCGAGGTGTACTTCGACGACGTCGTGGTCGACGCGCACCGGATGCTGGGTGGGCCGGGCGATGGCTGGCGGCTGGCCATGGATCTGCTGCCCTACGAACGCTCGACGTGCTTCTGGCAGCGGATCGCCTATCTGTACGCCCGGCTGGACGCGCTGATCGTCGACGTCAAGAAGGCCGGGGCGGCGCTGAGTTCGGAGATGGATTCGGACCTCGGCGAGGCATATCTGGCGCTGCACACCCTGCGCTGCCGATCGCGCGACACGCAGCACCAGCTGAATGAGGGCCACAAGCTGGGGCCTGACACCTCGATCGACAAGGTACTGCTGGCCACCGCCGAACAACGGCTCTACGACGCCGTCAAAGATCTGCTGCCGGGCAGCATCGAACTCGACGACTCTGATTGGCGCACCGAGTATCTCTATTCGCGCGCGGCGACCATCTACGGCGGCACCGCCGAAGTCCAGCGCAACATCATCGCCCGCCGCCTGCTCGATCTCGGGAAAGGATGAGCATGGATCCGGAAGCCCTCGAGATGCTCGAAACCTCGTTGCGCAAGACCATGTTGTCGACGTCCGGCGCCGAACTGGATGCGGCACTGGGTGAGCTCGGCTGGACCGACATGCTGTCCGACGCGCCGGAGGTGTCGATACCGTTGGTGTTCCGGCTGCTGGGCGAAACCGGTTCACACGCTTCTGTCCTCAACGACATCGTGGTGCTGCAGACCGCCGGGCGGGAACTCGGCGAGATCCCGGAACTCCCCTACGCCGGCGGCGGATGGGTGGTGTGGGACTACGGGAACGACGCGAACACCACACTCGGTGGGCTTCCGCTGCGCCGCGTCGACGAAGGCGATCCCGTCCGGGTGGCCGACGCCCGGCGGGCGCTGGGCTGGTGGCTGACGGGATCGGCCAGGGCCATGCTGAGCCTGGCCCGCCGCCACGCACTGGACCGGCAGCAGTTCGGCCGGCCGATCGCCGACTTCCAGGCTGTCCGGCACCGGTTGGCCGATACCCTGGTGGCCATCGAAGGCGCCGAGGCCACGCTCAACCTGCCCGGGACCGACAACCCCGACCTCACGGCGCTGCTGGCCAAGGCGGCCGCAGGTAAGGCCGCGCTGACGACGGCCAGACACTGCCAGCAAGTACTGGGCGGGATCGGTTTCACCGCCGAGCACGACCTGCACCATCACGTGGAGCGGGTGCTGGTACTCGACGGATTATTAGGCAGTTCACGGGAACTCACGCGTCGCGCCGGCGCAGGCCTGCGGGCGCGTGGCTCGGCTCCGCGACTGGCCCAGTTGTAACGCTCCCGACGTCGAGTGTGCGAAAGTCCTCGGCGTCGAACGTCAACTGCACGACTCAGGCCTCCGCCAACGACATCCCGGCGATGACAGCCCGGTGCTCGGCGGCGCCACCCAGCATCAGTTCACCCGCCTTGGCGCGCTTCAGCGCGAACTGGACATCGTTCTCCCACGTGAAACCCATCGCACCGAACAATTGGATGCCGTGTTTGAACACCAGGGACTGGCATTCCCCCGCCGATGCCTTGGCCATCGACGCAGCCAGACGACGGCGCGGGTCATCGGCCGAGATCGTCAGTGCCCCGAAGTAGGCCAGGGCGCGGGCCCGCTCGATCGCGACATGCATGTCGGCGGCCTTGTGCTGCACGGCCTGGAACGAACCGATCGCGACGCCGAACTGCTGCCGCGAGCTGACGTGCTCCAGGACCAGATCCAGGATGCGTTGGCAGGCACCGACCATCGTGAGCGCAAGACCGGTCAACGCGACGTCCATGGCCCGCACGGCGGATTCGGTGTCCGAGCCGGCGACCCGGTCGTCGCGGCCCACCCGCACGCCGTCGAAGGTGACCTCGGCGACGTGGAGCACCGGATCGAAGACGGGAACGCGGCGGTTCGAAACCTGTTCGGCGCCAACGACGAAAACCCCGGCGGGAGTGGACACGGCGAAGCGTTCGGCGCGGTCACCGTCGAGCACGTGGCGCGCGGTGCCGTCCAGGATCCAGGCATCACCGGCCCGGGCGGCGGTGACATCGTGGTACACCGCGGCGCCGGTCAGTCTCGGATCGGCGGCCTGCGGCGCCAGTGGGGTGAACTGGGTCATTGTTGCGAGGAACGGCGTCGGATCGGTCGCGCGACCCAGTTCCTCGACCAGCAGGCCCAATTCGACCGTTTCGGCCGGGCCGGTCAGTTCCGTCCAGCCCATCTCGACATACGATCCCCACAATGGTGCCGAGGCCGTGTCGACGGCGTTGTCCGAACCGTCTGCGATGCGGCGCACCAACGACGCCGGGCATTCCTTGGCGAGCACGTCCCGCACGGTGTCCCGCCACAACCGCTGGTCGCCATCCAGCTCCAACAGCATCGGAAACCTCGCTTCTCGAGTCGCTCCTTCCGTGAATTGAGAATAACATTCTCTGTCAGAGCGAGTAGTAGTCTCAAAATGAGCGGGTGCGAGGCCCCATTGGTGGAAGGTTCTCCGGTACAGTTCATCCATGCACTTTCCACAAGGTCGCGGGTGGCCGGGTCGATGAGCAGCCCCAGCGAAGAACCCGCATGGAAACAGCGTGCGGTCGAGCGGTCGATCAAGACGGCGAAGCTGCGCGCCGCGCACCGGGTGCAGCGGGTCCTCGACGCGGCCCAGGCGTTCATCACCGTAAAGGGAAGTACCGATTTCACGGTGCAGGAGGTCGTCGATCGCTCGCGGCAGTCGCTGCGGAGC
>CAMFLL010000387.1 GCA_945957405.1 uncultured Mycolicibacterium sp. | reverse complement strand
CCCCCACTCTCCTCTTCGTCGGCAGCGTCAGATGTGTATAAGAGACAGGTGTGCAGGACCTGGCCAACATCACGTTGTTCTCCGACGGCACCACCGTCTACGAGTGCACATCGGCCGAAGAGGTCGTCGACCTGCTGCAGGGCGGTCAGGGCGTGTTCGGTATCGCGGTCAGTGGCGCCATGCGTGAACTGACCGGCGCCATCGCCGACTTCCCGGGCGAACGCGCCGACGGCGGCGAGTCGATCTCCGCGCCGGAGGACGAATTGGCGTCGCGCCGCAAACACCGCGACCGCAAGATCGGCTAACCCGCGCCCGGTCGCTACCGACGGGTAAACTGGTTCGCGCATCGCCCCAGCGCGGGAGAGTTCCGTGACCGCCAGCCACGGACGCCGAAGGAGCAACACCTCTCCGTCAACCTCTCAGGCCCCAGGACCGCGTCAGGCCACGATGCCTCTGGAAAGCGGCGACCCTGGCTCGACCTGGTAGCCCGCCCATGGGGAAAGGCACGGCCCTGAGTGCGTCACGTGGCCGCGCCGAATCTCTCAGGCGCCCGTTCGGGTGGACGACAGAGGGAGAGGACCGCGACGTCCGCCCTGCGCTGAGGAGTCCGAGCCTTGACCGATTTCCGTTCCATCTTCGCCGACCGCCACATCGGACCGGGCGCCGACGCCGTATCCACCATGCTCGATGTCATCGGGGTGGACTCGCTGGACTCGTTGGCGGCCAAGGCACTTCCCGCCAACATCCTGGACGCGCTGAACGCACAGGGGACGGCACCCGGCTTGGATGCGCTGCCGCCCGCGGCCACCGAACATGAGGCGCTCGCCGAGCTGCGCGCGCTGGCCGACACCAACACCGTCGCCGTGTCGATGATCGGCCAGGGCTACTACGACACGTTGACGCCGCCGGTGCTGCTGCGCAACATCCTGGAGAACCCGGCCTGGTACACGGCGTACACGCCGTACCAACCGGAGATCAGCCAGGGCCGGCTCGAGGCACTCCTGAACTTCCAGACCATGGTCGGCGACCTGACCGGCCTGGAGATCTCCAACGCGTCGATGCTCGACGAGGCCACCGCAGCGGCCGAGGCGATGACGCTGATGCATCGCGCGGTCCGCGGGCCGGCCAACCGGCTGGCGGTCGACGTCGACGTCTACCCGCAGACCGCGGCCATCCTGGCCACCCGGGCCGAACCGCTCGGCATCGAGATCGTCACCGCCGACCTGCGCGACGGATTGCCCGAGGGCGACTTCTTCGGCCTGATAGTGCAGCTGCCCGGTGCCAGCGGCCGGGTCACCGACTGGTCCGCACTGATCGGGCAGGCGCATGAGCGCGGCGCGCTGGTCGCCGTCGGCGCCGACCTGCTCGCTCTGACCCTGGTGACCCCACCCGGCGAGATCGGCGCCGACGTCGCGTTCGGCACGTCACAGCGTTTCGGGGTGCCGATGGGCTTCGGTGGCCCGCACGCGGGTTACCTGGCCGTGCACAACAAGCATGCCCGCCAGCTGCCGGGCCGGCTCGTCGGCGTCTCGGTGGACAGCGACGGCAACCCGGCCTACCGCCTGTCGTTGCAGACCCGCGAGCAGCACATCCGCCGCGACAAGGCGACGTCGAACATCTGCACCGCCCAGGTGCTGCTCGCGGTGATCGCCGCGATGTACGCCAGCTATCACGGCGCCGAGGGCCTCACTGCGATCGCCCGCCGCGTCCACGGCCACGCCCGCACGCTGGCCACCGCCCTCGGTGATGCCGCGGTGCACGACGCGTTCTTCGACACCGTGCTGGCGAAGGTGCCGGGCCGCGCCGACCAGGTGGTGGCCGCGGCCAAGGCGGAGGGCGTCAATGTGTGGCGCGTCGACGCCGATCACGTGTCGGTGGCGTGCGACGAGGCGACCACCGCCGCGCACGTCGAGGCCGTGCTGCGGGCATTCGGCGTCGAGCCCGTCGAGCCGTCCGGTGACATTGCGGAACCGTTCGGCGCGAGCACCAGGACCTCGGAGTTCCTGACGCATCCGGCGTTCACCACGCACCGCACCGAGACGTCGATGATGCGGTATCTGCGGATGCTGGCCGACAAGGACATCGCGTTGGACCGCAGCATGATTCCGCTGGGATCATGCACCATGAAGCTCAACGCGGCCGCCGAGATGGAGCCCATCACGTGGCCCGAGTTTTCCCGCCAGCATCCGTTTGCGCCCGCCGCCGACACCCCGGGGCTGCGCACACTGATCGCCGACCTGGAGACCTGGCTGACGCAGCTCACGGGTTATGACGCGGTGTCGCTGCAACCCAATGCGGGATCGCAGGGGGAGTACGCCGGTCTGCTGGCCATCGCCGATTACCACGCCGGGCGCGGCGAAGCGCACCGAGACGTCTGCCTGATCCCGTCGAGCGCGCACGGCACCAACGCAGCGTCGGCGGCGCTGGCAGGCATGCGCGTGGTCGTGGTCGCCTGTCGCGAGAACGGCGACGTCGACCTCGACGACCTGCGTGCCAAGGTCGCCGACCACGCCGAGCGGCTGTCGGCCCTGATGATCACCTACCCGTCCACACACGGCGTGTACGAACACGACATCGCCGCCATCTGCGCCACCGTGCACGACGCAGGCGGCCAGGTCTACGTCGACGGCGCTAACCTCAACGCGCTGGTCGGCCTCGCGCGGCCCGGTAAGTTCGGCGGCGACGTCAGCCACCTGAACCTGCACAAGACCTTCTGCATCCCGCACGGCGGCGGTGGTCCCGGCGTCGGACCGGTCGCGGTGCGGTCCCACTTGGCGCCGTACCTGCCGGGCCACCCGCTGGCCCCCGAACTGCCGAAGGGCCATGCGGTGTCGGCGGCGCCGTACGGGTCGGCGTCCATTCTGCCGATCACCTGGATGTACATCCGGATGATGGGTGCCGCGGGGCTGCGGGCGGCCACGCTGACGGCGATCGCCTCGGCCAACTACATCGCCCGCCGCCTCGACGAGTACTACCCGGTGCTCTACACCGGCGAGAACGGCATGGTGGCCCACGAGTGCATCCTCGACCTGCGTGGTATCACCAAGACCACCGGCGTCACGGTCGATGATGTGGCGAAGCGGTTGGCGGACTTCGGTTTCCACGCCCCCACCATGAGCTTCCCGGTGGCGGGCACTCTGATGGTCGAGCCCACCGAGAGCGAGAACCTCATCGAGGTCGACGCGTTCTGCGAGGCCATGATCGCCATTCGCGCCGAGATCGACAAGGTGGGGTCGGGCCAGTGGCCGGCGGAGGACAACCCGCTGCGCAACGCGCCGCACACGGCCGACTGCCTGCTGGTCGAGGCCTGGGAGCATCCGTACAGCCGCGAGGAGGCGGCCTACCCGCTGGGCAAGCAGTTCAGGGCGAAGGTGTGGCCGCCGGTGCGACGCATCGACGGTGCCTACGGCGACCGGAATCTGGTGTGCTCGTGCCCGCCGGTAGAGGCCTTCGCCTGAGACCTTCGAGCGCTCGCGTCTGTACGCATTGCCACGGCGTGTCGCGTACAGACACGCTCGGTCGCGGGTGATGGGACAGGGTCAGGGGCGCCACAGCGACGGGAAGAAGAGCACCTGACCGGGTGTGATCAGGTCGGGTTCGGCGATGTGGTTGGCCGCCGCGACCAGCGCGACACGTGCGGGGACGTCCCAGTCGCCGTACTGGTCGGCCGCCAGCTCCCAGAGCGTGTCCGATGCGACGACCTGGTGCCTGCGGTTGAGCTGCGGCTGGATCAGCACCTGACCGACGGCCGGTTCCCCGTCGTCCAGATGGTTCGGCAGCGCGATGACGGGCCACAGTCCGCGTTCGCCGTACCAGCGTTCGGCGAGGATCTCGAGCGTCTCACCCTTCACCATGATGTGGTGATAGACGTTGGCCAGGTCCGGGATGAGGAGCAGCTCACCGACCACCAGATCACGCTGACCGGCGTGGTTCGCGACCTCGATGACGGCCGCCATACCCGGCTCGGTGTAATACTGCTGCGCCACACTCTGTGTGGTGTCGCCCGCGACCACCCGGTGCCGGTAGGTGACGTAGGGGATCTCCAGCTGCTGGCCGACCAGGATGTGGTCGGGATCGGCCAACTGGTTGTGTACCGCGATGACGCGGTACAGGGTGCTGTCGCCGTAGAACTGCTGGGCCAGGGCCGAGAGGGTGTCGCCGGCCGCCACTTGGTACTTGAGGATCATGCACGCCAGCGTGGCCGCTCCGCCGCGCGCTCACATGCGTAGTGGGCTACCTGTTCAGCCCAGCATCGTGTTGATGGCCGTCACCATCTCCGGTGAATCCGATGCCGGCACGTTCTGGTACTGCCCACCGCTGATCTGCGCGACGGACTCCCACGTGGGCCGGTCCGGATCGTTGCCGACATTGATGACGTCGACGGCAACCGGCTTGGCCGGGTCAGCGCTGTTGCGGATCAGGTCCTGCAGGCCGGCCGCGTCCAGCGACTGGTCGGTGTGCGGACCCGAGGTGATGATGAGCACCGAATTCGGCTGGCCCTGCTTGAAATTGTTCAGCGCATCGCCGTAGACATTGCGCAGCGTCGTGAACGAGACCGCGCCGCCCGGTGCTGAGGTCAGCCCAGCCAGCGTCGACGTGAGCACTTCGCTGCGGGGCTTGCCCTCGACATCGTCGCTGAGCGCACCGAGGTTGATCTGCGTGGTGCTCGACGAGCCGTCGAATGTGGTGAGACCCACCGCCGCGGTCGGGGGCAGCGCTTCGATGCGCTGGTTGAGCGCGGTCACCACCGGCGCGAGGTTGAGCGACCGGTCGAGCATGATCGTCACCGCCGATCCGTTGGCCGGTGTGCTGAGCGCGTTGGCCAACGACACGCGGGCGGCGTCGTCGCCGACCGACAGGGTCTGCGACAGGGGAGCGGCCGCGGTGACGTCGCTGGTCGGCGGGGTGCCGCCGTCGGTACGGAAACCGGCCTTGGCCAGTTCGCCGAGCTGTTCGGGTTTACGCATGAACCGTTCGAACTCGCTGGCGGCGCTCACTTGCTCCTGCTCGAGCCAGTCGCCTGCCAGCACCACGGCGGGGAAATCGGCGACCGCCGCCGGGCCCGGTGGCAGCCACGACGCGAGCACGTTCTTCGCGTCCGGCACGTCCACCGCGCGGTGGATGACCTGCTGCTCGGTGCTGACGACGGCGTGCACCGCGGCGGTGGCCGGGTCGTCACCGTCGAGTAGTGCCGACATCGCGTCGTCGAGTGAGTCGCTGGGCAGCTTCGGTGCGCCGCCCGCCAGGCGGCTCACCGCGCCGACACCGTCGGTCGGGGGTGCCCCGGACGGTGCCGCCGCCGACGCCACGGCCTCGGCGGCCAGGTATGCGGCATCGCTGTCACCGGTCTTCGGCAACGCCAGCTTGAGTGATCCCCAGCCGGGCAGACCTAGGTTGTCGAGTGCCGCAGGATCTGCTTGCAGCCCGGGCAGCGAACCCCAGTCCTGTTTGTCCAGAGCGGATTTGAGCTGGGGCCGGATGGCCAGCAGTACCGGTGATTTCACCAGGGAATTGCTGGCACTGACCGTCTGCGGGCCGGCCGCGGCCTGCAGTCGGGCCGCCGAGACCGAGCTGCCGGGAATCCACAGGGCGGGTTTGTCGCCGAGGTCGGCCGGCCACTGGCCCGACAGACCCGCGATCACGGCGTCGGACTCGGCGGCCTTCACGTTGACCTTCACGCAGTGGTCGCCGACGGGCCCCGCGGTCTCGTTGAACTTCTTCGCGAACTGCCCGACATAGTCGGCGATCGCGGGGTCGGCGAGCACGGCCACATTGGCGTCACCTTCGACGCAGCGGCTGGCGGCGGCGTCGGAACGGTCCGACAGGGCGTCGCCGAAGAACTTCCACAGGATGAAGCCGCCCACGATCGCGACAACGGTCACCAGGGCAGCTATGACGCCGACGCTGACGCCGCGACGGCCGGGTGTCACCGTTCGATGGCTGCCGGTCCATTCGCCGTCATTGCGGTGGCCACCGCTGGGCGGTTGCGGGAACCGCGGCCGCGGATCGTCGATTGCGCCGAACGTCGCGGTCTCGGCGTCCATCCGGGTCCGGTCGTCCCGGTACTGGCCGCCGGACTCGTCGTAGGTGTCGTCGTAATCGTCGTCGTCGGTGTCGTCATCAGCGGCATAGGACGAGCCGGCCGAGTCGCGGTATGTGTCGTCGCGGTAGCCGTCGGAAAAGGCGTCGACGTAATCGTCGCTGTATTCGTCATCGCGGTCGGAGTCCGGGTCACCGGACTGCGGCGTGTCGGACTGGTATTCGCCATCGTCGTAATCGCCGTACAGGTCTGACTCGACGTCCGGTTCGTCGTCATCGTCAGGGCCGGGAATGCTGTGTCTACCCACGCCTCATCACCCCTGACCTCATCACCAAGTTCGCCGACCCGCTGTCCGCGCCGAGTCTAGTCACGAAGCGGCGCGGGCTTTGAACTCTCGACGCCGCCGGTGCAGGATCGGCTCGGTATAGCCGTTGGGCTGCGCCGCGCCGGACAGGATCAGTTCCTCGGCCGCCTTGAAGGCGATGCTGGAATCGAAATCGGGCGCCATCGGCAGGTAGGCGGAGTCGCGGTCGTTCTGCCGGTCCACCACAGGCGCCATCCGTTCGAGGCTGGCCCGGACGTCCTCGGCCGTGATGACACCATGGCGCAACCAGTTCGCCAACAACTGGCTCGAAATGCGAAGCGTCGCACGATCTTCCATCAGGGCGACATCGTGGATGTCGGGCACCTTGGAGCAGCCCACGCCCTGGTCCACC
>CAMFLL010000386.1 GCA_945957405.1 uncultured Mycolicibacterium sp. | reverse complement strand
CAACCTGCCCCAGCCCGGCACCGCGGTGCATCACCACCACCAGAACCACCGCTGACCCACTGGATGCACCGAACGTGCAGATGTTCACCGGTCCACTCGGCCGATGCGTACAACACCTGCACACTCGCGACGGTCACCGCGGGGACCGTCGCCACCCATCTGATTCGAGCGATTCAGTCGCGGCAGGTACGCTGTCCGCCGTGACTGAGCGGACGCTTGCCCTGATCAAACCCGACGGTGTCGAAAGGCAGCTGGTTGGCGAGATCATCAACCGAATCGAGCGCAAAGGTCTCAAGATCGTCGCGCTCGAATTGAAGAACGTCGACGACGCGCTGGCACGCGCTCACTACGCCGAGCACGACGGCAAGCCGTTCTTCGGATCGCTGCTGGAGTTCATCACCTCTGGCGCGGTTGTGGCGGCAATCCTGGAGGGCCCGCGGGCCATCACCGCGTTCAGGCAGCTCGCAGGGGGCACCGACCCCGTCGAGAAGGCAACACCGGGCACCATCCGTGGTGACTTCGGGCTCGAGACGCAGTTCAACCTGGTGCACGGTTCGGACTCGCCGGAGTCCGCCGCGCGCGAGATTGAACTGTGGTTTCCCGGCGTCAAGTGAACTTCTGACGCTGGCTAATTCCCAGCCTGGTCTTTGGGCTGGCATCCGTATGGGATACTGACAACGGGTGTACGTCGTCATACCGACTGCGAACACCCGGATGAAGACTTTGACGAGCGCGACCACCGCCCGCCGGGCGATGCGGCGCCGACCGTCGTAGCCATCATTCAACCCAGGCACCGAGTGGGTTTTCGTCATTCAGACGAGGGCCGCTCGGGGCGAGACCATACAAGCCCGGGGAAGTTACCGGGTACATAGTGCGAAGCCCTCGCGCGGCCGCGTCTGTTCGACGCGCCCGGGGGCTCAAGGAGACTACGTGGACGACGATGCCCAAATCCATGACCAGACTGACAGTGACACCGCAGGCAGCCCCGCTGTTGCGGACGCGCAGCAAGAATTACCCGAACGCTTGAGGGTTCACAGCCTGGCGCGCGTACTCGGCACCACCAGCCGACGGGTGCTCGATGCGTTGGCGGAGCTCGACGGCCGACGACGTAGCGCGCACTCGAGTGTCGACCGCGTCGACGCCGTCAAGGTGCGCGACGTCCTGAACCTGGAGCAGGCGCCAGAAGAACCGCAGGCGCTAGCGGAACCTCCGGTCGCCGCGGAACCACAGGCCCTACAAGAACCTCAGGCCCCGGAGGAACCGCCGGTGCTGGACGAACCGCAGGCCGCAGAGCAGCCGCAGGAGCAGTCGGTCGTCGAGGTCATTGTCGAGACCTCCACGGTCGAGACCATTGACGAGCCGGAATCGCGGTTGCTGCTCGAGACGCCGCCCCCTGCCCCCGAGCCTGAGCCTGAGCGGGAACCCGCCGCACACGCCGACTATCTGCCGCTCTTCATGGCACCGCAGGCCGTCGAACCTCGGCGGCGCGTCGTCAAGGTCGAGGAAGACACCCCCGACGAGGATGCCGACGAGCCCATCGACTCCGATGACGCCGACTCCGACAGCGACGACGACCAGGCCGAGAAACCGGCCAACCGCCGCCGGCGTCGCGGACGTCGTGGCAGGGGCCGTGGCCGCGGCGGCGACAGCGCCGGAGACGGCGAGGGCGACGACGACGAGCAGGCCGACGACTCGGCTGAGGATTCAGACGACTCCGACGAGGACGACGGCGACGAGGACGATGCGGCGGGCTCCGAAGGTGCCAACCGCCGTCGTCGGCGCAGGCGCCGGCGGAAATCCGCGTCCAGTTCAGGCGACGACGGCGGTGACAGCGGATCGCCCGACGACCCGCCGAACACCGTGGTGCATGAGCGCGCCCCGCGGGAGCGGAAATCGGGTAAGGACCCCGACGAGATCCAGGGGATCAGCGGTTCGACGAGGCTGGAAGCCAAGAGGCAGCGTCGCAGGGATGGCCGTGATGCGGGCCGGCGCAGGCCGCCGATCCTCTCCGAAGCCGAGTTCCTGGCCCGCCGCGAAGCCGTCGAGCGTGTCATGGTCGTCCGGGACAAAGTCCGCAGCGAACCGCCGCACGAGGGTGCCCGGTACACGCAGATCGCGGTCCTCGAAGACGGCGTCGTCGTCGAACACTTCGTGACCTCGGCGGCGTCGGCCTCGCTGGTCGGCAACATCTACCTCGGCATCGTGCAGAACGTGCTGCCTTCGATGGAGGCGGCGTTCGTCGACATCGGACGGGGGCGCAACGGCGTCCTGTACGCGGGCGAAGTGAACTGGGAGGCCGCTGGTCTCGGCGGGTCGAACCGAAAGATCGAGCAGGCCCTCAAGCCCGGTGATTATGTCGTCGTCCAGGTCAGCAAGGATCCGGTGGGTCACAAGGGTGCCCGCCTGACCACGCAGGTGTCCCTGGCCGGGCGGTACCTGGTCTACGTGCCTGGCGCGTCGTCGACGGGGATCAGCCGCAAGCTACCCGACACCGAGCGGCAGCGGCTCAAGGAGATCCTGCGTGAGGTCGTCCCCGCCGACGCCGGCGTGATCATCCGGACTGCGTCCGAGGGCGTCAAGGAAGAAGACATCCGCTCCGACGTCACCCGACTGCAGGAGCGGTGGTCACAGATCGACGCCACCGCCGCAGAGACCAAGAAGAAGGCGGCCGGTGCCGCCGTCGCGCTCTACGAAGAGCCCGACGTGCTGGTCAAGGTCATCCGCGACCTGTTCAACGAAGACTTCTCCGGCCTGATCGTCGCAGGCGACGAAGCCTGGGGAACCATCACGGACTATGTGAATTCCGTTGCTCCGGAACTGGTTTCGAAGCTCACCAAGTACGAGGCGGCCAGCACCGGTGGTCCCGATGTCTTCGCGGTGCACCGGATCGACGAACAACTGACGAAAGCGATGGACCGCAAGGTGTGGCTGCCGTCGGGTGGCACGCTGGTGATCGACCGCACGGAGGCGATGACCGTCGTCGACGTCAACACCGGCAAGTTCACCGGAGCGGGCGGCAACCTGGAGCAAACGGTCACCAAGAACAATCTCGAGGCAGCCGAGGAGATCGTGCGCCAGCTCAGGCTGCGTGATATCGGCGGCATCGTGGTGATCGACTTCATCGACATGGTGCTCGAGTCCAACCGCGACCTGGTGTTGCGCCGGCTGACCGAGGCGCTCGGCCGGGACCGCACGCGCCATCAGGTGTCGGAAGTGACATCACTGGGCTTGGTGCAACTGACGCGCAAGCGGCTGGGCACGGGTCTGATCGAGGCGTTCTCGACCACCTGCACCCACTGCGGTGGCCGCGGCATCCTCCTGCACACCGATCCTGTCGACTCCGCGCCCCCGGCGGCGCCCCGTAAATCCGAGTCGGGGAGTAGGCGCGGTAAGAGGTCCAAGAAGGGCAAGGCCGAGGAGCCGACACCCGCAGTGACGAAGGTGCACGCCCATCCGGCCGGTGAGCACCCGATGTTCAAGGCGATGGCTGCTGCCAACGGCAAGCACGAGGACGACGAGACCGGCGAATCGGAAGGCACCGAGGAGCGCGCCGACACGCTGAACGAGGACAACGTCCACGATTCGGTGGGTGAAGAGCGCGCCGAGGCTGAGACGGTCGAGCAGGTCACCGAGGAAACTGCCGCCGAGGACCTCGATGATGACTTCGACGACGAGTCCGAAGACGATGATTCTGACGACGACTCCGAGGACGATGAGTCCGACGACTCCGATGACGATGATGACGACGAGTCGGATGAGTTCGACGACGATGACGACGACGACGATGATGACGATGACGTCGACGACATCGACCTCGACGACGACGACTCGGAAGACGACGACTCGGAAGACTCCGATGACGAGGACTCCGACGACGACGACTCCGATGACGAGGACTCTGACGACGAAGATGACGACTCGGTCGACGACTCGGATGACGACTCGGTCGACGACGAGGACTCCGACGAGGACGAACAGGACCTGCGTGAGCCCGTCGTCGCAGTGGCACAGGCCGGTCGGCCACGTCGACGCAGGGCAGCTGCCCGGCCCGCCGGCCCGCCCAGCTAGCCAGTTTGACCCTCTAGCCGCTGGTCACGTAACCTTGAGCAGTTGTCGCCAGGTGGTTCACCGGCGACGGCGGGGCAAGCTGGACACTCCGCCGACACAGACCCGCGTTCGCAGCCCTCGGGTAGCGCGCGCCTACACGACGCACGACGAGATATTAAGGACAGGCAACGATGGCGACATACGCAATCGTCAAGACCGGCGGCAAGCAGTACAAGGTAGCCGCTGGCGACGTGGTCAAGGTCGAGAAGCTCGACGCTGAGCCCGGCGCCGAGGTCGAACTGCCCGTCGCGCTCGTCGTCGATGGCGCGAAGGTCACCACCGACGCCAAGGACCTGGCCAAGGTCGCTGTCACCGGTGAGGTGCTCGAGCACACCAAGGGCCCGAAGATCCGTATCCACAAGTTCAAGAACAAGACCGGCTATCACAAGCGCCAGGGCCACCGTCAGCAGCTGACGGTGCTGAAGGTCACCGGCATCAAGTGATGAGCCGTCAGGCGAAGATCCGACAGGCTTAGATAGGGAGTCAACAGATGGCACACAAGAAGGGCGCTTCCAGCTCTCGCAACGGTCGCGACTCATCCGCCCAGCGACTCGGCGTCAAGCGGTTCGGCGGGCAGGTCGTCCAGGCCGGCGAAATCATCGTCCGCCAGCGCGGCACGCACTTCCACCCGGGCGTCAACGTCGGCCGCGGTGGCGACGACACCCTGTTCGCCCTGGCGTACGGCGCGGTCGAGTTCGGTGTCAAGCGCGGTCGCAAGACCGTCAACATCGTTCCGCCTGCGGAAGCCTGAGTTCCTCGCCGCGAATGTGAAGCTGCCGCGAGAACTCAAGAACTTCTCGCAGTAGCTTCACACTCGAGGTAAGGACATCGCATGCCCCGGTTCGTCGACCGCGTCGTGATCCACGCGCGCGCGGGTTCCGGAGGCAACGGTTGCGCTTCGGTTCACCGCGAGAAGTTCAAACCCCTCGGCGGGCCCGACGGCGGCAACGGCGGACGCGGCGGCAGCATTGTTCTCGTCGTCGACCCGCAGGTGCACACCCTGCTCGACTTCCACTTCCATCCCCACGTCGCTGCGCCGAACGGCAAGCAGGGCGCGGGTAGTAACCGCGACGGCGCCGCCGGCGGTGATCTCGAAGTGATGGTTCCCGACGGCACCGTCGTACTCGACGAGCATGGCCGCTTGCTGGCCGATCTGGTCGGTTCAGGCACCCGGTTCGAAGCCGCCGCCGGTGGCCGTGGGGGACTGGGTAACGCCGCGCTGGCGTCACGGGCCCGCAAGGCGCCCGGGTTCGCCCTCCTCGGCGAAAAGGGCGACGAGCGTGAGCTGACCCTGGAACTCAAGACCGTTGCCGACGTCGGCCTGGTCGGTTTCCCGTCGGCGGGCAAGTCGTCATTGGTGTCCGCGATCTCCGCCGCCAAACCCAAGGTCGCCGATTACCCGTTCACCACATTGGTGCCCAACCTCGGTGTCGTATCGGCGGGGGAGCACACCTTCACCGTCGCCGACGTACCCGGTCTGATTCCCGGTGCCTCCGAAGGGCGTGGGCTCGGGCTCGATTTCCTGCGGCACATCGAGCGCTGCGCGGTGCTGGTGCACGTTGTCGACTGCGCAACGCTGGAGCCCGGCCGAGACCCGATCTCCGACATCGATGCGCTGGAAGCCGAATTGGCGGCGTATCAACCGACCCTGCAAGGTGATTCGGTGTTGGGGGACCTGGCCGACCGGCCACGGGCCGTGGTGCTGAACAAGATCGACATTCCTGATGCCAAAGAGCTCGCCGAATTCGTGCGCCCCGAACTCGAGGAGCGGGGCTGGCCCATCTTCGAGGTGTCGACGGTGACGCGAGAAGGGCTGCGCCCGTTGACCTTTGCCCTGTGGGATCTTGTTGCGGCGTACCGGGCCGCCCAGCCCGTGCTGGCCCCGCGCCGCCCTGTCATCCGGCCGATCCCGGTCGACGAGACGTCGTTCTCGGTCGAACCCGACGGTTACGGCGGTTTCGTCGTGCGCGGCACCCGACCGGAACGATGGATCGCCCAGACCAATTTCGACAACGACGAAGCCGTCGGTTATCTCGGTGACCGGTTGGCCCGCCTGGGTGTCGAGGACGAGCTGCTGCGCAAGGGCGCCAAACCTGGTTGTGCCGTGACGATCGGCGAGATGACGTTCGACTGGGAACCGCAGACCCCGGCCGGCACCGACGTGACATTGTCGGGCCGCGGCACCGACTCCCGCCTGGAGCGCAGCGATCGTGTTGGCGCCGCCGAGCGCAAGATCGCTCGGGGCCAGCGGCGCGAAAAGCACGGCGAGGAGCAGTGAGCGCGCACCGCGACGCCATCCGCACTGCCCGCTCCGTCGTCGTGAAGATCGGCACCACGGCCCTGACCACGCCCTCCGGTGTGTTCGACGCAGGTCGCCTGCAGTATCTGGTCGACGCCATCGAAGGGCGCATGAAAGCGGGCTCAGACGTGGTGATCGTGTCATCCGGCGCGATCGCCGCGGGCATCGAGCCGTTGCGACTGTCCAAGCGGCCCACCGATCTCGCGACCAAGCAGGCCGCCGCCAGTGTTGGCCAAGTGGCGCTGATCAATTCCTGGAGTGCGGCGTTCAAGCATTATGACCGCATCGTGGGTCAGGTGTTGTTGACCGCGCATGACATCTCGATGCGCGTGCAGCACACCAACGCCCAACGCACCCTGGACCGACTGCGCGCTCTGCATGCGGT
>CAMFLL010000385.1 GCA_945957405.1 uncultured Mycolicibacterium sp. | reverse complement strand
GTGCTGGTGTGGATCAACGGCGCCTTTGGCGCGGGTAAGACACAGACCGCATTCGAATTGCATCGTCGCGTTGCGGACGCGCACGTCGCCGACCCTGAGCTGATCGGGTTCGGCATCCACCGCATGCTCCCGGCGTCGGCACGGTCGGATTTCCAGGACCGGCCGCAGTGGCGGTCCGCCGTGGTCGCGACGCTCGCCGACGCGGTGGCCGCCCATGACGGTCCGGTGATCGTGCCGATGACGCTGGTGGACGCGGGCTACTTCGACGAGATCATGGGTGGCCTGGACCACGCGGGCGTTGCCGTACGGCACTTTTCGCTGATCGCCTCCCCCGCCACGCTGCGTCGGCGCCTGCACACGCGGGCCGCGTACTGGCTGGGCAGGGCCGTCGGGCGCGACGAGACCTGGGGTATCCAGCAGATCGACCGGTGTGTGGCGGCCCTGGCGACGCAGCGGTTCGCCGAACACATCCCCACCGATGACCGCACGGTCGACGAGGTGACCGAGGCCGTGGCCGGGGCTGCCGGCCTGCAACTGGTGCGCCCGCGTCTGACGCCGGCGCGCTACCAACTGCGGCGCGCGGCCGTGGGGATCCGGCACATCCGGGTGGGCTAACCGCCGGTGCGCCGTGCATAGGCACGCAGGGCGAACGGCGCGAACACCGCCGTCAGCACGATCGACCACAGGACCGTGGCCAGTACCGGGTGGTGCAGCGGCAACTGTGCCCCCGGAGCGGCGGCCGGACCGTTACCCCACAGCACGCGCATGGCCTGGGCCAGAGACGACACCGGATTCCATTCCGCGATCACCCGCAGCCAGTGCGGCATGGGCTCGGTGGGCACAAAGGTGTTGGCCAGGAACGTGATCGGGAACAAAACGGTGAACATCACGCCGTTGACCGCCTCGACCGAGCGCATCAGCGAACCCACCAGGATGCCGAACCAGATCATCCCGAATCCGAACACCAGCACCAACGCGAACGCCAACACCGCCTCGCCGAGGCTGCCGCGGATCCGCCAGCCGATCGCCAGCCCGGTGAGCGCCATCACGACGATGCCGATCGAGGAGTGGATGAGGCTGGCGATGGACCGCCCGATCAGGACCGACGAGCGCGAGATGGGCAGTGACCGGAAGCGGTCGATGATGCCCTTCTCGACGTCGGCGGTGATGCCGGCGGCCACCACGAACGCCGAGAACACGATGGTCTGCGCCTGGATCCCCGGCAACAGGAATTCCCGGTAGGACGCACCGCCGGTGTTGGTGATCGAGGCGCCGAACACGAAGGCGAACAACAGCACGAACATGATGGGTTGCGCGGTGACGTCGCTGAGCATCTCCGGCATACGTTTGGTATGAATCATGTTGCGCTTGACCATGATCCAGGACTGCGCGGCCAGCGAGGTCTGATGCACCGTGGGGCGGGTGGTCATCGCAGCGCCTCCTGGGCCTCGGCTCGGCGGCCGGTCAGTGACAGGAACACATCGTCGAGGCTGGGCCTGGTCAGCCCGATGTCGTCGATGTCGATCCGGCTGTCGCGTAACCACCCGGCCACGTTGGTCATGTCGTCGAGTCCCTCGGCGGCCGCGGTCAGGCGGCGAGCCGGCACGTCGACGAAGACCTCGGCACCGGTGCGCCGGACGATTTCCTCCGCGACGGGGAGATCGGCGGCCCGGGACACGGTGACCACGAGACTGGCGTTACCGGCCTGTTGTTTCAGCTGCAGCGGCGTGCCCTCGGCGATGATGCGGCCGTGGTCGACGACGACGATGTTGTCGGCGAGTTGGTCGGCCTCTTCGAGGTACTGCGTGGTGAGCAGCAGCGTGGTGCCGTCGGCGACCAGGCCGCGCAGCACCTCCCACAGGTCGACCCGGCTGCGCGGGTCCAGGCCGGTGGTGGGCTCGTCGAGGAACAGCACGGGCGGTGCGGCGATGAGGCTGACCGCGAGGTCGAGCCGTCGGCGCATACCTCCCGAGTACGACTTCACCACGCGGTCCGCCGCGTCGGCGATGGCGAACTGTTCCAACAGGTGGTCGCCGAGCCGGTCCAACTCGCGCCGCCGGATGCCGTAGAGGCCGCCGATCATCCGGATGTTCTCGCGCCCGGTCAACAGTTCGTCGACGGTGGCCGCCTGCCCGGTCAGACCCATGTTGCGCCGTACCATCTCGGGCTGCTCGAGCACGTCGTATCCCGCCACGCGGGCGGTGCCGCTGGTGGGCTGCGTCAAGGTGGTCATCATGCGGACCGTGGTGGTCTTGCCCGCGCCGTTGGGGCCGAGCAGGCCGAGCACGGTGCCGGGTGGGGCTGAGAAGCTGATGCCGTCGACTGCGGTGTGCTCGCCGAACGTCTTGACCAGATTGACGGCTTCGATCGCCGGGGTGGACATGGCGTCCACCGTATCGGCGTCCACCGACACCGTGCCAATGGTTTATGGCGTCAGCGCCGCACGCCGCTGTCGACGACCTTGACAGGTTTGTGGGGATAGCGCCGCTCGGCGTACGCCTTGGCCGCCGAGTTCGGCAGCACGTACAGCGTCTCCTTCTTCTCCTGCAACGGTTTCAGGACGAGGTCCATGAAGGCCTTGCGGTCGTCGAGATACGGCTCGATGACGTCTTCACCGGCGGGGCACACCGCCAGACAGTAGGCCGCCTTGTAGTTGGGTTTGAACGACAGGCTCTGCCACATCGACGCGCTCTCCGAATCGCTGACCCGCGAACGGAAATCCTCGGCATTGTCGCTGTCGGCAATGGTCTGCGCCCAGTCGGTGAAACCGCCCATGAACTCGCGGTAGTTATGGGTGGAGCATGCGACGAAATCGAATTCACCGTCCTTACCGATCGCCCCGACCGGGCATGCCGCGACGCACAGTTTGCATTCCAGGCACGGTGAATAGTCAAGCGGCTGGCCGTAACTGGTGATGTCCGCGTCGACCATCAGGGTGGCGAGCAGGATGAAGTTCCCGAATTTCGGGTGGATCACGTTGCGGTGGATGCCCATCACACCAAGACCTGCGGCGACGGCGACGGGTTTGTGTGCCACCACCCAGATGCGGCCCGGATACCGGTCCATCTCCATCGGGAAGGTGGCCGACGGGTTCAGCGCGCGGTAGCCGCGGTCCTGCAGTGTGCGGGTGATGCGGTGGGCGGCTTCGTTGATGAGTTCACCGGTGCGGTGGAACTCCTGGTTGGCGACGCTGCGGGCCGTCGACCGCACGTTGTCCCGGTTCATCCGGACCACCAGCGAGATGAACGATTTCGCGCCGGGCAGCGCGGTATCGGCGTGTTCGCGCTCGGAGGCCAGGTCGGGGTTGTCGACATTGGCGAAGGCCACGTCGTCGGCGCCGGCTTCCAGGCAGATGGCGCGCAGCCAGTCCGCGTCGATCACACCAGGTTTGACGGACCGGCGCTCCTGCACCTTCCGGACCGTGGGATGGTCGGCGAGCTTCGCGGGGATCTTGCTCATTCTAGGTATAGTACACAATACCTAGCTATTGCGAAGGTTGTCCCCTGCCTGGCTACCGCGCCGGGGCCGGCGAAGACATCATGCCGGTATGACAGCCGACCTCGACCGACTGTTCGCCGGACAGGATGGCGTGGCGCTGCTCCGGGCTGGGTCCGGGAACTCACCCCGCCGGCCCGGCCACCGGCCGAGTCCTCGATGGAAAGCGAGGCCCGCCTGGTGATGATCGACGGCGGTCTGCCCGAACCGTTACTGCAGCACGAGATCATCGACCTCGACAGACGTTGTTGGCGTGTGAATTTCGTCTGGCCGCAGTGGAACCTGGTCGTCGAGCACGACGGTTTCGACTGGCGCAAGACTCCCGACGATCTGCGGCGGGATCGCAGGATGTGTGTGGGTGCACCCTCGCAGGGTCAGGCGCCGTACATCCGCGCGATGTCGGGGCTGTCCAGCCAGCCCGAGTACGTCGGCCGCGACGGCCAGCCGTCCGGGGAATCCAGCCACTCCTCCTGACGCCCCCAAGGCAGCACGTCGATGAGTGCGAAGGAATGGCTGAGCTGCTCGGTGCCACGGCCGTTGGTATGCCACGTGCGATAGACGGTGTCGCCGTCACGCAGAAACACGTTCACGCCGAAGCCTTCTCCCGGGCCCGCATCCACATCAGCCCCGAACGAACTCCCCGCCGACGAATACCAGTCCATCTTGTTGCCGACGCGCTCGCGGTACGCCAGCGCCTCCTCGATGGGCCCGTTGGTGACGATCACGAAACGGGCGTCGTAGTTGTCCAGGAAGTCCAGCCTGGTGAACTGCGACGTGAACCCCGTGCAGCCGCCGCACTGCCACTCCGCGCCGTCGGACCACATGTGGTTGTAGACGATCAGCTGCGCGCTGCCCTTGAACACCTCGGCCAAGCTCACAGGCCCCTCGGCGCCCGTCAGCGTGTAGGCCGGCATCTCCACCATCGGCAAGCGGCGCCGCTGCGCGGCGATCGCATCCAGTTCACGGGTGGCGGCCTTCTCCCGCTTGCGCAGTTCGTCGAGCGCCGCGCGCCAGGTCTGCTGATCCACCACGGCGGGCTTCGCGGTCAGGTCGTCGGTCATGGTCAACCACCTTCTGATACTCGGGATCGGGTCGTCAGAGGTATAGACCAGATCCGCGACGAGAACTCATCGTCGCGCCGCTCTCCTCGACTTACGCCGCTACTTCTTCTCCCGCCAAGCCCTCTCGAACGGCAACCGCCACCCATTGGGCGCGATCAACTGATGAATCGCATTGGGGCCCCACGTGCCCTGGGGATACATCTTGACCGGCGGCGGGTCTTCCAGCAGTGCCGTGGAGCGCTCCCACAGGGACTCGATACCCTCGGCGGTGGTGAACAGCGTGTGGTCGCCGCGCATGGCGTCGAGGATCAACCGCTCGTAGGCCTCCAGCACGTCATCGGAGTATTCGGTCTCCTGGGTGGAGAACTGCATCGACAGCTTCTCCAGCTTCATGCCCGGCCCGGGCCGCTTCCCGTAGAAACTCAGCGACACCTTCGACGAGTCGGCCAGATCGAATGTCAGGTGATCGGGCCCCTGCGATCCCACACCCGAGCCCGGCGGGAACATGGTGCGGGGCGCCTCCCGGAACGCGATCGAGATGATGCGCATCCCCTCGGCCATCCGTTTACCGGTCCGCAGATAGATCGGCACGCCGGCCCACCGCCAGTTGTCGATGCCGACCTTGAGCGCGATGAACGTCTCGGTGTCCGAGTCCCGGGCCACGCCCTGCTCGTCGCGGTAACCCGAGTACTGCCCGCGGACCACATCCGTGCAGTGGATGGGCAGCATGGACCGGAACACCTTGTTCTTCTCTTCGCTGATCGCCCGCGGTTCCAGGGCCGTCGGCGGTTCCATCACCACGAACGCCATCACCTGGAACAGGTGCGTGACCACCATGTCCTTGTAGGCGCCGGTGCTCTCGTAGAAGTTGGCACGCTGATCGAGGCCCAGCGTCTCCGGGATGTCGATCTGAATGTGGTCGATGAAATTCCGGTTCCAGATCGGCTCGAACAGACCGTTCGCGAAGCGGAACGCCAGGATGTTCTGGGCCGCCTCCTTACCGAGAAAGTGGTCGATCCGGAAGATCTGCGACTCCCGAAACGTCTGGTGCACAAAGTCATTCAGTTGGATGGCGCTGGCCAGATCGGTACCGAACGGCTTCTCCATCACCACTCGGGAATGCTCGACCAGGTCAGCGTCCTTGAGCATCGTGATGACGGCCTGCGCCGCCTTCGGCGGTACGGACAGGTAGTGCAGCCGTCGTACATCTGGGCCCAGCTCGGCCTCGGCGGCTGAGACGGCGGCCTTCAGCGCGGCCGGGCCGGCGCCCTGCGGGACGTAGCCGACGCGGCTGGCGAACGCATCCCACTCCTCATCGCTGAGTTTGTGGTTGCCGAACGAGTTGATGGCCTCGCGGGCCAGGGCGCGGAACTCGTCGTCGGTGTAGTCCTCGAGGGAGGTACCGACGATCCGGATCTCGGGCGCCAGGGCCGACTTCACCAGGTACGCCATCCCGGGTAGCAGTTTGCGTTTGGCGAGATCGCCCGTCGCCCCGAACAGCACGATGACATGTGGTGCCAAGGTCTCGGTGTCGCGACGGCGGGGCCGCGCGTCGGGGGACGGGTAGGCGATGGTCTGCGGATTGTCTTCTGCCACGATCCCCGATGTTCCCACCCGACGGTGTTGTGTGCAGGCCTACCGCGAAGTGTTGGGCAACCTGTAAGGATCCCGTAGAGATAGTGGTTGACGCACGTGCAAGCGGGTAGACCTGGATATATGAACGAGACCCTGCGACCCTGGCGACGGCTGCTCGACGGCGGCCGGACGTGGGGATCGCTCCGCATCGATGCCAACCACTACGGGGTCGTCCGCTACAAACTCGTGGTGTTCCCGCCGGGTATCTCCGGCGACGAACGCGTGCTGCTGCGACTGTGGCGGACATGGCCCCTGTGGGGTCTGGTGTTGTTCCTGTTCAGCGACATCGTGCTGACGCAGTTCCTGGCGCCCACCATGGCCTTGGTGATCTCGTTGACGCTCACGCTGGGCGGTGGCGCAGTCGCCATGGCGCTGGCGGGCAACACGCGTGCTGCAGTTCGCAGCCTGGCCGTCGTGGTGGTCCGCGGTTACGAGGATCCCGAGTCCGACCGTGCGTTCCACCGACTCGACGAATTGGCCACGCTACTTGTCGAAGCCGATCATCACCTGAATGAAGGCGTCCTCACCCCCACCGAGCACGAAGCCGTCGTGTGGCGCGTCTACGACCGGCTGGCGCCGAGCCGTGACAGCGCGCCGCAGGC
>CAMFLL010000384.1 GCA_945957405.1 uncultured Mycolicibacterium sp. | reverse complement strand
GGATCTTCACGCCCAGCTTCTTGTACTGCTTCTCGATCTCCTTGGAGACCTCGGCATCCTCGTTGGGCAGCGCGCGCGGCAGGAATTCCACGATGGTGACATCCACGCCGTAGTTCTTCAGGACGTAGGCAAACTCCATGCCGATGGCACCCGCGCCGGCGATGATGATCGACCCGGGCAGATCACGCGACAGGATCTGCTTCTCGTAAGTGACCACGTTCTCCGACAACGACGTACCCGGCACCAGCCGGGTACTCGAGCCGCTGGCGATGATCGCGTTCGCGAACTCGACCTTCTCGGTGCCACCGTCGTTCAGATCGACCTCGATGCTGTTGGGCCCGGTGAACTTCCCGTAGCCGTGGATCTCGGTGATCTTGTTCTTCTTCATCAGGAAGTGCACGCCGGCCACCCGACCGTCGGCCACCTTGCGGCTGCGATCGAACGCGGCGCCGTAGTCGAAACTCGCCTCCCCGCTGATGCCGAACGTCTTGGCTTCCTTGGTGAAGATGTGCGCCAGCTCGGCGTTACGCAGCAGCGCCTTGGACGGGATGCAGCCCACGTTCAGGCACACGCCACCCCAGTACTTCGGTTCCACGATGGCGGTGCTCAGGCCCAGCTGGGCAGCACGGATGGCCGCCACATATCCACCGGGACCGGCTCCGAGAACGACGACGTCATAGTGAGTCACGGCTACCTACCTTAGTGGTGCGACGATGCGGACGAGGCACGAGTCCGCGCAGGAGCAGCACAATCCAGCCCCGTGGTGCGACGATGCGGACGAGGCACGAGTCCGCGCAGGAGCAGCACAATCCAGCCCAGTGGTGCGACGATGCGGACGAGGCACGAGTCCGCGCAGGAGCGGCACCCTACAACGGACAACGTCCCGCGGTTCCTGGTGCTTCCGCCGGCTATGGCCCGGTCAGCCCCAGTAGGAGAAGCTGCAGGTGGGCCGTGGTTCGGTCTTGAACGACAGCAGCTTGCCGTCCATCGTGATGGTGCATGTCAGGTCGGCGTCGCCGCCGTCGGCGGTGACCGAGGTCTCGACTTCGTCGTAGACCTGGTACTGCTTCTCCCACGGCAACGTGACGTCCGTCTCGGTCTGTTCGGGGCCACCGTTGATCTGGTATCGAAGGGTCACCGGGGCGCCGCCGCCGATCACCTTCATGGTCGCCGTGCCCACCGGCGGGCCGGTCGGTGCCACCGCATCCGCCGAGGTGGTCTCGGAGGTCGACGCGGCATCGAGTACCGAGGCTCCCACCGCGGCAGTCGGCGTGCCGGCAGTCTCGCTACTGCATCCGCTGCCCACGGCGGCGGCCAGGGACAGTGCGGCAAAGACGGCGACGGCGCGACGAAGACGAAGTGTCATGGTGAAACCCTACGGCCGGCAAACCTCACCCCATGACACGAATTCAGGGCGCGATCCAGCCGAACACATACATGCCATACAGCGCCGCCGCGGCCGCACCGGATGCGAACGGCGCCGACATCACCGCGATCGCCGTCGCCGAGAGCGTCGGCCGGTTCTCAGCCATCGACACCACCAGGGCGGCGACCATGCAGACCAGGACGTACATCAGCACGGCGTAATCGGTCCAGGTTTTGTCCATGGCGTGGAACCACCAGTAGTAGAGCCCCGCCCCGATCGCCGCGGCGACGGCCCACACCCCGACCGTCACCAGCGCGAACTTCCACCACTTCACGAACTGCTGCTGGCCCGGCACCACGGCCGGACGCGACGCAGGCACGTGGACCGGCTCGGCAGGTGGCGACGGTTCAGGCTTGAGGTCCGGGTCGTCGGCGTATGCCAGGCCGGCTTCCCGCACGGACACTTCCTGGGGCTCCAGCAGGTCGACCGCCGCATGAATGGGCTCAGGATGCGGCCCGGTGTCGAAGATCGGCGCGGGGTGCGGCTCGGTCAACGGTAACGACCCGGTGTCGAACCGGTCGGTGAACCAGGGCGACTTCTCAGGCACCACCGTGCACCACCTGGATCAAGACCAACGCAGCAAACCAGCCCGGTGCCACGGACACGGCGAACGCACCCAGCGCTGTGACCCACCGGCGACTGGCGGTCACGATGAGGGCCAGCCCCAGAACGGTCGGTACACCCAGGACCAGTGCGATGGCCACGTCGGGCCGAATCGTCGTGCTGACCAGGAGCGTCGTCGTGACCGCCAGGACGACCCCGATCGCGCTCCCCACCAGCATGGCGCTGGTCAACAGCCAAGCCCTCGGTAGGGGAATCACACTCAGAACGGTACGTCGGGAATTCGCCCGAATCCGCGTCGCCGCACGACGCGTTACGGTGCCGTTATCGGATCGGTACGGGGCAGGCGTCAGCCGCTTCGGCGACGATCTCGCCGCGGGGGCCCGCGGGCCGTTCGCCCTGCTCGTACCGTGCGCCGGTGAGCGCCGGAGCACCGGCCAGCAAGCCGTTCTCCTCGTCGGTGAAGGCGCGGCCCCTGGACAGGAAGCGGAACCCCTCAGGCGCCTCCAGGCTGAAGCCGCCACCGCGCCCGGCGACCAGATCGATCACCAGCTGGGTGTGCTGCCAGGCGGCGAACTGGGGTCCCGAGATCCACACCGGGACACCCTCGGGCTGACGCTCAGAGGTGACGTCGAGCAGGCCGAGCAGGATGTCGCGGTCCCCCACGACGAAGTCGCCATCGGGGTAGCACATGGGCGACGACCCGTCGCAGCATCCGCCGGACTGGTGGAACATCACCGGGCCGTGGCGCTGCTGGAGCGTTTGCAGAAGATCAGCGGCGCTTCGTGTGATCAGCACCCTTGCCGGGACCACCATGCAGCCCACCTTACTGCCGTCGCGACAATGGCGACATGCCCGAACAGACAGGTGATGACCCGTACGTGTGGCTCGAGGACGTGACCGGCGACGAGGCGCTGGACTGGGTGCGCGCCCATAACGCCCCGACCGTCGCCGAACTCTGCGATGACCGCTTCGAGGCCATGCGCACCGAGGCACTCCAGGTGCTCGACACCGACACCCGGATTCCCTACGTCCGCCGCCGCGGCGAGTACCTCTACAACTTCTGGCGCGACGCGACCAATCCACGCGGTCTGTGGCGGCGCACGTCGCTGGAGCAGTACCGATCGGAGAGCCCGCAGTGGGACGTGCTGATCGACGTCGACCAGCTCGCCGCTGCCGACGACGCGAACTGGGTGTGGGCCGGTGCCGACGTCATCGAACCCCACCGCACCCGCGCCCTGGTGAGCCTGTCGCGCGGCGGGTCGGACGCCGCGATCGTGCGCGAGTTCGACATGGCCACGCGCCAGTTCGTCGCGACAGACGGATTCGAGGTCGGCGAGGCCAAGACGCAGATCAGCTGGGCCGACGACGACACCGTGCTGATCGGAACGGATTTCGGGCCGGACAGCCTCACCGACTCGGGCTACCCCCGCATCGTCAAGCGATGGCGACGCGGGCAGCCATTGGCGGAGGCTCAAACGGTGTTCACCGGACCTCCCACCGACGTCATCGTCGCGGCGTCGGTGGACCGCACACCAGGCTACGAACGGACTTTCGTTCGGCGGGCCACCGACTTCTTCAACGATGAGGTCTACCAACTGTGCGACGACGGCGAACTGATCCGGATCGACGCGCCCACCGACGCCTCGGTGTCGGTGCACCGTGACTGGCTGCTGATCGAATTGCGCACCGAATGGTTCACCGGCACGTCCGCCTATCCGGCCGGCGCGCTGCTGGCCGCGGACTACACCGAATTCCTGTCTGGCACAGCATCATTGACCGTGGTTTTCGAGCCGGACGCGCACACCGCGTTGCATCACCACTCCTGGACCAGGGACCGGCTGGTCATCGTCACACTGGCCGATGTGGCCAGCCGCGTCGAAGTCGTCACCCCGGGGACCTGGGAGCGCACACCGGTGCCGGGCATACCCGAGAACACCAACACCGTGATCGTCGCCGCCGACGACGACGGTGACGAGATCTTCCTGGATTCCAGCGGTTTCAACGCGCCGTCCCGGCTGCTGTGCGGTCCCGTCGAAGGCCCGCTGGAGCTGGTGAAGTCAGCGCCGACGTTCTTCGCCGCCGACGACATCGTGGTCACCCAGCATTTCGCCACCTCGCAGGACGGCACGGCGGTCCCCTATTTCGTTGTCGGCCATCGCGATTCCGATGGTCCGGCGCCCACACTGCTCGGTGGGTACGGCGGCTTCGAGGTGGCCCGCACGCCGGGGTATGACGGCGTGCTCGGCCGGCTGTGGTTGGCCCGGGGGGGCACCTACGTCCTGGCCAACATCCGCGGCGGCGGCGAGTACGGACCGGGATGGCACACCCAGGCCATGCGAGAGAACCGGCACAAGGTCTACGAGGATTTCGCCGCGGTGGCCGATGATCTCGTCGCCCGCGGTATCACCACGGTCGGGCAGCTCGGCGCCCAGGGTGGTAGCAACGGCGGCCTGTTGATGGGTGTGATGCTCACGCGCTACCCGGAGAAGTTCGGGGCGCTGGTGTGCCAGGTGCCACTGCTGGACATGAAGCGGTTCCACCTCCTGCTGGCCGGTGCGTCATGGGTGGCCGAGTACGGCAACCCGGATGAGCCGACGGACTGGGAGTTCATCGCGAAATACTCGCCATACCAGAATATCTCGGGCGACAAGAGCTATCCGGCGTTGCTGATGACCACGTCGACGCGCGATGACCGGGTGCACCCTGGCCATGCCCGCAAGATGACCGCGGCACTGGAGGCGGCAGGTCATCGCGTGCGGTACTACGAGAACATCGAAGGCGGGCACGCCGGTGCGGCCGACAATGCGCAGACGGCGTTCAAGTCGGCCCTGAGTTACGAATTCCTCTGGCGGGAACTGGGATCGGCGTGACGGGGCTACCGGCACCGGACGCGCAGGTCGATCGGCTCGTCGAACTCGGCCTGCATGAGATCGCCGGTCTCGATGCCGACCAGCTGCGCGCGTCGGCGAACGCCGCGATGGGGCTGCTGGTGCTCGACCCGGTCAAGGTGCCGCCATCGACGCTGGCGCCGTTGGTGGTGGTCGACGGCAGGCCCGGATTCATCGTCGGCGATATGACCGACGTCGATGCGTTCGAGCCGATCGACTCGGTGACAGTTCCACGTGGCCCGGCATATTCGGTCGGAGATCCCGACCGCGGCGATGCCATGGCGAACTGGAGTCCCGACGAGGCGCTGCCGGAGATCGAGGGGGGCGGGCGGACGCCGCTGACCCTGACCGAGGGCCTGCACTGGATCTTGCAGTGCCCTGAGGTGCTGACCCGCAACTACTGCTTCATGACGATCGGATCCCGGTTGCGCAAGCCGGGCGGCGCCCTCGACACGCGGACCCCCGCTCTGTGGCTGAGCAACGGCACCGGCCGGGATGGGACAGCTCGCCGTGACGCACCGAAGGTCGGCTGGTGCTGGGCCGGGAACCGGCACACGTGGCTCGGATTCGGCTCCGCCGCCTGGCGGCGCGGGCTCGGCTGACGGTCGGTAGCGTTCCCGAGTGTGTACGACCCGACCGTGCTGCGCTGGCTGGCGCTGAGCGGCCTCGTCCTGGGTACGGTGCTCAGTTGGTTCCCGCTGTGGAAATCGGCGACTCTGTCGCCGGATTCGATCCGGCGGCGGGTGTATTGGATCGGATGCGGTGTGGCGGTGCTGGCGATGTTCCTGTCGGCCGTACCGGACTGGCCGTCGGCCGTGTTCGCTTCCGGAGCCACCGCGCTGGCATTGGTGGTGCTGGCGTGGCGCTGGACCAATCACCTCAAGATCAACGGGCGGGTGTGGGCCGCATCGGCCTCCGACCGCAGGCCCGACCGGCCACCGGCGCTGGCCGGTGACCGGCGAGTCGACGACGCGGAGTGATGCTGCTTGACTCGCCTACCGCCAGTGGCTTCACTGCTGTGATGGCTCGCGAGTTCGAGACGCTGCTGTACCGGGTCGACGGCACCGTCGCGACCATCACGCTGAACCGGCCCGAGGAACTCAACACCATCGTGCCGCCGATGCCCGACGAACTGGAAGCCGCGATCGGGCTGGCCGAACGCGATCACGACGTGAAGGTCATCGTGCTGCGGGGCGCGGGTCGGGCGTTCTCGGCGGGCTACAACTTCGGCGGCGGGTTCGAGCACTGGGACACCGGCATGAACACCGACGGTCGCTGGGACCCTGGTAAGGACTTCGCGTTCGTCACCGGCCGTGAGACGGGGCCGACAGGCAAGTTCATGGCGATCTGGCGGGCGACGAAACCGGTGATCGCACAGGTGCACGGCTGGTGCGTCGGCGGCGCCAGCGACTACGCCCTGTGCGCCGACCTGGTGATCGCCAGCGAGGACGCCGTCATCGGCACGCCGTACAGCCGGATGTGGGGTGCCTACCTGTCCGGGATGTGGCTCTACCGGTTGAGCCTGGCGAAGGTGAAATGGCATTCACTGACCGGCCGACCGCTCAGTGGTGTGCAGGCCGCCGAGGTTGAATTGATCAACGAAGCGGTGCCGTTCGACCGCCTCGAGGCCAGGGTCGCCGAGATTGCGGCCGAACTATCCCGAATCCCGTTGTCGCAGTTGCAGGCTCAGAAGCTAATTGTCAACCAGGCCTACGAGAACATGGGACTGGCGTCCACGCAGACACTCGGCGGGATCCTCGACGGCCTGATGCGCAACACACCCGACGCGCTGGCGTTCATCGACACCGCGGCCACCGACGGCGTCAGGACCGCAATCGAACGCCGCGACGGTCCATTCGGGGATTACAGCCAGGCGCCACCGGAGATGCGGCCCGACCCGCGGCACATCATCACACCCGAGATCA
>CAMFLL010000383.1 GCA_945957405.1 uncultured Mycolicibacterium sp. | reverse complement strand
CGCCAGGTTTGATTCGATCGCCGCCGGCGAGTTCCACGTGCACACCGGCGCCGCCGGCGGCGTGCTCTCTGGTCCCCGACGCGTTTTCGCCGGCCCCCAGCACCCCTACTTCAGCGATGTCGCCGCGATGCCTGGCGGCGGCGTGGGCACCGGATACGCCGAGGCATTCGTCGCCGAGATCCAGCATTTCGTGCGCTGCATCCTCGCCGATCAACCGATGGACACCAGCTTCAGTTCGGCCTACGCAGTGATGCAGATCGTCGACGCCGCGCAGCAGGCAGCGCGGTCCGCCAGCCCGGTCGCCATCGACACCCCGGCCCTGACCTCCGCGTAATCACCAAACCCGACAAGGACTAACATGGCGACCTTTGAAGAGCCGAATCCCGCCTACGCCCGGCTGCACCTGGGCACCGCACCCGACTCCTGGGGCATCTGGTTTCCCGATGACGCCAGGCAGCCCCACTGGTCGACATTCCTCGATGAGGTCAGCGCTGCCGGGTTCCGGACCATCGAGCTCGGTCCCTTCGGATACCTGCCCACCCACCCCGAGCAGCTCAGGGACGAGCTCGGAAAGCGCGGACTGAGCCTCACGGCCGGCACGGTGGGCACCGCCACCCACCGCGGCACCGATGCCTTCGAGCAGAGCCGCAGCGCCGCCTTCGAGGTTTGTGAACTCCTGTCCGCCATGGATGTCCACCATCTGGTGGTGCTGCCCGAGATGTACACCGACCTGCACACCGGCGCGCTGAACCAACCCGCCGATCTCACCGCCGACCAGTGGCGCGACCTGGTCGAGGGGCAGTCGCAGCTGGGTCGACTGGTCAGGGATGAGTTCGACGTCCGGCTGGGCTTCCACCCTCATGTGGACGCGCACGTCGACACCCAGGCGTCGATCGACAGGTTCCTGGCCGACACCGATCCCGATACCGTCTCGCTGTGTCTGGACACCGGCCACGTCGAGTACTGCACCGGCGACAACAGCGAGATCCTGCACCGTCACCCCGATCGCATCAGCTACATCCACCTCAAGCAGGTCAATCCGGCAGTGGCAGCGACGGCCCGCGCGGAGCGCATCGGCTTCTACGAAGCCGTGCAGCGTGGCGCCATGGTGGAACCACCGCTCGGTGCCCCGGCAATGCACCCGCTGCTCGAGGATCTGGCCGCCCTCGGCCGGGATCTCAACCTGATCATCGAGCAGGATATGTATCCGGCGCCGCCGGGAAGTGCGAAGGCCATCGCCACCCGTACCCGCGACTACTTCGCCTCCCTGGGCCTGTTACCCGCCGACGGGCCGGCGGCGGTCGCCCTTCGGTGATCCGACGGGAGACCGGGGCGCCTACGACACCTGGCTCCTCGACCCGACCCGCATCTGCGCGACGAACGCATCGAACAGTGCGCTGAACACCTCGGGGTCGGCATCGGGATGTTCAGGGTGCCATTGCACACCGAGTGCCCACGCGGGCGCGTCGGCGTCGAGTTCGATGGCCTCCACGATGCCGTCGGCCGCTGTAGCCGAAACCGACAATCCCGAGCCGACCTGGTCGACTGCCTGGTGATGGCCGTTCCGGACAGTCAGGGTGCTCCTGCCCGTGATCGTTGCCAACCGTGAATCCGCCACCAGGGCAACCTCTTCCGCGACGAAGATGGTCTCGGGTGTGGGGCCGTGATGAATGGCCCAGTCCGCAATGTCGGGGATGAGGGTGCCGCCGTGGGCGACGTTGAGAAGCTGGGCCCCCCGGCAGATCGCCAGCACCGGGATGCCCGACCGCTCGGCGTGCAGAATCGTGGCGATCTCGAACTCGTCGGCAACCCGGTCCACCCCGTGCACGTCGGGCTGGTCGGGCGGCAGACCGTAGAGCGCGGGATCGACGTCGGCGCCGCCCAGCAGCACCACCCCTGCGACGCCGTCCAGGAGCTCGGTGGTGTCGGGCACCGGACGGCACGAGATGTCGGCGAATCGCACTCGGCAGCCACGGCTTTCGAGGGCCTCACGCACCACACGCTCGGCCCGGATCTCCAGTGCCACGAACGGCGCAGGCACGACCGCCGGGTTGATACAACCCAACGTCACGACATTCGCCACCACGTCACGCCTCTCGTGCCGCGAGCAGTCTTGGGCGCACCTCGGTGCCGATGAACCTGACGAACTCCTCCGGATCAGCTGCACCGGTGGGCTGCAGCACTATGGTGTCCGCGCCCGCGTCCACCCAACGCCGGACCCCGGACGCGATCTCGGTGGCGTCACCGCTGACGCCGACATCACTGCCGGGATCGAGTTCCCAGTAGGCGATCTCGTCGAGCAGATCCTGCCGGGCGGTGGAGCCGGTGGTGCACAGCACGTACGTGACCACCGAATGGTGACGCGGTTCGGCGCGCAGCGCAACGCCTTCTCGGATGCTGTCGATCGAGCTACGCAGGGCATCAGGGGACGTGCCCCCCGTGATGACGGTGCCGGTGGCCAGTTCACCGGAAAGGCGCAACGTCTTGGGCCCCTGCGCGGCGGCCAACAACTCGACATCGGGGTTCGGCGGCCAGTCCAGCTGCACCCCGTCGAGGTGGACGTAGCGGCCGTCGAAGGTGACCTTCTCGCCGCGCAGCAGGGCGTCGAGACAGGTGAGGTACTCACGCATCAAGGTCATGGGTGACGCGACCTTGGCGCCGATCTGTGCCATCCAGTCCTGCACACCGTGGCCGAAACCGATCCGGATCCGTCCGGGAAAGGCGCGTTCCAGTGTGGCGATCTCCATGGCCGCCACCGCCACGTTACGCATCGGCATGGGTAGGACCCCCACGCCGACGACAAGATTGTCGCTGTGCGCCAACGCGATCGCGACCGCCGATACTCCGCCGGCCAGGAAACAGTCCTCCCACAGCCACAGTTCGTCGACACCCGCGGCGTCGGCAGCCCTGGCGGTGGCGGCGAGGCGCTCCGGCGCGAACTGCGGGCGGTATACGGCGCCGACCCGCAGCGGGCGGTCACCGTCTGTGTTGCCTACGGTCACGGTGGGTCCTTCCTGTGATTGATCGTCCACGGGGGCTCGACCGACCACGATGACTTTATCGGTGGCGACTAACACCCGGTTCAGCCGGCGGTCGATCCTCCGTCGATGGGGTAGACCGCCCCCGTGCAGTAGCGGGCACGATCCGACGCCAGGTACAGGATCAGCTCACTGATCTCTCCGGGCTGGGCCGGAACGGACACCGGCTGCGCCGTGATCCATTCATCGAAGTCCCAGTACGGGTTGTCCGCCATCAGGGCCTTCTCCTCGTCGAGCATCGGCGTGTCGACACAGCCCGGCGCGACGGCGTTGACTCGGATGTTCTCGCCGGCGTAGGTCAGGGCGGCCGACTTCGTCAGACCCACCACGGCGAACTTGCTGGCGACGTACGCGGCATAGCCCCACGAACCCACCAGCCCCATCATCGATGCCGTGTTCACGATCGCGCCCCCGCCGGCCCGCCGCATGGCCGGGACCGCCGCCCGCATACCGCGGAAGACACCGGTCGAGTTGGTGTCCATCACGGTGTTCCAGGTGTCATCGGAGCAGATGTCGACCGGTTCGCAGTTCACGATGCCGGCGTTGTTGATCAAGATGTCCAGACTGCCGAACTCGCTCTCGGCCCGCGCCACCGCGGCGGACCACTGTTCACTGTCGCGGACGTCGAGATGCTGATAGATCGCGATGCCACCCTTTTCGCGGATCTGCTCGACGACCGCCACGCCGAGCTCGTCCCGGAAGTCGGAGACGACGACCTTGGCGCCCTCCTCCGCGAAGCGCTGGGCATGGGACGCACCCTGCCCGCGGGCTCCACCCGACACCAAGACGGTCTTCCCCGTAAACTCCTGTACCACAGCATTTCTCCATTCTCACGCTTGACGACGCGCGCACCACGCACATCTGAACATTTGTACAAATTCAACGACAGCGAACGGCCCGCCGGACGGCAGCGGCTCCGCCGGTACCGATTACGACTTGACGATGAAACCCGCGTCGATCGTCATGGTGGTGGCGGTGACATAGCGCCCGAGTTCGGTCACCAGATACAGAATCGCCCGGCTCACATCCTTCGGTTCCATCCACGGCACCGGAAGGATGTGGGTACCCGCAAACGCACCCTCCACGGATTCGCGGGTGGGGTTGGGATTATCGGGCTGGAACAGGCCCCACACGTACGGATTCTGGATCATGTCGGTGTCCACGCAAGTCGGGTTCACCGAGTTGACCCGGATATTGAACTGGCCCAGTTCCCTTGCCAGGCAAGTCATCAGGCCGGTGATGGCGTGTTTCGACGCCGCGTAAGACGACATGTTCTCCGCGCCCTTGAGCGCCTCGGTCGATCCGATGAAGACGACCGACCCACCATCACCCTGCGAAATGAGCGTGGGCACAGATGCTCTCACGGCGTGCCACGCGCCGGTCAGGTTGATGTCGATCATCTCCCGCCAGGCATCGGTGGTGATCTCCCACGTCTTGCCGCCCGCACAGATACCCGCGTTGGGAATGATGATGTCAACTCGGCCGAGCTGCTCGATCCCACGCTCGAACGCATCTTTGACCTGGTCATAGTCGCGGACATCCGCCTGCGACAACACCGCCCGCCGACCCAGCTCCTTGATCAGGCGCTCGGTTTCCTGGAGATCCTCCGCGGTTGATCCCGGATACGTCGTCGAATCGATATCGCCGCACAGGTCGAGGCCGATGATGTCCGCACCCTGCTCGGCGAGGGTCAGAGCGTGGGAACGCCCCTGTCCCCGAGCGAGTCCGGTGATGAAGGCGACCTTGTTGTCCAGCTGTCCCATAACGGCTCCAATCTCTGTCTTTTGGTGTGGTCGCTCAGCTGGCGATGCCCAGCTTGAACTGATTCCACATGTCCACGCGCTTGTTGAGGTCATCGACGGTCTGGAAGAACTTCATGCCCTTGAAGAAGGCGTCACCATCAGCCGTTGCCGGGATGAGCGTCGCGTCCAGCGCCTCCTGGTTCAGACCCGCGGCGACGGCTTCCGGCGTCTTCGCCTGATCCAGGCTGAGGTTTCCGGAGTTGCCACTGAAGGCGATGAAGCGGGCCTGCCACGGGATGGTCATCGTGTAGTTGATGAACTTGTACACCGCGTCGGACTTCTTGGCGCCGGCCTTGGTGATCGAATAGTTGTCGCTCCACGCCGGCACACCCTGCTTGACCTGATGATTGACCTCGACAGCCTTGCCCTGCTTCCGCAGCGCGGTGGCGGCGGCGATGTTGTTGAGGTAGCCGATGGTGGCCTCGCCGTTGGCGAACTGTGCGGTCTGATCATTGAAGCCGGTGGTGAGCCGCTTGATCTGCGACCGGAGCTCGAACAGCTTGTTCTGCGTTTCGGTGAACTGCTCTGGCGTCAGCTGGTAGGGGTCGGCGATGCCGAGGGCCAGCGGAATCATCGGCAGGACCGATGTCGGGTCGTCGAAGATCGAAACCTTGCCTTTGAATGCCGGGTCCCACAGGATGTTCCAGTCATTCGGCCGGCCCTGGGCATCCTTGTACTTCGCCATCTCCGGCGTGTCGGGAACGGTGCCGGGGATCCAGACCAGTGGCAGATCGCCCCAGTTGTACAGCACGCCGTACTGCTTGCCGTCCGATGAAGCAGCACCCTTCCAGTCGAATCCGAGTTTGGGCTCGGTGGTGATCTTGCTGGCGTCGATCGGCTCGAGCAGCCCTTCCTTGGCGTAGGTGTCGAACCATCCCGACGTCACCAGCCCGATGTCCCATTGGCTCGGGTTCGCCTTGATCTTGGCGAACATCTCATCGGGCGACCCGACGTTGACCGCGTTGACTTTGATGCCGGTGTCCTTGGTGAAGGCGTCGAGCCAGGCCTGATCGTGATAGGTCTCCCACGTCAACACATTCAGGGTGTTGGCGTCACCGCCACTCGACCCTCCCCCGCACGCCGCAAGGCTGATGCCGAGAATGAGCGCAAGGCAGAGCGCGGCAATGCGACGCACTCCCCTGCCGATTCGAACCACAGGCGAAATGAGCACAGTCTTCTCCTTGGACATCAGGTGGTGGGGTTGACGTGGATCAGTTGGTGCCGATACCGATGAGTTGTTTGTCCCGCCGGCGCGAGCTGGCTAGGAGCATGACCAGTGCGCCGCCGATGAGTAGCAGGCTGAACGCGCCGATCAGGGTGAAGACCGCATTGACCTCCGGGGTGAAGCCGAACCGCAGCAGGCCCCAGACGTAGACGGGCAGCGTCGGTTGGGTACCGGCCAGGAAGAACGACACCGCGATCTCGTCCATCGACAGCGTGAACCCCAGCAGACAGGCAGCCAGCAGCGAGGTGCGCACCCCGGGCAGGGTGACATGCCAGAACGTCTTGATCCGGCCGGCACCCAGATCCATCGACGCGTGTTCGATCGAGGGATCCATGGTCTTGAGCCGTTGCTGCAGAACGAACATCACCAGCGGCGTGATGAACGCGGCGTGGCCGATGACGATGGTGAGGAAGCCGGTCGGCATCGAGGCGAAGTTGAACACCACCAGCAGTGAGATGCCCAGCACCATGCCGGGCGCCACCAACGGGATCGCCAGCACGGCATCGAGGAGTCGCTTACCGCTGAACTGCACCCGCTGGGCGATCAATGCAAAGGTGAGGCCGGCTACCGCGCTGATCGCGACGGCGACCAGGGCGACCCGCAGGCTGTACAACAGCGCGGTGAGCATCGCCTCATCGGCGAACAGATCGGCATACCACTGCGTGGTGAAACCCTGCATGGGCCAGGTCTGCACGTTGCTGCCGTTGAACGAGAACAAGGCGGTGGTGATCAGCGGCGAGTAGAGAAAGCCGAAGACA
>CAMFLL010000382.1 GCA_945957405.1 uncultured Mycolicibacterium sp. | reverse complement strand
CGCTCGCAGGCACCACCTGAACCACTGAAACCGCCGAACGCCGAAAGTGCAGCCGTCCTGAGACGGCTGCACTTTCGGCGTCGATGGACCCGTAGGGCCTAGATGGTCGCGGTGTCGATCACGAAGCGGTAGCGCACATCACTGTCGATGACCCGGTCGTAGGCCTCGTTGACGTAGGACGCGTCGATCACCTCGATTTCGGGGGTGACGTCGTGCTCGGCGCAGAAGTCCAGCATCTCCTGGGTTTCCGGGATGCCGCCGATCATCGAGCCGGCCAGGCTGCGACGCTGGGCCGCCAGCGGGAAGAACGACACCTCCATGGGCTTCTCGGGCGCGCCGACCTCCACCAGCGTTCCGCCGGTCTTGAGCAGGCCCAGGTAGGCGCCGAGGTCCAGGTTGGCAGACACGGTGTTGACAATCAGATCGAATGTGCCGGCCAGCTTGGTGAAGGTGTCGGGATCGCTGGTGGCGTAGTACTCGTCGGCCCCGAGCTGCAGGCCGTCCTCCATCTTCTTCAGCGACTGGCTGAGCACCGTCACCCGCGCACCCATGGCGTGGGCGATCTTGAGGCCCATGTGGCCGAGTCCGCCGAGGCCGATGATGGCGACGTTCTTACCGGGACCTGCGCCCCAGTGGTGCAACGGGGAGTACAGCGTGATGCCGGCGCACAGCAGCGGTGCGGCCTTGTCCAGGGGGATGGAATCCGGGATGCGCAGCACATAGTTCTCGTCGACGACGATCGCAGTGCTGTAACCGCCGTAGGTGGGGGTGCCGTCGCGTTCGGTGGCGTTGTAGGTGCCGACCATGCCGCCACCCGTGCAGTACTGCTGCAGGCCGGCCTTGCAGTTGTCGCATTCCCGGCAGGAGTCGACGAAACAGCCGACGCCCACATGGTCGCCGACCTTGTACTTGGTCACCTCCGCACCGACCTCGGTGACCACACCGGCGATCTCGTGACCGGGAACGACGGGGTAGTTGGGCTGGCCCCATTCGGCCTTCACGGTGTGGATGTCGGAGTGGCAGATGCCGGCGAATTTGATGTCGAATGCCACGTCGTGCGGGCCGACCTCGCGGCGCTCGATGGTGGTCTTGGTCAGCGGCTCGGTGGCCGAGGTCGCGGCGTACGCGGAAACTGTCGTGGTCATCTCTTCTGCATGCCCTCTTTGTTGTCGTGGTTAACCGGATGCAGACGTGCGCATCCCGCTATGAGCCAACCGGGCGTCGTCGCGCTTTAGTCCCCTCGCGGGTGAAATCTTGGTTACAAACCCGGTGCGCGCAGGTCCGCTCAGTTGATGGGGGCGTTGACCCAGCGCAGGTCGTCGAGGATGCCGCGCGCAGCGACGGGCCCCTGACCGGTCTGCCAGACCTCGTTGTTGACCACGAAGACCCGGTTGCCGGTGGCGGCCGAGAGGCGGCGCCACGCGGCGCTGTCCATCACGGCGGGCGCATGTTGTTTGGCTGCCGGTGATTCGAAGGAGACGTAGACGATGTCGCCTTCGGCGGGGGAGAAGTCGGCGTCGCCCAGCTCGTTGTCGGATGCGCCGATCTCGAGGTAGGGCTTGTCGGTGAACCGCTGCGCGGCCGGCCGGTCGACGCCGACCGCGGCCAGCACGCTGGCCGGGAAGTTCTCGGCGCCGTACACGCGCACGGTGTTCGCCGTCAGCTGCACCACCGAGGCCTGGAAATGCGTGGCGTCGTTGGCCACCCCGGTCTGCTTGGCGTCGTCGTCGAAACCGTCGACGACGTCCTGGGCTGCCCCGGCGCGCCCGGTGGCCGCGCCGACCTGGCGCACCCCGTCGGCCCAGGCGGCGCCGGCGGTGTCGGTGAACACTGTCGGGGCGATAGCCGACAGCTCGCCGTAGGCCTGGGGTGTCAGCGCGTTCGAACCGAGGATCAGGTCCGGTTTGGCGGCCGCGACGCCGGCGGTGTCCGGGGAGCTGATGGTGCCCACGGCAGGGACGTCATGGATGACCGTGCCCAGATATGACGGCTGTTGCGGCGCCTGGCCCTCCGCAGGGTCGCGGGTCGCGGCCCCGACCACCCGCGACTGCAACCCCAGTGCGCACAGCACGTCGAGTTGGTCGGGGGACAGCACGACGATCCGCTGCGGGTCGGCGGGCACGTCGATGTCACCGCGTTCGGTACCGCTGCCGACCCGCCGCGGCCCGTCACCAGGGTCGAGCGCCGCCGGTTCCGGCGCGCACGACTCGTCGGGCCTGCGCTGGTTGCCGAGGACACCCGCGCCCGCGATCCGGGTCGTGCTGGTGATGACGCTGTTGGGCTGGTTCATCGGCGATTCGCCCTGCTGCTCGCCACAACTCGTCATCAACAACGCCGTGAACAGCATCGAAGCCGCGGTCAAAGTAGTTGCTGCGGCTCTGGACGGCACGGGCCGACGGTAACACCCAACACGTCTACGACAGATTGTCGGACCCGCGCCGACAGAGCGCGCCCAGGGGGATAGGATTCGAGGCAAGATCCGGATGCATTAATTGGAGGAGCTCTTGACCGCCGAAGCGCCCCCGTTGCGGGAACTCGAGGCCACTCGTCCGTTCAAGGAACGGATGGGCCCGAAGGGCAACCTGATCTACAAGCTCATCACGACCACCGATCACAAGCTGATCGGCATCATGTACTGCGTCGCGTGCTTCATCTTCTTCTTCATCGGCGGCCTGATGGCTCTGCTGATGCGCACCGAACTGGCCATGCCCGGACTGCAGTTCCTGTCCAACGAGCAGTTCAACCAGCTGTTCACCATGCACGGCACGGTCATGCTGCTGTTCTACGCGACGCCGATCGTGTTCGGTTTCGCCAACCTGGTGCTGCCGCTGCAGATCGGTGCGCCCGACGTGGCGTTCCCACGACTGAACGCGTTCTCGTTCTGGCTGTTCCTGTTCGGCGCCATGATCGCGACCGCCGGTTTCATCACTCCTGGTGGTGCCGCCGACTTCGGCTGGACCGCCTACACGCCGCTGACCGACGCCATCCACTCGCCGGGTGCCGGTGCCGACCTGTGGATCATGGGTCTGGCCGTCGGTGGTCTCGGCACCATCCTGGGTGGCGTCAACATGATCACGACGGTGGTCTGCATGCGCGCCCCCGGTATGACGATGTTCCGGATGCCGATCTTCACCTGGAACATCCTGGTGACGTCGATCCTGGTGCTGCTGGCCTTCCCGCTGCTGACCGCGGCGCTGTTCGGTCTGGCCGCCGACCGACACCTCGGTGCACACGTCTACGACCCCGCCAACGGTGGCGTCATCCTGTGGCAGCACCTGTTCTGGTTCTTCGGACACCCCGAGGTGTACATCATCGCGCTGCCGTTCTTCGGCATCGTGACTGAGATCTTCCCGGTGTTCTCCCGCAAGCCGATCTTCGGCTACACCACGCTGATCTACGCGACGCTGTCGATCGCTGCCCTGTCGGTCGCGGTGTGGGCGCACCACATGTATGCGACGGGCGCGGTGCTGCTGCCGTTCTTCTCGTTTATGACGTTCCTGATCGCGGTGCCCACCGGTATCAAGTTCTTCAACTGGATAGGCACGATGTGGAAGGGCCAGCTGACGTTCGAGTCACCGATGCTGTTCTCGGTGGGCTTCCTGGTCACGTTCCTGCTCGGCGGCCTGTCGGGTGTGCTGCTGGCCAGCCCGCCGCTGGACTTCCACGTGTCGGATTCCTACTTCGTGGTGGCGCACTTCCACTACGTGCTATTCGGCACCATCGTGTTCGCCACGTATGCCGGCATCTACTTCTGGTTCCCGAAGATGACAGGGCGGCTGCTCGACGAGCGGCTGGCCAAGCTGCACTTCTGGCTGACCTTCATCGGGTTCCACACCACCTTCCTGGTGCAGCACTGGCTGGGTGACGAAGGTATGCCGCGCCGGTACGCCGACTACCTGCCAACCGACGGTTTCACGACGCTCAACGTCATCTCGACCATCGGTGCGTTCATCCTGGGTCTGTCGACGCTGCCGTTCGTCTGGAACGTGTTCAAGAGCTGGCGGTACGGCGAGGTCGTCACTGTCGACGACCCGTGGGGCTATGGCAACTCCCTGGAGTGGGCCACCAGCTGCCCGCCGCCGCGGCACAACTTCACCGAGCTGCCCCGGATCCGTTCGGAGCGCCCGGCGTTCGAGCTGCACTATCCGCACATGGTCGAGCGGATGCGCGCCGAGGCCCACGTGGGCCGCGCGCATGGACCGTCCGACGGCGATGTGACCAGGCTCGACGAGAACGTACGCACCTAAGGGGTGACCGTGGCCCCCTTCACGGGGAAGGTGTCGGTCCTCATCACCGTCACCGGGGTGGATCAGCCCGGCGTGACGTCAGCGTTGTTCGGCGTGCTGACGCGCTACCGTGTCGAACTGCTCAACGTCGAACAGGTGGTCATCCGTGGCCGGCTCACCCTCGGTGTGCTGATCACGGGTCCCGGCGCCGTCATCGGTGGTGACGCGTTCCGGGCCGACGTCGAGGACGCCATCCACGGGGTGGGTCTCGAAGTCACCATCGAGCAGAGCCAGGACATCGCGATCATCCGCGAACCCTCGACGCACACCATCGTGGTACTGGGCCGTCCCATCGCCGCGGAGGCGTTCGGCGTGCTGGCGCGCGAGGCCGCTGCGCTCGGTGTCAACATCGACACCATCCGGGGTGTTTCGGACTATCCGGTGACGGGCCTGGAACTGCGGGTGTCGGTGCCCGCCGGGGTGATCGGTGAACTACAGGCCGCGTTGGCCAGGGTCGCCGTCGAACAGGGTGTCGACGTCGCGGTGGAGGACTATTCGCTGGCGCGGCGGGCCAAGCGCCTCATCGTGTTCGACGTGGATTCCACTCTGATCCAGGGTGAGGTCATCGAGATGCTCGCGGCGCGCGCCGGCGCCGAGGCCAAGGTCGCCCAGATCACCGAGGCGGCCATGCGGGGCGAGTTGGATTTCGAGGACTCCCTGCGGGAACGGGTGGCGACCCTGGCCGGTCTGCCTGCATCGGTGGTCGACGAGGTCGCCGACGAACTCGAACTGACGGCGGGCGCGCGAACCACCTTGCGGACCCTGCGACGTCTGGGCTTTCACTGCGGTGTGGTGTCCGGTGGCTTCCGGCAGGTCATCGAACCGCTGGCGCACGAACTGATGCTCGATTATGTCGCCGCCAACCAGCTCGAGATCGTCGACGGCACGCTCACCGGGCGTGTCATCGGACCGATCATCGACCGGCCCGGCAAGGCGAAGGCGTTGCGCGACTTCGCCTATCAGGCCGGCGTTCCGATGGAGCAGACGGTGGCCGTCGGCGACGGTGCCAACGACATCGACATGCTGGCCGCGGCAGGCCTCGGGGTCGCGTTCAACGCCAAGCCCGCACTGCGCGAGGTGGCCGACGCGTCGTTGAGTCATCCGTACCTCGACACCGTGTTGTTCATCCTCGGTGTCACCCGCGGTGAGATCGAAGCCGCCGATGCCATCGACGGGATGCTGCGCCGCGTCGAGATCCCGCCCGACTGACACCGCGAGCAGACGCGAAGGGCCACCATTCCGCGCGATTTGCGGGCCCTTTGCGTCTGCTCGCGAATGAAAAGTGACGTGCTAGACCACCGGGGCGCCGGAGTCCACGGTGTCCACGATGGTGGTGCCCGTGACGGCGCTCCAGGCTCGGGCCAGTAGCGAAACCCCTTCGGCCAGTTGATCTTCCGGCAAGCTGAACGGAACCCGGATGTAGCGCTCCAGCGTGCCGTCCACCCCGAACCGTGGACCCGGCGGGATGTCGACCCCGAGCCGGGACGCCGCCGCCGACAACGCCGAACTCATGGGGGCCGGTAGGCGCATCCAGAGCGCCAAGCCTCCGGTCGGCAGGCCCCCATTGCACTCCCGCCAGTCCGGCAACTGATCGGCCAGCAGCGCACGCAACACCGCGCGGCGCCGGGTGATCAGGGCGCGACGGTCTGGGAGTACGTCGTCGGCGACCACGAGAAGCCGCGCGGCCGCGAGCTGATCGACGATGGCGGTACCGAGATCGATGGAGCGTCTGCGCGCGGCGATGGTGGCCAGCGTGGCCGCTTCCGCGCGGATCCAGCCGATGCGCAGCCCCGCCCAGAACGACTTCGACATCGAGCCGATGGTCAACACCAGGTCGCGTCGCTGCGTCACGGCCGCGGCCACCGGGCCGGGCACCTCCTCGTCGAGCCAGATCTCCCGCATGGTCTCGTCGATGATGGTCCGGGTGCGCGTCTCGGCGATGATGTGCGCCAGGTGCTCTCGTTGCGCCGGCGACATCGTCAGACCGGTCGGGTTGTGCTGGTCGGGAATGAGATAGGCGAGGTTGGGCGCCAGTTGGCGGATCGCGATGTGCAGAGCGTCGAGATCCCAGCCCTCGTCGGGGGCGATCGACACCGGCACTGGTCGGGCGCCCGCAGCCGATATCGACGACAGGGCACCCGAGAAGGTGGGTTGCTCGACCAGTACGCGGTCGCTGGGTTCGACAAAGGTCGACAGGATGAGGCCGATGGCGCCGAGCGCTCCCGTGGTCACCATGATCTGATCCGGCGTGGTGGGAAGTCCACGCGCACAATAACGTTCGGCGACAGCGACACGAAGGGGCTCGACTCCGTAGAGTTCGTGGCCCGGCTGGTGCAGATAGGAACTCACCTCGGAGGCGGCGGCGGAGAACGCCTCGAGTACCGCCGACGCGGGTGCGGACATGGCGGCGGCGGCCAGGTTGATGGTGGCCCGCGCCGGTGCGGCGGCCGTGGGCGAGGGTTCGCCGGTGTTCGTCGGCAGGGCGGTGGTGCTGCGTGCGCCGCGGCGGGCGGTCAGATAGCCCTCGTCGCGCATCTGCGCGTACGCGGTGGTGACCGT
>CAMFLL010000381.1 GCA_945957405.1 uncultured Mycolicibacterium sp. | reverse complement strand
AACATCGGCCAGCCAAACCGGGTCACCGGTCCACGGTCCAGTCTGCGGCACGGGTCTTCCTTTCGCCGGCCTCACGGCGAGCGTAATCACCGCGCCACAGCTACCACCGGGCATCGAACAAACACGTTGCGCATCAACCGTTTCGAGACCGGCAACAGGAAAGCCATGACGCGTCATCCGTTGCGGATTAGACTTCCGGCTACTCGGGCCGGCATCCAGTGCAGGGGGGGTGGTCGCGAGCGTGCCGAGTTCGAGTGCCGCTGATCAGTCGCCACCTGATGATGTGCCGTGGCGTCGCGTGACGAGCCGATGGCCGACGCCGCTTCGGCATCAGAGCAGGGTGTAACTGAGGGAGTCAACGAAATAATGGCCAGAACACATACGGTTGCCGCGGGCGAGACGCTGTCGGCATTGGCGTTGCGTTACTACGGTGAAGCGGATCTGCACCGGCTGATCGCCACCGCCAGCGGAGTCACCAATCCGAATGCCGTCAACGTCGGACAGCATTTGATCATGCCCGATTTCTCACGGCACACCGTCGCCGCCGGAGACACGCTGTCCAGGTTGGCATCACGCTTCTACGGTGATGCGGAACTGGATTGGCTGATCGCCAGTGCCAGCGGTATCGCCGAATCGAGCACCGTCAACCCCGGTCAGCGGCTCATCATCCCCGACATCACCAGGTACAAGGTGGCCCAGGGCGATACCCTCTCCGCTCTGGCCGGACGCTTCTATGGCGACGCGGGGCTGTACCCGCTGATCGCCAAGGTCAACCGGATCGCCAATCCCGCCGCCATCAACCCAGGGCAGTCGCTCGTCATCTTCGTCGGACGCAACGACGGGTTCGGCCTGCACATCGTGGACCGAAACGAGAACGATCCCCGCATGTGGTACTACCGCTTCCAGACGGCGGCGATCGGCTGGAATCCCGGTGTCAACGTCCTGCTTCCGGACGACTACCGCACCAGCGGACGCACCTATCCTGTGCTGTACATGTTGCACGGCGGCGCGGAGGACTTCCGCCAGTTCGACTTCCTCGGTATCCGCGATCTGACCGCCGGCAAGCCGATCATCGTGGTGATGCCCGACGGCGGCCACGCCGGCTGGTACTGCAATCCGGTCACCTCGTTCGTCGGCCCGCGCAACTGGGAAACCTTTCACATGGCCCAACTGATCCCGTGGATCGACGCGAACTTCCGGACGTATGCCGAGTACGACGGTCGTGCCGTGGGCGGCTTCTCGATGGGCGGCTTCGGCGCGCTGAAATACACGGCCAAGTACTACGGTCACTTCGCCTCGGTGAGCGCCCATTCCGGTCCGGCGAGCCTGCGCCGTGACTTCGGGCTGGTGGTGCACTGGGCCAACATCACTTCGGCGGTCTCGGATCTCGCAGGCGGTACGGTTTATGGCGCGCCGCGGTGGGACCAGGCCAGGGTCAGCGCCGATAATCCGATGGAACGCATCGAGAGTTACCGCAACAAACGGATCTTCATGGTCGCCGGCACCAGCCCCGACCCCCTCAACTGGTTCGACAGCGTCAACGAGACGCAGGTGTTGGCCGGCCAGCGGGAGTTCCGCCAAGCCCTGAGCGCGGCGGGCATCCCGAATGAATCCCATGAGGTGCCCGGCGGTCACGTCTTCCGGCCCGACATGTTCCGCCTGGACCTCGACGGCATCATCGCCCGGCTGCGGCCCGCGGCGGTGGGCGCGGCAGGCCCCGGTGGCGGGGTCTGACACGACCCCGCCACCCTAGTTCCGCGTGTACACGCGCTCGCCTCCGACGAAGGTCATGTCGACGGTGGTCGCGGCGATCTCGTCGGCCGGTTCGTCGAACGGATCACGGTCCAGCACAGTGAGATCCGCCAGCATCCCGATGTCGATCCGGCCGGTGTCATCCAGATGGTTGACCCATGCCGATCCCGCGGTGTAGGCCGAGAACGCCGTGGCCAGGGTCAGCCGCTCACCGGGGATGAACACCGGAGTGCCGGCACGGTGAGCCACCCGGTTGACCGCTACGTGGATGCCTTCCAAGGGATTTGCGCTGCTCACCGGCCAGTCGCTGCCGGCGGCGATGGTGGCGCCGCTACGCAACAAGGAACCGAAGGGGTACTGCCACCGACTGCGTTGCTCACCGAGGAATGGAATGGTCAGCTCATCCATCTGCGGTTCGTGGGCGGCCCACAACGGCTGGATGTTGGCCGCCGCCCCGAGCTCGGCGAACCGCGGGATGTCATCGGGGTGCACCACCTGCACGTGGGCCAGATGTGGCCGGGTGTCGGTGCGGCCGTTGGCCTGCCGGGCCGCGGCAACCGCATCAAGCGCGTCGCGCACCGCCCGGTCGCCCAGGGCGTGGAAGTGGCATTGGAACCCAAGCTCATCGAGTTTCGTGACGTATTTGTGCAAGTCGGCCGCCTCGAGGAAGCTGGTGCCTCGGTTGGCGGTCGCACAACCGCACCTGTCCAGATACGGCTCGAGGAGGGCCGCGGTGCCCGTCTCGGCGACCCCGTCGAGCATGAGTTTGATGCTGTGCGCGCGAAAACGACCATGGGTCAGCGTTTCCCGTCGATGCATCAGTTCATCGATCTGTTCTGCGCCGCGGTCCCGGTCCCACCACAGGGCACCGACCACCCGTGCCGTCAACGATCCGTCGCGGGACGCAGCCGCGTACGCATCGGAGATGTCGCCGCTGCCGAGGTAGTCGCCCACCAGCGCGTCCTGCCACGCGGTGATGCCCAGCGAATGCAGGTGCTGCTGGGCGCGCAGCAGGGCTGCCAGGCGGTCGGCCGCGGTGGTGGGTGGCGCAAGCCGGCCGACCAGCTCCATCGCGCCCTCCTGCAGCGTTCCGCTCGGCTCACCGCTGACATCGCGGTCGATGTGACCGCCTGCCGGGTCGGCGGTGTCGCGATCGATGCCGGCAACGGCCAGTGCGCGGCTGTTGACCCAGGCCCCGTGATGGTCGCGGTTGAGCAGATACACCGGGCGGTCCGGGACAACCGCGTCGAGCAGGTCCCTGGTCGGCTTACCGCCCGCGAAGGCCTCCATCGACCAGCCGCCGCCGACGATCCAGTCCCGCTCGGGATGGGTGTCGGCATAGGCGCGTACGGCTTCCACGGTCGCGTGCATGGTGCCGGCGCCGGTCAGGTCGCACTGCATCCACTCGGTGGCCGCGGGGATGGGGTGGACGTGGGCGTCCTGGAACCCGGGGATGAGCAGCCGGCCGGCAAGGTCGATCACCTCGGTGGCCGGGCCGACGAGATCACCGATCTCGTCATTGCCCACCGCGAGGACGCGGTCACCGGCCACTGCCACCGACGATGTCGTGCGTCCGGTGGGCGTCAGGACATGTCCACCGCGAAAGACGAGTTCTGCGTACACAATTCCTCCTAGTGGGCAACGAGAATATCGAGTGTGTCGCCATCGGTGCCGCGGCCGGTCGCGAAGTAGGCCGACTTTCGGCCCCTCTTGGCCCAGGCACCCGCTGCCACCCCGGTGACGATCATTGTCACCGGGATCAGCAGCAGGAACCAGCCGTTGTCGGGACTGATCTCGAGGTGATCAGCCGAGCTGTAGAACGACCAGCACAGGTAGCCGGCGAGCCCATACAGGATCGTGGCGCCGACGAGTGGGAGCACCACGGCGCGCAGGCCGAGTTGCCAGTCGGCGCGCAGCAGGCTGCGGAACCGCGCCGCCGCGGCGGTCGCCACCAAGGCGTAGGTCAATGCCACGATGATGCCGATCCCGTTGACCGTCGCGGTGATCATGTCGGCGAGCCGTGGGATCACCACCGACAGTGCGGCCACCACGGCGGCCGCCGCACCGATGACAAGGGTCGCGGCGGACGGGGTCCCGTACCGGCGACTGACCTTCGACCAGGCGGAACCAAGTGTCCTGTCCCGGCTCATCGCGAACATGCCTCGCGCCGTGGGGATCACGCCGGCCTGTAGCGAGGCGACCGCGCTGAACATCAGGGCCAGAACGGGTAGGACGGTCCATGGCATCGACGCGACCCGCTCCCCGAAGAACGCGAGCCCCTGGGCACCGTTGCCGACGAGCTCGTCCTCGGACAGAACACGCTGAAATGCGATGGACCCCAACAGGAACAGACCCAGCATGAGCACCAGCGTCATGATCCCGGCGCGTGAGGCGTCGCGGGGATCACGCACCTCCTCGTTGACACTGAAGGCAGCGTCGAATCCCCAGTAGCAGAACACCGACAGCAGCAGGCCTTGGGCAAGTGCGGCGGCGGACGGGATGGCGAACGGGTTGAACCAGCTGAGGCTGAACGGGTGCGATCCGGCGATGATGCCGTAACCGCAGAAGCCGAGCAACACCGCGTACTCGAAGATCAGCAGCCAGCGCTGCAGCCGGGCGGCACCACGGATGCCGGTGACCGCGGTGAGCGTGACGGCGGCAAGGATCACGACGCCGACGGCAGTGGACTGAGCCGTCGATCCCGGATCCAGCGTGATGCCGCCGATGGCGGTCAGCCCGAACTGGCCACCGATCTGCAGCACCGCTGACCCGGTGACGGCGGTCGTGTAGGCCAGAAAGGTCACGGTCGCCAGGATCATCACCCAGCCGACCATGAAGCCCAGCCATGGGTTCAGTGACCGGCCCACCCACACGTAGCCGTTGCCCGCATTGGGCTCGACCCGGTTGAGCTGCGAGTAGGCGCTGGCGATGAACAAGATCGGGATGAATGCCACCAGCATGATCGCCGGCAGGTGGAGCCCGACCACGCCGGCGGTGACCCCCAAGCCGATACCGATGGTGGTGGTCGCAGCGGTGCTGGACGCCGCGATCGCGATCCCGTCCAGGACTCCGAGCGATCGGCGCAGCTCCGTCGGCTTCGCCGACGTGCCGCTGGTGCTGGCTGTGGTGGTCATGTCCCTCCCCGCTGCTGAGGACCAGTTGATCGGTCCGTTCTCTGTTCGCAGTGGTCAATGTCACACCGTTCGACTTTTTGCGTCAATGGTGTTGTCATAAGAAGCGGCGAAGGGAGCCATCCATGACCGAGCGGGTGGTGCGGGCCCAAGACCGCAAACGGAGAAAGCCGACCAAACAGGGGGTGGTGCTGTCCGAGGAGCTGATCGTCTCGACCGCGCTCCGGCTCATCGAACATCATGGCGCCGAGGCGCTTTCGGTGCGACGGTTGGGCCGCGCGCTGGGCTGCGACCCAAGTGCGATCTACCGCTATTTCCGCCACACCGACGACCTGATGCTCGCGGTGACCGATGAACTCATCGGCCGCACCATCGCGCAGTGGGTGCCCACCGGTGACTGGCGTGCCGACCTCCGCGATCTCGGGCTACGCGTGCACGCGACGGCACTGGCCACTCCACAGGCGGCGACACTGACCTCGCATCGGGTGACCGCGCGGCCGCATGAGGTACAGGCGGTGGAGGCCATCCTCGGGGTGCTGCGCGGCGCAGGGTTCCCCGACGTCAACGCAGTGCGGATCTACCACGCCTTCGTCGACCAGGCGCTCGCATTCGGCGCGTTCGACTCGGCCGGTGCCACCCTGTCCCCGGCCTCGCTCAAAGCCGAGACCGAAGCGTGGCGCGATACCTACGGCCGCCTGCCCGGCGACACCCACCCCAACATCGCTGCGACGGCGCACCTTCTTGCTCAGTCGATGGCGCGCAGCTCCTACCCCATGGCGCTGGAACTGTTACTGGAGGCGGCGCAGGCCCAGTTGGCCGAACTGCATCCGGGCACCTGAGCGGTCGAATTCGACGAAACATCCCACAGCCGTTTGGCATTGGCCGGGCCGGGGGCGTACGGCGCCACTCCCGACGGTGAGTCGGTCGCCGCGGGTGACGACGGCAGCCACGCGGTCTACTATCGGGGACAGTCAGTCCGTTCTGGCCGTGAGGCAGGATTGCGTGATGGCCACAGACAACACCGACTACGGGTCAGTTCCCAGTCCGGCCGAGCGCGCCGCAAAAGCGCAACAGCGCGTCGAAGAGCTTCAGCAGCGGCGTCTCGACCTGGCGGCCGGCATCCGGTGTACGGCGAAATCCGTGGCGATCGCGCAGCAGCGTGCCCGGGAGGCCAAACACCGGGCCGAAGATGCCCACCTCGCTGCATCTCTGGGCCACAATCACGCCGCGGACGTCCACGAATCCACGGCGAACGCATTGCAACAGGCGCTCATGCTGGGATGCGGGGATCCGAGAGAATTACAGGACAGGGCGGACAACCATTGGCAGGCGGCCGACGAAAACCGCCGCGAAACCGCTGAGGAACTGATCAAGGCGCGACTGGACTCGGCGAATCGGGACGTCGAAGATCACGTCACCGATCACTAGGCCTTGGCGTGTCGGAGGAGACCATGCGAGTTCGGATGCTTGCCACCTGTCTCACCCTGTCAGTGCTCCTCTGCGCCTGCGGCGCGGAGCATCCGACCCCCACCTCGGCAACGGCTGGCGACCCGGAGACACCCGTCACAGCGACGGGAACCCCGCCCGTTGCCTCGTCGTCCCCCACCGTCACATCCACCCCCGATGTGACCGGCGACGGAACGGGCGGCACGGGAAAACTCGTCGATGTCCGCCTCGGCTCGCGCGACGGCGTCGACCGGTTCGTGCTCGAGTTCCTCGACGGGGTGCCCCGTTACACCATCGGCTACAGACCACTGCCGGCGTACGCCGACGGGTCGGGCAACGTGATACCGCTACCAGGGGCGACCGATCTGATACAGGTCACCCTCATCGGGGCGACGGGTGGTGGCTGGGATGGCAACGCACCCACCTACTCCGGCCCGTCGACCGTCACCGCTGACACCACAGTGGTCACCGAAGCCAAGGCGGCCGGTGACTTCGAAGCCGTTCTCACCTGGGTGG
>CAMFLL010000380.1 GCA_945957405.1 uncultured Mycolicibacterium sp. | reverse complement strand
AACTTCCCAATCGGAGTCCGCGCCCCAGCAACAATCACCGATGTCGTCATACCAAGTCTCCCAACAATTCTGAATGATCGAGGATGTCGCTGCGCGCGTCGGTCAGCGGTGCGTCCGTAGCCGTCTGCACCTCATCGAAGGACACCCCCGGCGCAAGATTGCGCACGTGAATCCCGTTGTCCTGCACATCCATCACAGCCAGGTCGGTGATGATGCGGTGCACCACCCCGGCTCCGGTGAGCGGCAGCGTGCACCGCGTGACGATCTTCGGCGTGCCGTCCTTGGCCACGTGATCGGTCAGCACCACCACGCGGCGGGTCCCGGCCACCAGGTCCATGGCACCGCCCATCCCCTTGACCAGTTTCCCTGGCACCATCCAGTTGGCCAGATCGCCGGCCGCCGACACCTGTAGCGCACCGAGGATCGCGATGTCGACGTGGCCGCCGCGGATCATCGAAAAGCTCGCCGCCGAGTCGAAGAACGATGCACCCGGCTCGGTGGTCACGGTCTGCTTACCCGCGTTGATGAGATCGGGGTCTTCGTGATCCTCATACGGGAACGGTCCCATCCCCAGTAACCCGTTCTCGCTCTGCAACATGACGCGCACACCGGGCGGAATGTGGTTGGCCACCAACGTCGGGATACCGATCCCGAGGTTGACGTAGTCACCATCGTTGAGTTCGGTGGCCGCCAGCGCAGCCATTTCGTCGCGTGTCCACGCCATGTCAGACCACCTCCAGCGGCCGGGGCCGCACTGTTCGTTGCTCGATGAAGTTCGGGGCCGCCGCCTGTACGACATGGTCGACGTAGATCCCTGGCGTCATGACCGAGTCGGGATCGAGGTATCCGTCGACGACCTGCTCGACCTCGGCGACGCAGACACGTCCGCAGGTCGCGACAAGTGGGTTGAAGTTACGTGCGGTGTAGCGGTACCGCAGGTTTCCTTCGCCATCGGCAGTATGCGCGCGGACCAGCGACAGATCCGTGACGATGCCTAGTTCCAGCACGAATTCTTCCCCGTCGAACATGGCGGTGGGCTTGCCTTCGGCCACCGGTGTGCCCACACCGGTCCGCGTGTAGAAGCCCGCGATACCGGCTCCACCCGCACGCATCCGCTCCGCGAGCGTGCCCTGCGGGCTGAACTCGACCTCCAGACGACCGTCGAGGTACTGCGCGGCGAACAGCTTGTTCTCACCGACATACGACGCGATGACTTTGGCGATCTGGCCGTCCTCCAGCAGTAGGCCCAGGCCTTTGCCGTCGACACCCAGGTTGTTCGACACGATGGTCAAACCGCTGACACCCGAATCGCGGATGATCTCGATGAGCGTCTGCGGTATCCCGCACAACCCGAACCCGCCCACAGCGATCGACATACCGTCGCGCAGATATCCGCCGAGCGCCTCGGCGGCAGTCTCACACACCTTCATAACGTCCTCTTCACCAGGAACTTCCTCCGGATAGCGGAGTACTCAACAACCTGCAGAACCGCAACCGTGAAGACAAGGAACCCGCTGTAATTGCTCATTCAGCGGACAGGCATGCCAAAATATGTCCGAATAATGGACGTAATCGAGGTGAGCCCATGACCGCGCTATCCGGGGTCGTGGGCCGGTCTGTCGCCCTACTGAGGGCCATCGCCGACGACGCCGGGGACGGTGTCACCACCAGCCATCTCGCCCAGCGGATCGGTGTCCCTCGACCCACCGTGCACCGCCTCCTCGAATCCCTCGAGGCCGAGGGCATGGTCGACCGCGATCGGCGTACCGGACGCTGGTACCTCGGTCCCGAGATGTACGTGCTGGGGGCCGCGTCCGCGCCGCGATACGACATCGTCGAGAAGGCGGCCGCGGGTGTGCGGCGGCTCGCGTCCGAAACCGGTGAGAGCGCGTTCTTTTCACTGCGTCGTGGTGACCACACCGTCGTGCTGATGCGCGAAGACGGCGACTTCCCCATCAGGTCCTACGTGCTCTACGAAGGCGCGCGATTCCCCCTCGGGGTCGTATCGGCGGGCCTGGTGGTGCTCGCTTACCTCTCCGACAAGGACATCGACACGTACCTGCGTCGGGCTGACCTGACCAAGACTTACGGCAGGGCGCACCGCACAAGTGAGATCAAGCAGCGGATCGCCCGCACGCGGGAAGACGGCTACGCCGTGAATCCCGGCCTGATCGTCGAGGGGTCCTGGGGCATGGCGGCCGCGGTGTTCGACTCCCACCACGCCCCCATCGGCGCGCTCACTCTGACCGGTATCGAGTCCCGCTTCAGTGCCGACCGGCAACCACGGCTCGGGCGGCTGCTGCTGCAGGAGGCAAACCGGCTCAGCCGCTTGGTGAACCGCTGACCACTGTTCCATCAAGTGATATGTCCCTTATCCGGCGCCGCGGCCGCATCTGTCATCCTGACAGGTCACACACCATTCCAGAGGGAGCGCCGACCATGCCCGACAGGAAGCCTTCACGACGACAACCCGCTGCTCGGTGGCTCACGCCCGCCCAGCAACGCGTCTGGCTTGCCTACATGCGCGTCACCCTACGGATGGACTACGAGATGAATCGACAGCTGCAGGCCGATGACGGGCTCTCGCTGTCGGACTACCACGTCTTGGTTGCGCTGGGCGGTGCGCCCGAAATGAGCATGCGAATAAGCGACTTGGCCGCACAGATCGGTTGGGAACGAAGCCGCACCTCCCATCATCTCCGGCGAATGTCCGAACGTGGGCTTACCGAGCGCCGCACCTCGCCCGACGACGGCCGGGCCATCGAGGCAAGTCTGACCGTGTTGGGCCGCGAGGCACTTTCGACGGCCGCACCCGCGCACGTCGAACTGGTCCGAAATCTCTTCTTCGACTCACTGCCCGACAACTTGCTTGCGCCCCTGACAGCGGCACTGGAACACATCAACGTCAATCTCAACCTCAACAGCTCGCTGCCGCCGATGAAGCCTCGCTGAGTGATCTGTCACGCGATGATCCTTGGCGCGGATCGTCGCTCTACTGTTCAGCCACGTCCCAGGACACCGTCGGCTATGGTGCGCTCCATGGCGCCATCGGAGAGTTCGATCAACATCCGCCCTGTCCAGGCCAGTGACCGTGAGATGTGGCAACCCTTGTTCGAGGGATACCGGGAGTTCTACCGGCTGACGCCGAATGCCGCAGTTGTGGACCGGGTGTGGGGCTGGGTCACAGACGACGATCACGACGTGCGCGGGCTGGTGGCCGAGTTGGACGGCGACGTGGTGGGCATCGCGCATTACCGCCGATTCGCGCGCCCGTCGAGCGGAACGGTCGGCTTGTGGCTCGACGACCTGTTCGTCGACCCGCAGTGCCGGGGAAACGGTGTGGCCGGACATCTGATCGGGGAGCTGCAGCGCCTGGCCGACGCCGACGGGCTGTCGGTGGTCCGCTGGATCACCGCCCAAGACAACGACCGCGCCCGGGCGCTGTACGACCAGGTGGCGACCGCGACGCACTGGGTGGTCTACGACGCACAACCGGGTGCAGACACGGCGCAGGCCTGACCGGCCGCAGCCGTAGCGACTTCCCGAACCAGATCAACAACGTGTTGGCGTTCCCCGGCACTTCACTGGTGCGCTCGACGCCGGCGCGCGTCGGATCACCAAGAAGATGAAAGTGGCTGCCGCTCAGGCGATCCAGTCCGTGATCGGTGAGGATCTCGCGGTGGACCACATCGCGCCGAGCCCATTGGACCCCAGGGTCGCACCCGCGATGGCGGCGGTTGCCGCCCCGGCCGACGTGGAGCACAAGAGCACTGCCATGTCCTGATTTGAGGGATTCCTAGCCGGACGAAGGCGGCGCGGCACAGGCGTAGGTCGACACCATGGATGTCGAACGCACGTCCGCCATCAAACACCGGGAAGCGCAGGAGTCATGTCAGAAGTGATCGCAGGGGTGGAGATTCCCGAGACCGCAGCTGTCGCTGAAGCGACCCACCTCATCCAGGAGACGCTCGGGCCGCTCATCTATCACCACTCCCGCAGGGTGTTCTTCTTCGCCCAGCTCCACGCTTACCGCATCGGAGCGACGCCAGATCCCGAATTGCTCTATCTGGCCGCCATGTTCCACGACACGGGTCTCGTGACGCCATTCTCCGCAGTGGAGCAGCGTTTCGAGGTCGACGGGGCTGACCATGGGCGCCGGTTCCTGCTCGACCGGGGCTTCTCGGCCGCCGCCGCCGACACCGTGTGGACGGCGATCGCGCTGCACACGACGCCAGGAATTCCCGATCGAATGGGCCCGGAGATCGCGACGACGTACCTCGGCGTACTGACCGACGTTCTCGGGTTCGGCCTCGACGAACTGAACACCGATCAGGTGAGCGACGTACTCGCCATTCATCCCCGGGGCGATTTCAAGAACGAGTTCTTGATGGCCTACTTCGATGGGTTCAAGAACCGCCCGGACACCACAAACGGGACGGTGAACTCGGACGTCCTGGAGCACTTCATCCCCGGTTTCCGGCGCACCACCACCGTCGAGCGCATTCTCGGCTCGGCCTGGCCCAGCTGAACCCCCACATCGCGACTGCAAAGGACGCATCGAATGAAACTCGGACTCCGCCTACCCCAGCGATTGGGAGTCGACCTGCAGCACGACGTGGTCGAAGCAGCCAGGACGGCCGAAGCGGCCGGATACGAAAGCCTGTGGACGTATGAGCGGCTGCTCTTTCCGCAAACACCGGCCGAACCGTATGCCCCGCCGAACGTTGGTTGGCCAGAGGCCCAGCGCCAGGCAGCGGACCCACTGGCCGTCCTGACGGCCGCGGCGGTGGTCACCAACGAGGTGCGCCTCGGGACTGCCGTTCTCGTTGCTGCACTTCACACCCCAGTGCAACTCGCGAAAGCGTTGGCCACGATCGATCAGATCAGCGGCGGCCGCGTCATCGCGGGGGTGGGCACCGGCTGGTCGAGCGACGAACTCCAGGCCACCGGCACCACCCGGGCTGACCGCGGCCGATTCCTGGACGAGACGCTCGATGTCTTCGATGCCGTGTGGGGGCCGGACCCGGTGACCTTCAGGGGTCCACGCGTGGTCATCGACAACGCCGCGGTCCTACCCAAGCCCGTCTCGACGATCCCCGTGATGATCGGAGGCGGGGGCAGCAACCGCGGCCGCGCAACGAGTTCAAAGGTCGTCGAGCGCATTGCCAGGCGCGCAGACGGCTGGCTACCTCTGCTGACCACCCCGGGACCCGCTGGTGCTGCCGAGCTGCGGACGAGCTGGGATCGCCTTCGGGAGATGGCTTCTGGGTTCGGCCGAGACACCAGTCGAATGGAAATGATCGTGGTGGGGAACGTGACCTTCACCGATCACCCGGCCCGCGCCGACCGCCCAGGGTTCGTCGGCACCCTCGATCAAATCATGGATGACATCCATACCGCTGCAGAAGCCGGCGCGGACGAACTCATCCTCGATTTGAATCTTCAAGACTGGTTCACCAGCACAAAGCAGATGCTCGACACGGCGGTGGAGATACGCGAACGGGCCGCGGGCGGATAGCCACGTATCGGCGCCAACGACGTTGTCCAGCAACCGCTTCACTGACGGGAGGCGCTATCCAGTGTCGGCGCGGCGGGCCGTGCTGAACTGCCGCTGGTAGGCCGCCGGGCTCATGGACACCCGCTTGGCGAACACCCGCCTCATGCTCTCGTAACTGGGAAACCCGGCGAGGGCCGCCGCGTGCGTGGCGGTGTGGCCTTGGTCCAGATACGCCCTGGCAATGTCGAATCGGATGTCCTCCACATACCGACCTGGCGTGGTGGACAGTTCGTCACGAAAGAGCCGGGTGAGGTGCCGGGTGCTCACGTTGAGGTGATTCGCCAGTTGCGCGAGCGAGTGGTCACCCAACGGGTCCGCCGTCACGAGATCGGTGACCGTCTGCAGTGCCGGGGAACGGGGTGGCGACCCTTGCAACGGCGCGGAGAACTGAGACTGTCCTCCGGACCGCTTCATGTACACCACCAGGGCTCGGGCCACGTCGCGGGTCACATCCGGTCCGTGATCCTCTTCCACGAGTGCAAGAGCCAGGTCGATTCCCGCCGTCACACCCGCAGACGTATAGATGTTGCCATCACGCACATAGATGGCATCGGCTTCAATGCGGCACGTCGGGCAACGGCTGGCGAGTTCGCGTGTCACCTGCCAGTGCGTGGTCGCACGCTTTCCGGCGAGGAGGCCTGCAGCCGCGAGGATGAATGCGCCGGTGCAGATCGACGCGACGCGGCGAGCTCGTGCTGCAGGCACGCGAGCGGCGTCCACCAGGGCCTGGGGCACGGGCATTCGCGGAATGTGGTCAGAACCTGGCACCAGGAACGTATCCGCCACGGGCCCGGTGGAAGCGGGACCATCGACGGCGACGCCGAAGCCGAGGTTGGACGTGACGTCCTCACCCATCGGCGACAACAATGCGATTTCGTAATCGGCGCCGAACCGGCCCGCGGTCTTGAACACTTCCGCCGGCCCTGCGACATCCAACAGGGTCACACCGTCGTAGACGAGAAACGCCACGCGGCGTGGAACACTCGGACCTGCTGCAGACATAGCCATTGCTAACACACCGTCCCCACAGAAGCGTCCGGCTTGGGGTGTTCACCGCGAACCGGAGGGCAGAATGCCGGCGCGGGTGCCGATCGCTACGGCTCGACCACACATGCGCACGCTGGGAGCCACCGCGGCGCCCTCGACCGGCGGCCGCCGACGTGGCGGTTGCCACGTGTGTGGCAACCGTCAAATCTTGCAATCCGGTCGAACACAGAGCGTTTCACGACGGCGTCAATGCAGCGTCGTCGTATCGACCGCCGCCGCGTTCACCGGTTCCGAAAATAGCTCACATCGTCGTTGCCGATGAGGTCCGGCACCGTCCACCCGTCGAGGTCGTACTC
>CAMFLL010000379.1 GCA_945957405.1 uncultured Mycolicibacterium sp. | reverse complement strand
TGACCCAGCCGGTTCCCGTGGTCGGGATGATCACCACCAGCTTGCGGTCGAAGGCACCGGTGCGCTGGAGTTCACTGAGCAACACCGCCATCCGGCCCTCGTCGGTGTCGGCGGTCTGCAACCCGGCGTACACCCGGATCGGCTCTTTGGCAGGCCGGCCGTTGATGCGGGTCAGCTCGTCGGCGTGTGGGCCGGTCGCGACGAAGTTGCGGCCTTGAAAGCCCAGAGTGTCCCAGGGCGCGAAGGACTCCGGGCTACCTGACCGTTGCGGTTGCAGCGGTTGCGCGATACCGGGCCGGGTGTCGGCGTTCTGCGGCTGGAAGACCCGGCTGGCGCCGGCGAGGAAACCGCGGAACAGGACACCGTTGATGAGCGTCACCAACAGCACCACCACGACCGCGGTACCGATCAGGAAAGCCACCTCGTCGTTGACGTTCCACCGCCTGATCAGCAGCCGGGCGAGGAACTTGATGGCGTCGAGGATGATCCGTGACACGCCCACCAGGATGGCGCCGACGGCCACGGCGACCACCAGCGTCCGGTAGTAGCCCGGTGTCGCGGGTCCCTCGATGCCCATCAGCGCGGAGACCTGGCGTTGCCACACCGCGGCGGGGATGACGACCAGAACGGACGCGACGATCGCCGCCGTCACGGTGGCGGCCTTGAGCCGGTACAGCGTGCGCGCCGACGGCGGCCACCACGTGCGTTCCTGTAATACCAATCGCCGGAACGCTTTTCCGGCCAACACACCTATCCCGTACCCGATGGCGGCGTTGATACCGCCGATCAGCCCGGCGAACAACCATCCGCGCGGCAGCAGTGACGGCGTCAGCGACAGGCAGAAGAACAGCGCCCCGAACGCGATACCGACGAAGTCAAGTCGCAGCAGACCCCATGCCCATTCGAGCAGGGGGTGACGCCCGCCATGAGCCGACTGCCTCTCGGGGTCGTCGACCACTTCGATGCTCTGCGCCATGGCGCCCGGCTCACCCGAACAGTGTCGGGAGCACGCCTTCCCAGGTGCTGCGCAGCTCGGTCAGCGGCACGACGAAATGGCCTTGCACCTCCACGGAGTCCGAACCCTGGTCCACCACGCCGATGCGCGCGGCGGGCAAGCCACGTGCCTCGCACATCGCGGTGAACCTGCTCTCCTCGGTGCGGGGCACCGCCACCAGCACCCGGCCCGCCGACTCGGAGAACAACTGGACGAAGGGATCGCTTCCTTCTGGAAGGATGATGCGGCAACCGGTTTCGCCTGCAAGCGCGCCTTCGACCACGGCCTGCATCAGGCCGCCTTCGCTCAGATCGTGGGCGGCGGAGACCAGACCGTCGCGGGACGCGGACACCAGCACTTCGGCCAGCAGCTTCTCGCGATCCAGATCGACCTGCGGCGGTACCCCGCCCAGATGGTCACCGGTGACCTGGGCCCACACGGAACCGTCGAACTCGTCGCGGGTTTCGCCGAGCAGGATCAGGGTCTCCCCCGGCTCGGTTCCGAACCCGGTGGGGATCCGCCGCCTGACGTCGTCGATGACGCCCAGCACGCCGACCACCGGGGTGGGCAGGATCGCGGTGGACCCGGTCTGGTTGTAGAAGCTGACATTGCCGCCGGTGACCGGGATACCCAGCGTCGCGCAACCGTCGGCCAGACCACGGACGGCCTGGCTGAACTGCCACATCACGCCGGGATCCTCGGGGGATCCGAAGTTCAGGCAGTTGGTGACAGCCACCGGTGCGGCGCCGGTGACAGCGACGTTGCGGTACGCCTCGGCCAGCGCCAGCTGCGCACCGGTGTACGGATCGAGTTGGGTGTAGCGGCCCGAGGCGTCGGTGGACAGGGCGATGCCACGGCCGGTCTGCTCGTCGATGCGCAGCACCCCGCCGTCGGCGTGTTCGGCGAGCACGGTGTTGCCGCGCACATACCTGTCGTACTGCTCGGTGATGAACGCCCTGCTGCACAGGTGTGGGCTGCCGAGCAACGCAAGCAGCGTCGCACGCAGCTCGTCACCGTTCTGCGGCCGCGGCAGCGTCTTGGAACTGTCGGCGATCAGATCGTCCTGGGTGTCGGGGCGCTGCACCGGCCGCTGGTACACCGGGCCCTCGTGGGCGACGGTGCGCGGCGGCACATCGACCACCATCTCGCCGTGCCAGGTGATCTCCAGGCGGTCGCCATCGGTGACCTCACCGATGACGGTGGCCAGCACATCCCACTTGCGGCACACCGCCAGGAACGCATCGACATTGTCGGGCGTGACCACCGCGCACATGCGTTCCTGCGACTCGCTGGACAGCACCTCCGCGGGCGTCATGTTCTTGGCGCGCAACGGCACGCGGTCCAGCTCGATGGCCATGCCACCGTCTCCCGCAGACGCGAGTTCCGATGTCGCACAGGATAATCCGGCTCCGCCCAGGTCCTGGATGCCGACCACCAGACCGGCGGCATACAGCTCCAGGCAGCACTCGATGAGCACCTTCTCCATGAACGGGTCACCGACCTGCACCGACGGCAGCTTCTTGCGGCCCGCCCCTGACTCGTCGCCGGCGAACGTGTCCGACGCCAGCACCGACACCCCGCCGATACCGTCGAGGCCCGTGCGGGCGCCGAACAGGATGATCTTGTTACCGGTACCCGACGCGAACGCCAGGTGCAGATCCTCTTTGCGGAGCACCCCCACGCACAGTGCGTTCACCAGGGGGTTGCCGGCATAGGACGGGTCGAAGATGGTCTCGCCGCCGATGTTGGGCAGACCCAGCGAGTTGCCGTAACCGCCCACACCGCGGACCACGCCGTCGAGCACCCGCCGGGTGTCGGGAGCGTCGGCCGCCCCGAACCGCAACTGATCCATGACCGCCACGGGCCGGGCGCCCATGGCCATGATGTCGCGCACGATGCCGCCGACACCGGTGGCCGCACCCTGATACGGCTCGACATAGGACGGATGGTTGTGGGACTCGACCTTGAACGTCACCGCCCACCCGTCGCCGATGTCGACGACGCCGGCGTTTTCGCCGATGCCGGCCAACATCCCGGCCCGCATCTCCTCGGTGGTGGTCTCGCCGAAGTAGCGCAGATGCACCTTCGACGACTTGTACGAGCAGTGCTCGCTCCACATCACCGAGTACATCGCCAGCTCGGCGTCGGTGGGCCGCCGCCCGAGAATCTCGCGGATGCGCTGGTACTCGTCATCCTTGAGGCCGAGCTCGCGGAACGGTTGAGGCTGGTCAGGGGTGGCGGTTGCGCGCTCGACAGTGTCTACTTCTGGACCGGTACCGGACGTCACGGGCATAGTCTAGTAAGCCACTGCCACCTGGACCTTCTTCCACCGTTCACCCAGGGCGCAGCCCAGCTCAGCCAGTGGCGGCCACACAGAACGCGTTGCCGTCCGGATCGGCGAGCACCACCCAGTGGAAGTCGTCGCCGAAGCTCTGCCGTTCGGTCTCGGTGGCTCCCAGTGACACCAGGCGTTCGACCTCCGCCTCCATGTCGGCGGCGCTGAAATCGAGGTGCAGCCGGTTCTTGCCGGGCGTCGGGTCGTCGACGTGCTGGAAGCCGAGTTTGAGGCCCGACGGCAATGCCACCAGCACGAACTCGCCCGGCACCACGGCGTTGACGTCGCTGCCGACCGCCTTGGCCCACCAGCTGGCCAGTCGGTCCGGGTCGACGGTGTCGAACGTGACGGTCTCTACTCCAAGGGTCATGAGCCGAACCTAGGCCACCCCACCGACACGTCATCGCCCTCTCGTGTAACTCACCCACCTATCTCTTCACGGAATCGCCCTCGGGGGCTCAGCACCAGCGATGGAGTTCGTGATGAGAGAAGTGCCAACGACGCGAAAGGCGCCGAAGACACGGGAAGCACTGGAAGCGGCCATCATCGTGGCCGGGATCGTGACGGGGCTCGGCGCGGGTATCGCCGCCCTCGCCGTTCCCGCCGCGGCGTCCCCGACCGGCGACATCTCGGCCGCCGACACCGTCAAGCACCTGCAGGACCAGGGTTATGCGGTCCAGATCAACGGCAGCGCCGCCGTTCCGCTGTCGCAGTGCCTTGTCACCGGGGTGCACGGGGTTCCTGACACCAAGACGGTCCAGTTCACCACTGTGTACGTCGACGTCTCGTGCGCGTCCGACAATTGACCGCGGCTGTGATTCAACGCGATGGGGCCGAACATCGTGTCCTCTCCGTGGTCGACGACAACCGGTACCCCGACTGGGACGCTGTCTATCGGGACAATGTGACCTGGGTGTACCGGACGCTGTTCGCCAGGGTCGGCAGTCAGTCCGACGCCGAAGATCTGACCACCGAAGTGTTCCTCGCGGCGTTGCGACCGCTGCGCCTGACCGCCACAAAGCCGGAGGTCAGGGCCTACCTGCGCGCGACGGCACGCACCGTTCTGGCTGCCCACTGGCGCGAGACGTTGGGCCGCGAGGTGACCTTCATCGAAGGTCTCGACGATGTGGCGCCGGAGAGCGAGACGGCCATCAGCACCGCGCCCCAGCGTGTCACGGCCGTCCTGGACGGGCTGCCCGACCACTACCGCGCGATCCTCGAACTACGCTTTCTGCAGGGCGCGTCGATCAAAGACGCCGCGGCAGCCATGGGCATCACGGTCGCCAACGCGAAGGTTTTGCAGCATCGTGCACTGCGACTGGCCGCACAACTGAACACCGAGGACCGACGATGAGAAAACGCGGGTTGCAACGGTATGTCGAGGATCTGCTGGCGGGTCGCCGCCCCACGCCCTTCCAGGCCGACGAATTCGACGCCGAACAGGTCCGGACCGCGATAGAACTGCGCGCCGCCGCCCCCGGGGCCGACGCTCCACGCCCGGAGTTCCTCGACGATCTCCACCGACGGCTGGCCGCCCAGGCCGACAACGCCACCCCGGCGCCGGTACGCCGGGGCCGTTTCGACGCCACGCGACGCCAGGTCATCGTCGGCACGTCGGCCGCCGCCGCATCGGCAGTGGCCGCCGTCGCGATCGATCGCACGCTGACGCGCCAAGGTGAGCCGGATGCACCGGCGAGCGCCCTGGAACCCACCGACGGCCAATGGCAGCCGGTGGCACCCAGTTCCGAGGTCACCGATGCCGGGATGACGCGCTTCGAGCGCGATTCCCTCATCGGTTTCGTACGCCGGGTCGACGGCCGCCTCGAGGCGGTGTCCGGTGTGTGCACCCATCAAGGTTGCAAACTGTGGTTCGACAACTCCGCCGACTCGCTGCGGTGCCCCTGCCACACAACCTCATTCGCACCGGACGGGCAGTTGTTGACCCACCAGCTCCCGATCGCGCCGAGACCGCTGCCCAAACTCGAGGTCCGTGAGGTCGACGGCACGATCGAAGTCCTTGGTCCGCCCGAGCCGGCCTGACGGTGTAACCCGATGACGTATCTCGTTGTGTAACAGTTGATCCCACAGAAACGAGTACGGTCATGAAACCATTCGGTGCCCGTCGCGCCGCCCTCGCGGGCGTCTCCACCGGAATACTGCTCGCCGCTGGGTGTGCGACCCCACTGCCCACCGCGGCGCCGCAGATCGTCTTCGATTCGCAGGTCTCCATGACACCCGGCATGAGCGCCGTCCCCGAACCCGCGATGACCATGACGATGCCGATGAGCAGCCAGCCAATGCCGGCACAGCTGGCGGCGGGCAGCGGGACACCGGTCGACATCAGCAATTTCGCGATGACGCCGGCGCAGCTGACGGTGCCCGCGGGCACCACCGTGACGTGGACCAATCACGACGACGAACCCCACACCGTCGCCGCCAAGGACGGGTCGTTCCATTCACCGGCCCTCGACACCAACGCCACCTACAGCTTCACGTTCACCAAAGCCGGTACCTACGACTACATCTGCTCTATTCATCCGTTCATGACGGCGTCGGTGGTGGTCAAATGATCTCGCCGGAACGCGATCCGCAGACCATGACCCGCCGCCAGCTGATGCGGCACTCCGCCTGGTTCGGCGCGGCGGTGGTGCTCACAGTGGGTGCGGGCGAGGTGATCTCGCATGTGGCCGGGGACGCCTCGGCGGCCCGTCCGGCGTCACCGACGCTGACGTTCGCGCAGGTCAGCGACAGCCACATCGGGTTCAACGGCACCGCGAATCCCGATGTCACAGGATCCTTCGAAGCCGCGATCGATGCCATCAATGCCCTGGAGCGCACCCCGGACTTCGTCATCCACACCGGTGATCTGACACATCTGTCCTCCCCGGCGCAGTTCGATCAGGTCAAGCAGATGATGTCCCGGCTGAAGACGCCGCACGTCTTCACGGTGCCGGGCGAGCACGACTCGACCGATGATGCCGGCCAGAAGTATCGGCAGACGTTCGGCGCTGGAACCCGTGGCGACGGCTGGTACAGCTTCGACATCGCCGGCGTGCACGTCATCGGTCTGGTCAACACGCTCAACATGAACAAGTTGGGGCACTTGGGGACCGAACAACTCGAGTTCGTCGAGAAGACCGTCGCACCGCTGTCGAGTGACACCCCCATCGTGGTGTTGAGCCACATTCCGTTGTTCGCGATGTACCCGGCGTGGGGCTGGGGCACCGATGACGCGACCCAGGCATTGAGCTACCTCAAGCGGTTCTCGTCGGTGACATGCCTCAACGGCCATGTACACCAACTGTTCACGAAGACCGAAGGCAATGTGACGTTTTACAGCGGGACCACCACGGCCTACCCGTTGCCGCATCCCGGCGACGGGCCCGCTCCCAAGCCGCTCACCCTGCCGGCCGGTCAGCTGCATGATGCGCTCGGCGTCCGCGAGGTGTCCTACCAGCGGGGCCAACAGGTGCTGGCGATCAAGGAGCATCTGCTGTGATCGCAAGAATCCTGACCGCCGTTGCGTTGGCGGTCAGCGGCGCGGTGCACGCCATGTTGTATGCGCACGGCTACTCCC
>CAMFLL010000378.1 GCA_945957405.1 uncultured Mycolicibacterium sp. | reverse complement strand
GTCGACCAACCAGCCCCACCAGAGGACGAAACCCATGTCCCCCAACCGGAGGACAGTTACCAGGCGAGCGCGGCCGCCACCAACCCGTCGATCAGTGCCGATGTGACCAGAGACAGACCGTCGTCCCCGGCAACAGGACTGCGCGGGCTGATCCCGCGCACCCGAGGCGAGAGCTCCAACTGGCAGCCGCCGCCGCTGGCCTGGTTGACGGGGTTATCGGCATGCAGCCCGCGCAGTTCGCGGGGGATGACGTCCAGATCGGTGATCACCTGGTACCCGGGCAGCTCGATGTGCGACGCCACATGGTGGGCCAGGTCGCGGTTCGAGCCGCCGGCCAGCAGCTGTGTGCTGCGGCCCATCCGGCCGTAGCCGTGCAGCGACACCACGACATCGACATGGTTCAGGAACTTCGCCAGCGCATCGGACTCGTCGGCCAGATAGGCCGCCGACGGCAGATGGTTGGGGTAACCCTCGGGATGCCGCACCACGTACGCCGACGCCCCAGCCGCCTCGGCGGCCCGTTCGGCGATGACATCGGTCATCTTCTCCAGACCGCCGCCGTGAATGGCCATGAATCCGAATGACGACCGCAACACGGCGGCCTCTTCGACGTCGGGCAGCGTCAGTAATTCTGAAAGTGTTTGTGGCGCAGTCGATGTGGGTTCACCGAGTTGTCGGGGCCAGTGGATGGGGTCCCAGCGGCGCAGGAAGTCGATCCACCGGGACGGTAGGTTGTGATGGAGTGCTCCGTCGATGACGCGCTCGAGATACCCGGGCCGGGGTGCGCCCGGATCGACGCGGTGATCGATGTACACCCAGACGTCGGTCGGGCCGGTGGGGGTGTCGACGGTCATGCGGTCACGCCGATACCGGACGGGCACGCCTTCGGCGCTGTCGAGGGTGTCCAGGTCGGTGTCGGAGACGTCCCACACGATGCCGTGCACCTGCGATCCGGTGAACGCCTCGATGGTGGCGACCCCGCGTTCGTTGATCAGCCAGTCGTGATCGGCAAGCGTGGCAGGGCGTGGGTTGACTGCGTCGGGGCAGCGGTCCGCCATCTGCCGCACGGACAGGTTGGACCCGTACGCGAAGTAGAAATGGCGGTCAGGCACTCAGCCCGTCACCGTCAGATAGATCAACACCACATTCAGCACAGTAATCACCCCGGCGATCGACCACCCAAAAGCCGTGGTGACGGGGTGATTCACGTCGTCACCCATGAGCTCCCGGTTACTGGTCAACCGCACCAAAGGGATCAGCGCGAACGGGATCCCGAAGGACAACACCACCTGCGACAGCACGAGCGCGCGGCTGGGGTCGAAGCCGATCCCGAGGATCAACAGCGCCGGCACCAGAGTGATGAGGCGCCGCGCGAGCAACGGAATGGAGACCCGCAGCAGGCCCTGCATGATCATGGCTCCCGCGTAGGCGCCCACCGACGTCGACGCCAAACCCGAGGCCAGCAGGCCGATCGCAAAGAACAACGCCACCGTCGAGCCCAGGGTGTCGCGTACCGCGTTGAACGCGCCCTCGATCGAGTCGGTGTTGTCACCGCCCTGCAGGTTGTGCGCTGCAACGAGCAGCATGGCCATGTTCACCGTCCCGGCTATCACCATGGCCAGGCCGACATCCCAGCGCGTGATGCGCAGCAACCGGCGGCGCCCCGGGCCCGGATCGGGATTGCCGTGCCGATCCCGGGCGAGGCCGCTGTGCAGGTACACCGCGTGGGGCATCACGGTCGCGCCCAGCATGGCGGTGGCCAGCAGCACGCTTTCGGCACCGTCGAAGCCGGGAACCAGGCCGGCGAGCACCGGGCCCGGCGCTGGTGGGTCGACGAAAAGGCTTGTCAGGAAGCCGATTGCGATCACCGCGAGCAGCCCGGTGATGACTCGCTCGAAAGTGCGTTGACCACGCCGGTCCTGGATGAACAGCAACAGCAGTGACACGGCGCCGGTGATCACGCCACCGAGGACGAGCGGCAGGTCGAACAGCAGATACAGGGCGATGGCACCGCCGACCACCTCGGCCAGGTCGGTGGCCATGGCGACCAGTTCGGCCTGTAGCCAGTACGCGATCCGGGTGGGACGCCGGGTGTGGTCGGCCACGGCTTCGGGCAGCGTGCGCCCGGTGACCAGCCCGATCTTGGCGGACAGGTACTGCACCACGAAAGCCATCACGTTGGCCAGCACGATGACCCACACCAGCAGATAGCCGAACTGGGCGCCGGCACTGACGTTGGCTGCGACGTTGCCGGGGTCGACGTAGGCGATGGCCGCGACGAACGCCGGCCCGAGCAGGTAGAAACCCGCCGGCGGGCGTTCCTTGGTCTGCTGCGTCGACATTCCTGACTTTCTGTCTGTACGAATCAGAAAGTTAGGGTACCCGAAATCTAGTCCGTCATGCGGAAGTTCCCATCGGCGCCCGCGGCAGTTGACAACGGGGAGCGCGCGGACAAAAATCATGCCGGGACACTCGTCCCGATCAACGGGACACTAGCTATACCGATGTCGAACCCAGGGTGTCTGCTCACACGGCGGTGGCGGTAGGACGAGAGGAGACCCATGACCGACGAATTCCGGATCATGGGTATCGGTCTTCTCGGTGCAGGTTTTTCGGCCACGTCGCTGCGTAACGGGCTGGCGATGAAGCCCGACGTGATCGCCAGCGACGGCGGCACATCTGACAAAGGGCCGTACTTCCTTGGTGCCGGTGTGGCCGACATCCGCGGTATCCGCCGCGATCTCGAACTGCTGATCCCCGGCGCCCGGTCGGTGGGTGCACCACTGCTGTTCGGCTCGGTCGGTACGGCAGGCGGCGACGCTCAGGTCGATACGGTCACCGACATCGCCTTGGCTGTGGCGCGTGATCTGGGGATCCCGCTGCGCGTCGCCAGCCTGCGATCGGAGCTCGATCCCGATTATCTGCGAAAGCTGGTGGCCGACGGCAAAGTCACCCCACACACCGAGGTGCCGGAACTGACTGCCGACGACATCGCGACGAGCCTTCGCTTCGTGTCGATGATGGGTGCCGAACCGTTCTGCGAGGCGCTCGACGCAGGCGCCGACGTGGTCATCGGAGGACGGGCCGTCGACCCCGCGATGTTCGCTGCGCCCATGCTCAACGCCGGGTTCGATCCTGGGCTGGCCTGGCACCTCGGGATGGCGATGGACAAGGGTCCCATGATCACGGTGCCGACCCAGGCCGGGTCGTGCATCATCGCCGTCACCGATGGCAAGGATGCCGTGATCTCGCCCACCCGCGAAAGAGTCACCTGCACACCGCGATCCGTGTCGGCGACACTGGTCTATGAGTCCGCCGATCCCAACCGATCGGTCTTTCCGTCCGGCACGCTCGACCTCAGTGCGGCGCGTTACGAGCGCGAGGACGATCGGTCGGTGCGCATCGGCGGCGCGAGCTGGACCTCGGCGGATCGCTACACCGTCAAGGTCGAAGGTGTGCGGTACGTGGGTGAACGCGCTGCCACGATGCTGGGAATCCGCGATCCGTTCCTGATCGCGGACCTCGACAACTTCCTCGAATCCACCTGCGCGGTGGCCGCCCGCAACCTCGAACTGCTCGGCATCGAACCCGACACCTACCAGGTGCGCTTCCGTGTCTACGGGCGCGACGGCGTGATGGGTGCGCTGGAGCCCTGCCGCGACCAGGTGTCGCACGAGATCGGTGTGATGGTCGAAGCCGTCGCCGAATCCGATGACGTGGCCGGGGTGATAGTTGATCGGTTCGCTGCCATCGCGCACCGGGTGGAGTTCGAACACCGGCTCACCACCGCGGGCAACACCGCCACGCCGTTCTCGGGTCCACCGCTGTCGGGTGGCCCGGTGTACGAATGGAGCGCGTGGCACATCGCCGAACCCGAGTGCTGGCAGGACACGTGCCGGATCGAGTACACCGATGTCTGATCCGCTGAGCAAGGACGATATCCCCGTGTTCTTGAGTAGCGTGGCCGCGACCGTGCGCAGTTCCAATGCGTCGGGCACGTACTACACGTTCGACGTGATGTTCGATGACCGCGAGACCTTCGAACGACTGCGCCGTTGGGGTGGCATCGACGAGGCTCTCGTGGCGGGCCTCTACCGGTTGCCGGTCGGCGATGTCCGCTTGTACTGGTACGAACCCGCACTGACCCTGAAGGTGACGCTCCCGCGGCCGGTCCTGAGCGGTCAGCCCGGGGACACCGACGTCGACGGCAAGCAGCAACACGCGCCCTTGCTGGGCATCGACGTCGCCGATGTCATGCGGGCGGACGTATTTCGAACATGACAGGAGAACCAAGAGTGGCCGAAGAGGAATTGGATTCCGTTGCACTGGACGAACTTCCGCTCGAAGGGGTGACGGTTCTTGATTTGACGCACCTGCTGGCGGGGCCGCACTGCTCGATGAACCTGGCGGACCTCGGGGCGCGGGTCATCAAGATCGAGCCTCCGGCCGGTGAGATCGCGCGCAAGCGCCTGCCCGCCCGGGTCGACGACGAGGGTGACCGGCTGACCGCTTATTTCGCCGCCACCAACCGCGGTAAAGAGGACGTGGTCGTCGATCTCAAGACTCCGCTCGGCATGCAGGTGCTGGACCGACTGCTGGAGAAAGCGGACGTGTTGGTGGTCAACTTCCGGGCTTCCGCGCTCAAGCGGCTGCGCCTGGACCCCGAGGAATTGCGCGTGAGGTATCCACGCCTCATCGTCGCCACGGTGACCGGTTTCGGGCTGGAGCCGGCGAGCAAGAAGACCGAGCGGCCAGCGCTGGCAGTGGTCGCCGAAGCCGAAAGCGGCGTGCTGCACCGACTTTCGAAGCTCACCAAGTACTCCCCGCTGGGTGCCATCGAACACGGCTTCAATATCGGTGACCTGGTGGCAGGTGTGACGGCTGCCGGTGCGGTGTGCGCGGCGCTGTACCGCCGAGAGCGCACCGGTAAGGGATGCTGGCTGGATCTGTCGATGGCCGAGGCATTGATGGCACTCAACGGTGTGCGCACCGCCGCGGTCGATTTCAAGGATGTGAGCACGGTCAAGCCGGGCGGACTGCCGTTCGGGATCTTCGACGCCGCCGACGGCGCGGTGGTGATCGGGGTCAACACCGACCGGTTCTGGGTGCTGTTGTGCGAGGCGATGGGCACACCCGACCTCGCGGGCGACGAGCGCTTCGCCACGGAACAGGCCCGGCACAACAACAAACCTGAGGTGATGGAGATCGTCCGCGTGTGGGCGTTGCAGCATCCGGTGCAACACATCATCGATCTGCTGATCGACCACGGAGTGCCTTGTTCGCCGGTGAATTCGCCCGAGGACGTCCGCGAATCGGACATCTTCCGAAACCGTGGCGCGCTGTGGGAAGTCGACAGCGGCCACGGCGGTACTGTCACATTGCCGGGCAACCCGATGGGATTCTTCAAGGGCCGCGAGCACTCGCTCCGAATCCCGCGGTTGGGCGAGCACACGCGCGCGGTGCTCACCGAGCTGGGATTCAGCGAGGACGAGGTCGCCGACGTGATCAACGGCCGGCCTGCCGCCGTCCGCAGCTGAGCGCGTAGACAGGAAACCATGTCATACGTCAGATATGAGCGTCAGGGGCACCTGGCACGCATCACACTGACCGCTCCTGAGCGTCTCAACACCTGGGGTGACGAGGACGTCGTCGAACTGCGGGCCGCACTGGTGCGATACGACATGGACGACGAGGCCTGGGTCGCCATCCTGTCCGGCGAGGGCAAGGCGTTTCACGCGGGCGCCAACATGAAGAAGCGGCACGAGCGGAACGAGGCATCGGGGAACATCCCGCCCGGCGCCAAGCCCCCCGATGCCCGCAACGCCGACCTGCTGCGCGGCTTCATCCACTTCAAGCCCGTGATCGCCGCGGTGCACGGCTGGGTGCTGGGCGGTGGCTTCAATCTGGCCATGCAGTGCGACATGGTGATCGCCGACGAGACCACGAAGTTCGGGCTCTACGAGATCCGCCGCGGTATCCGCGGCGGCCACGGTCTTGCGCTGCTGCGCGAGCTCAAAGGCGCAGGTGGACTGGCCGATGAGCTGGCTTTGACCGACCGCGCGTTTTCCGCGCAGGAGGCACTCGACCACGGCGTCATCACCCGACTGGCCCCCGCGGATCAGCACGTCGCCGTCGCCGAAGAGGTGGCCGGACGCTGTCTGGAGCTGCCGCCGCTGGCGGTGCGCTCCAACGTGCGGCTTCGCCGGTATCGCGTCGGTCAGATCGCGGATGATTTCGAGATGATGACGATGTCGATCCCGTTGCACGCGTCCAACGACGCCGCGGAGGCCAAGGCGGCGTTCAAGGAGAAGCGCGAACCCCGCTTCACGGCCAGCTGAGGCTCTCTACGAAGGGATGGTGGCGATGAGCGACGAGCCCGCCGAACCGGTGGTGCGGGAGGACCGCGGCGCCGTGAGCGTCCTCGAACTTCGCCGTGGCGTTTACAACCCATGGGGTCCCGACATGAGTTCCGCGTTGTCAGCGCATCTCGACGACGTCCGCCGCGACCCCGCGCAGAGGGCGGTGTTGCTCACAGGTTCCGGAGTCAAGGCATTCTCCTCCGGGGTCGACGTGAGCAAAAAAGACGCCCACGATTCGCGTACCGCCGAGCGCACGCTGCAAGACCTTGGGCGGGGCCAACTTCCGGTATTCGCCGACCTTCTCGACTTCCCCAAGCCAATCGTGTGCGCCGTCAACGGATACGCCATCGGCGCCGGTTTCCTGATCGCGCTGTGCTGCGATGCGATCCTGGTCGGCGACAACGCGGTCTTTCGGCTGTCCCAGGTCGAACTCGGCGTGATACCGGCCTACGGCGGTTTGGCCAGGCTGGCGCAATGGGTCGGCCGGGGCCGGGCCTTCGAGATCGGCATAGCGGGGCGCAAGGTGCTCGCCGACGAGGCGGTGTCGATCGGGATGGCTT
>CAMFLL010000377.1 GCA_945957405.1 uncultured Mycolicibacterium sp. | reverse complement strand
GACCCGGACCTCACCACCGAGTGGGACGAATTCGCCTCCGTCGCAATGGGAATGGGCGCCTACGCGCATGACCTCGCCGAAGATCGGAGGTGCTCGCCGCGTGACGACCTGACCACCAGCCTGGTGGCGGCCGAGGTCGATGGTGAGCGCCTGACGTCGGCCGAGGTCGCATCGTTCTTCATCCTGCTGGCCGTCGCAGGCAACGAGACCACGCGCAACGCCATCAGCCACGGCGTGCTGGCGTTGACCCGCTTCCCCGACGAGCGACAGATCTGGTGGGACGACTTCGACGGCGTCAACCACACCGCCGTCGAGGAGATCGTCCGATGGGCCTCCCCGGTGGTGTACATGCGTCGCACGCTGACCTGCGACCACGTGCTCTCGGGCGTCCCGATGGCCGCCGGCGACAAGGTCACGCTGTGGTACAACTCGGCCAACCGCGATGCCGACACATTCGTCGACCCGTGGCGGTTCGACATCCGGCGCGACCCGAACCCACATCTCGGATTTGGCGGCGGCGGTGCGCATTTCTGCCTGGGTGCCAACCTGGCCCGCCGCGAGATCAGCGTGGCCTTCGACGAACTGCGGCGTCAGATCCCCGATGTGGCCGCCGCCGAGGAACCGGCCCGGCTGCTGTCGGCATTCATCCACGGCATCAAGAGCATGCCGATCAGGTGGACGCCGCCACGCTGATCTACAGTGTGGCGCTCGTCGGCCCCACCGATGAGCAGATGGTCTGCGGTGGCCGGGCCTGCGATGCGCATCCCCGCCCGCGAGCGGTGTAGGTCAGGCCCGGTGTGTAGGGCGAGAAGTACACGTACGCCGTGCCGTATCCGGGAAGTTCCGCGCAGCGCCCGGCGCTGGCCCCGGTGGTGACACACACCTGCGTCGAGATGGGCTTGACGTCGCCGGTGCACTCGCCCGGCGTGACGGTCGCAGTGACCATCTTGGTGCCCGACACGTCCACGACGTGCGGGTCGGACAACGCGTACTGACACAACACGGAGTCGGGTTCCGCGCCGGCGAGTGCGGATGAGCCGACCGCGAGGCCGACGGCCCCGGTCAGGACCAGCACGGTGGACGCGATACGCCGGAACGCACAGGTTGCCATGCGAGCAGACTATGTGGTGGTCACGTTCCGCTACAACGGAATGCCGGATCGGCCCCGGCGTAGCCTAGGACCGGTGAAACAGCGGTTGCACTGGCTGGCCATGCACGGTTCGATCCGCGGCCTCGTTGCCATCGGTGCCCGCCGCGGGGACCCGCAGTCCCGGTTGGTCGCGGACCCCGCGGTGCTGGCCGATCCGGTCCCCTTCTACAACGAGCTGCGGCCCCGGGGTCCACTGATCCGCACCCGCGTCGGCTACCTGACACTGGATCACGCGATCGCGCACGAGTTGTTGCGGTCCGAGGACTTCCGGGTCGTTGAGCTCGGCCGTAGCCTGCCGGCACCGCTGCGCTGGTTGGAGACGCGCACCCGGTCCGCGGGCCTGCATCCCCTGCGCCCGCCGTCGCTGCTGGCCGTCGAGCCCCCGGCGCACACCCGGTATCGCAAGTTGGTGTCCTCGGTGTTCACACCGCGCGCCGTGGCCGCGCTGCGTGACCGGGTTCAACGCAAAGCCGATGCGCTGCTGGACGAGATCAGCCGGGACGTCGGCGTCCGGGACACCGTCGACATCGTGGACCGCTACTGCGCGCAGTTACCGGTGGCCGTCATCGGCGACATCCTCGGTGTCCCCGACCACGACCGGTCCAAGATCCTCGAATTCGGCGAGCTTGCCGCCCCCAGCCTGGACATCGGGCTCACGTGGCACCAGTACCTCAGCGTCGAGCGCGGCCTGCAGGGTTTCAATGACTGGCTGGGACAGCATCTTTCGCAATTACGCCGGTCACCCGGCGACAATCTGATGAGCCAGCTCATCCAGGCATCCGACGACGGCGCCGCGCTCGATGACGCCGAGTTGCGCGCCACGGCGGGCCTGGTGCTGGCGGCGGGCTTCGAGACCACCGTCAATCTGCTCGGCAACGGTATCCGGGCGCTGGTCCAGGCACCGGATCAGCTGCAGGTGCTTCGCGAGCGGCCCGAGAGCTGGTCCACCGCGGTGGAGGAGATCCTGCGGATGGAATCGCCGGTGCAATTGAGTGCCCGCGCGGCGCGCGTCGACAGCGACGTCGCCGGTGTCACGGTCCGGCGGGGACAGATGGTGTTGATCTATCTGGCTGCGGCCAACCGGGATCCGGCCGTGTTCACCGATCCGCACCGGATGGATGTCGAACGGGCCAACGCCGGCCGGCACCTGGCGTTCTCGGGTGGGCGGCACTTCTGCCTGGGCGCCGCGCTGGCGAGGGCCGAAGGCGAGGTGGGGCTGCGGTCTTTCTTCGACCGCTTCCCGGACGCCGAGCTGGCAGGAGCCGGCATCCGTCGGGATACCCGAGTCCTACGTGGATGGGCCAGCCTGCCCGTTGCGCTGGGGCAGGCCGACCACGTCCGGGCGCTCTAGCGGGGCTGCTCGATCGGCATATTGGGGTCGGTGTTGGTACGGTCGTCGGCCTTGACCCGCGGGTCGATGCTGTCGGCGTGACGTTGCCGTTCGTCGAGTTCGTACCGGCTGGTCTCGGCGGCGTTGCGGTGCGCGTCGGCGCGGTCCGCGAGGCGGGCAGCCTCGGCGGCCTTGGCCTCCGCCTCGGCCTGAGCGGCCCTGGCCCTGGCCGCGGTCTCGTCGGCCAGCGCGGCACGGCGATCCACCTGCACGGTTTCCTGCTGCACCTGGTCCCGAATGTCCTGGGCCTCGTTGTGCAGACGCGTCTGCTGGCGCTTCCGGCCTGCGAAAAGCAGGACACCCAGCACGATCAGGACGGCGACGACCGCCACGATGATCCAGACAGCATTGCTGTCCATGTCAGCTCCTTCGTCCAGTGGACACCGGTATCGACGTCCCCGTCAAAATGGTGTTCCCCGAACGGCCTGACCCAAACCACTACCGGTGGTGCGCCCCCAGCGCCATGAGCATCCCGGCCGCCGCCGCCGGCCAGGAAAACCGCTCCGCGCGTAGACGTGCGGCCCGGCGGCGCAACGGGACCGGCCGATCGATGACGTCGGCGACCGCCGAAGCGATCGACCGCGGGTCATTGTCGGCGGACGCGCCGCTGTCGGCACACAGTATTTCGGTGAGCGCGGACGTGTTCGACACCACCGCCGGTGTGCCACAAGCCAATGCCTCCAGCGCGGCCAGGCCGAACGTCTCGTGCGGGCCGGGCGCCAAGGCGACATCGGCGGACGCCAACAGCCCGGCGACCGTGCCGCGGTCATCCACGAACCCGGTGAAATCCACCGGGAGCCGGGCCGCCTGCCGCTCCAGCCTGGCCCGCAGCGGCCCCTCCCCGACCACCACCAGACGCGCATCGACTCCCGAATCACGCAGGGCTGCAACGGTTGCGATGCTTCGGTCGGCACGCTTCTCAACCGAGAGACGGCCGCAGTGGACCAGCAGAACCTGCTGCGGCGTGGCCCATCGGTCCCGGATGGTCGCCGAGAATCGACGGGGGTGGAAGACGTCGAGATCGACCCCCAGCGGCACCGTCAGCACGTTGCCGGCACCGATACGGTCGAACTCCTCGCGCGCGAAACGCGTGGTGCACAACACGGTGTCATAATCGGCGGCGGTCCGCCGGTTCGCGAAATCGGCCATCCGCCTGGCAATCCGGCTGGGCAGCAGCTGTCCGGTCAGGCGATCGAGACGCTCGTGGGAGATCATCACCGTGGTGACGCCCTGTCTGGCCCCCCACCGGCCGAGCGACCGCAACGTGAACCGGTCGGACACCTCGATGGCGTCGGGGGCCAGGGATTCGAGCAACGCCACCACCGGTCGCGGCATCACGGCCCGGTAGCCGCCCGTCAGCGGAATCCTCTGGGCTGGAACCGAAATCCGCACCACACCCGACGGCATGAGCGTGCGCTCGGCCCGTGGTCCCGGCACCACCAGGTAGACATCGTGACCGGCCGCACAGTACTCCGCCCCCAATCGGTCGACGGCGGTGCGCAGGCCTCCGGAGCGAGGCCCGTAGAAATTGGCCACCTGTACCACGCGCATCATGGCTGCATCAGAACCGGCGGTCGTGTGCGCATGCCAACCGGAGTTCGCACGGCACCTGAACGCCCGGTGAACACCGCCGCGCGCTAACGCGGCGGCGGAAAGTACATCTCTTGTCTGACGGTGCAGACCAAGTCCCCGCCGCGGTTGAACATCGTTCCCCCCGACAGACACCGGCCGTCGACGCTGCTGGGCGCCGACTGGTCGTACAACAGCCAGTCCGACAGAACCGGGGGCCGGTGGAACCAGACCGAGTGGTCACGCTGGGCCGAGGCACCCGGTGCGGGGCGCGCGGCATGTGCGGGTTCGGTGAGCGTCACCGCCGACAGGTACACCGTCAGGCAGCGGGCCAACAAGGCGTCGTCGGGCACCTCACCATCGGGTCGCCACCACATCCGGGTGCGGGCCGGCGGGATGGCCGGTGTCTCGTGGGTGTCGACCAGGCGTCGCTCGAACCAACGCAGGCTGGCCCACCGACCCTGACCGGACTCGCCGGCCTCGGCGAAATGCGGTGGGACACAGGGCAACGACGCCGCCTCGGGTACCGCGGGCATCGGCGGCTGGTACTCGAACTGCTCGGCGGACGCCGAGAACGACGCCATCACCTCCATCAACACCTCGCCGGCCTGGCGCGCGGTGACGCGGCGCGCCGAGAACGTCCGACCGTCCTGCAGGGTCACCACCTCGAAGTCCACCGCCGCGCGGGCATCGCCGGGGCGGAGGAAATACGTGTGCATGCTGTGCGGCAGCCGAGCGGCGGTGGTCAGTCCGGCCGCCATCAGCGCCTGGGCGGCGATATGGCCGCCCAGGATGTGGCCGGCGGGGGCGTCGAGCTGGTCGCCGACAAAGAACGCCGCGTTGACACGCATCAGCCGCAAGGTGGCGAGCACGGCAGCCAGCGACGAGGTCGGTGTGGTCACGGTCCGCATCATGCCGCAGGACGCGTAGCGTCGACACCGAGGAGGTCATATGGCGCGTGTTCTCTCGAGCGGTCCGGTCCGGACGTTCGTCAACACATTCAACGCGGTCGCGATGTCGCTGGCGGCGTCTCCCCGCTTCGGCCGGCTGGTCGGCCGCTACATCACGTCGATCACCTACACCGGCCGCAAATCGGGCCGCAGTGTCACGTTGCCCGTTGGCTATCAACGCCGCGGTGACACCGTGACGATCAGGGTGATGATGGCGGACCAGAAGAGTTGGTGGCGCAACTTTCTGGGCGAGGGCGGGCCCTTGACAATCCACCTCGACGGCACCGACCGGCCCGCCCACGCCGTGGCAGAGCGCAGCCAGAAGGGCGAGGTGTCGGTGGTCCTGCAACTGGCTCCGTGAACCGGGTCAGGCGAGGTACTTGGTGAACCACTCCTGCAGTTTGGCCCAGGCGTTGTCGGCCGCCGCGGGGTTGTAGCGGGCGCCGGTGTCATTGAAGAAGGCATGGTCTGCATCGGGCTCGACCACCAACTCGTTCACCAGCCCGGCCTTGTCCAGCGCTTCCTTGGCCGCTCCCTCGGACGAGGTGACCCGGGTGTCGAGCGCACCGTAGAACCCGAGCACCGCAGCCTTCGACCCGGAGAAGTCGGGGTTGTCGGGCAACGGGCCGTAGAAGGGCACGGCCGCAGCCAGACGCGGCTCACCCGCACCGAGCAACCGCCAGGTCAGGCCGCCGCCGAAACAGAACCCGACGACGGCCAGCTTCGCCTCCGGTACCCGCCGGCCCAGTTCGTCGAGGCCCGAGCGCAGATCGGCGACGAAACGCTCCGGCGCGATCTTGCTCAGCGCCGCGGTGGCCTCTGCGGGATCGGTGAACGTGGCGGTGCCACCCTCCTCGGACAGCAGGTCGATCGCGAGCGCCGAGTAGCCGGCGCCGGCCAGCCGGGCCGCCACGGAACGCCCCCAGTCGTTGAGACCCTTGTTCTCGTGGATGATCAGCACCGCGCCCTTGGGTTCGGCGGCCTCCGCCCAGGCACCTTGGAGCTCCGCGGTGGGTCCGGCCCACGTGATGGGTGAGGTGGCGACGGCGTCGGCCATGCCAGGGGGCGGCCCCGCGGCGGCGGCGGTACTGGTGGCCGATGATGACGGCGGCGGTGTCGGGCTCTCGGAGCTCGCGGGCGACGACTTCTTCTCCTCACTGCATGCGGCGATCAAAGCCGTTGCAGCGCTGGCGGTTAGCCCCAGCAGCGCGAGGCGACGCATCGCTTCGCGGCGGGACAGCAGACCATCGACGTGGTCGGTGGCGATTTCCTCGGCGATATAACGCTGTAGGGGAGTCACCTTTTCGAGTATGCCCCGCGCGGTGCCCGCAGGGTCGATACTCGATCGATGACCGATCCATTACGCGGTCGCGTCGCGGTGGTCGCCGGGGCCACCCGCGGCGCCGGGCGCGGTATCGCGGCGGCCCTGGGCGAAGCGGGCGCGACCGTGGTCTGCACCGGCCGCAGCAGCCGGCTCGGCGATCGGCGCTCGGACTACGACCGGCCCGAGACCATCGAGGAGACCGCGCATCTGGTCGACGAACTCGGCGGGATCGGCGTGGCCGCCGCCGTCGACCACCTGGTGCCCGATGAGGTCCGCGCCCTGGCCGACCGGCTGCGCGCCGATTACGGCCGCATCGACGTCCTGGTCAACGACATCTGGGGCGCCGAGAAACTCAAGGGCCCGCCGTCGGCCTGGAACACCCCGATCTGGCAGCACGACCTGGCGACGGGCCTACGCATTCTGCGATTGGGCGTCGAAACGCACCTCATCACGTCACATTTCCTGATGCCGCTGCTGATCGAGCAGCCCGGCGGGCTGCTGGTCGAGGTCACCGACGGGACCTCCGACCACAACGCGTCGACGTACCGCATCTCGGTGTACTACGACCTCGCCAAGAC
>CAMFLL010000376.1 GCA_945957405.1 uncultured Mycolicibacterium sp. | reverse complement strand
GACTGTAAATCCGTCGGCTAACGCCTACACAGGTTCGAATCCTGTACCTGCCACGCTGATCAGGCCCCCTTTCGAGGGGGCCTGATTGCGTTTCATGGAGCGATCGTCCGCAGACCGTCCGCAGTAGTTGCGGCGGCCGCGTCGAACGCTGCCGCCACGGCGTCCAGATCGTCCGGGAATAGGTGCCCGTACCTGTCGAGGGTGAGCACCGCCGTCTTGTGCCCGAGCAGCCGCTGGACCACCTTCACGTTCGCTCCCGAGCTGATCGCCAAACTTGCGCAGGTGTGCCGCAGATCGTGCAGCCGCACGCCCGCGCACCCGTCGACCGCCGCCGCCGCCTTCTGGAAGGTGTATCGCGCCTGCCCCAGGGTGAGGTACCCGCCGCCCCGCGCCGACGGGAACACCAGCGCGTCGGCGGCGCGCCCATCGATTTCGGTGGCAAGTAGCCGCGCGACGAAAGCGGGCACCGGAACCGTCCGGCTGGTGTGATTCTTCGTCGGTCCCTCCACCAAGCCGGTCTTGCGGACGTACGTCACCGACCTGCGCACCCGGATGCGGCGAGCCGCGGTGTCGATGTCGGCGACCTGGAGGGCGGCCGCCTCACCGAATCGCAGGCCACACAAACCGAGGACCAACACCAATGTGCGCATCCGCCCCGACGCCATCGCCAGCCGGTGCAATTGCTCATGACTCAGGTAGCGCTGCTCGGTCTCGGGCAGCGTCGGCAACTCGATACCTTCGGCGGGGCTGGCGGGCAGATGCTTCGCTCGCACGGCGAACTTGAGGACCGCGCCGACGAGCTGATGGGTCTGCCGCACCCGCGACGCGCTGAGGCCCTTGCCCTCGAATCGGACCGACCCGTCCACCGTCAGGCCCGTGACCCATACCTGCAGATCGTCGTATCGAACATCTCGCAGCGGCACGTCCCGCCACCGCGGCAACACGATCGTGTCGAGGATCGACCGATACCCGGCGACCGTTTTGGGTGACCTCGCGGCCTTCGTGCCGTACCAGCGCTCCGCCAGCGTCCCGAACGTTTCCCCGGACAGTTTCGGGTCTGTCCACGTCCCGGTGACCTGGTCGCTGATCTGTTTGTTCAGCCACGTCTGGGCGGCTGCCTTCGTGCCGAAGCCCCTCGCATGCTCCCGGCCCTGATCATCGACGTAGCGCGCCCGCCAGCGTGATCCCTTGCCGTAGTTGGCGCTGCGCTCGGCGCGGCTGTTGCCATCGGCATCCACGACGGACTTGTGCCAGCGGTCCTCGACACCGGCTCGACGGCGGCGCTTCGTAGCGGTTGCGGTGGTCACTGCTGCTCCTCTTCGCGTTGTTGGCGGTGGCGTTCTGTCAGCGCGGCGCGGGTGTGGTCGTCAAACCAGCGAGAGAATTGGCGACCCACCTCATCAACCATGAGTCCGCCATCTTCCCGGGGGCCGAGGCTGGCATCAGTCGGCAAGCCGAACCGGGCCACGAGTCCCAGCGCTGCGGCGGCGTCGTGCAAGTAGTCCAGCGCCATCTGCGTGTCGCGGACCAGTTCGTCGCGGGCGTCGAAGTCGAGCCCCTTGACTGCATCGAGGTGGTCTCCCAACGACTTAGCGATGCTGCCCGCGCTGGCTTCCCCATGGCGGGCGGCATCGGTCACCAGTCGGAGCGCGTACCCGAGGTCATCGCGCTGGCCGCGGCCGAGCATCGCATCAAGGCTGACGTCGAACAGGTCGCAAAATGCCACAGCCTCATCGACTTTCACCATGCGGTCACCCTTTTCGACCTTCGCGATGGTCGTCCAGTGCATCCCGATTCCGATGTTGAGCGCGGTGACCTTCTCGGCCAGCTCGGCTTGAGTCCATCCGCGGCGCTCACGCTCGGCGCGTAGCTGCTTACCGAATCGGTCGTGCGCCCAGGAGGTTCGTTTTCCCATAACGGTGCACTTTACTGTTTTGCGTTGACTTGCGCTAGGTCGGCCACTCACCATGAGTGACACATGGATATTTGCCGAAACGGTGGACCTCACCAATTCGGCCGACATACCCCGGCGGCAAGAGAGGTTGGCCTGTGAGCGCCGAGATCGAAACTGAGTATCTGTCTTCCGACGAGTTGGAGGCGCGGACCGGCATCCCTGCCAGCACGTGGCGGTACTGGGCCACCCTGGGTGAGGGTCCGCGATCCTTCAAGCTGGGCCGCCGCAGGAAGTGGCTGAAGGCGGACGTAGATCAATGGCTGGCGGAGCAGCGCGATCACCCGGCCGCCGTCACCGCATCCGAGGCCACCGAAGTCGCCGACGACATTGTTTCGTCGCTGCGGCATCAGATGGCCGGTAACCCGGTCGCGGCCCTGACGGTGTTCCGCCACAGTCGACACGGGCTGCACAAGCACCTAGCCGGGGCGGTCAACGCGCTGGCGAAAATCGCTGCCGAGACACCCGACGCGGACGAATTCTTGAGCGTCATACACGAGGTCATCGCCCGCGACTGAACATGACTGCGGCGCACCGTCACTCGCCAGATTCGGTGCGCCGCAATTGAAGGAGTCTTCGTGTCTACCTTAGAGCAGCACCACCGATTGGCCCCCCTGCACCGCCGACGTGAGGCCGCCCACCGACTGCCCCCGCTGGTGTGCAGGTGCACCGACCCATGGCCGTGCCGCCACAGTGACGCACCGCCGACTGAGCATGCCGACGATGCATGGCAGGCCGCCGCAGCCACCCTGCTGCGCCTCGGACTGCCCCCCGCTCCCGACGTCGCAGTAATGCGGCGACTCTGGCGACGCGGTGGCGCGCATCGCCGCCTCGTGGCCGCCGTCGCCGAACGCTGGGAGCTGGCCGCGTGACCTTTGAGAACCGCCACCTCGGGACGCTGGCCTCGGGTCGGGAGGTTTACGAGTGCTCGGCACAGTGGGAGCGCGACCAGTTGGCCGCCGAGCAACAGCACAGCAACGGGCATGCGGCCGACCCGTACGCCGATGTGCCATCGCCGGATGGACCGCCCGACGACAAGGGGGGTAACGAGGCTTTTGTCCCTTGTGGCCCTTTTGTCTCCACCGATCAACCGGTGCCGCTCACTAGGTCGGTCGAAGTACCTCCCTTCCCTTCGGAAAGTCTGCCCCCCGCCGTCGCCGATATGGTGGCCGCTGTCGCCGTGGCGACGCAAACCGATCCGGCCATGGCTGGCACCGCCGCGCTTGCCGTCGTATCGGCCTGCACCGGGGGGCATGCCGAGGTCGAAGTACGCCCCGGCTGGAGAGAGCCGTTGTGCCTCTACACGGCAACGGTCGCCGCGCCCGGTGAGCGTAAATCGTCAGTGATGCGGACCATGGCAGCGCCGATACTGGCCGTCGAACGCGAGCTTGTCGACAAGGGTGCCGCCGCCCGGCTGGAGGCGGCGACGCGCAAGGAGGTGGCCACAAAAGAAGCAGAGCAGGAGCGCCGCGCCGCCGCCAATGCCTCTGCCGCCGAACGGGACCGGGCACTGGCTGATGCCATCGGTGCCGCCGCGTTCGCTGAAGGCATCACAGTGCCACCCGTTGCCCGCCTGGTCGCCGACGATGTCACCCCGGAGGCGGCCGGGTCACTGCTTGCTGAACAGGGCGGACGGTTGGCCATCCTCAGCGCCGAGGGCGGCATTTTGGACATCATCGCCGGGCGCTACAGCCAGAAGGCGAACCTGGACGTGTGGCTTAAGGGCCACGCGGGCGACATGGTCAAGGTGGACCGCAAAGGCCGGGAGGCCGAATACATTCCACGGCCCGCTTTGACCCTCGGTGTAATGATCCAGCCATCCGTCCTGGACGCCATCGCAGCAAACCGGGAGTTTCGCGGCCGAGGGTTGTTGGCCCGATTCCTCTACGCGCTGCCAGCATCGAAGGTCGGCAGGCGCGCAATCGCGCCACCGCCCGTCCCCGGCGAGACCGCCCATGAGTACGAGGCCGCCATATCAGCGCTGGCCGCCGGAATGGCCGAATGGGTTGGGGACCCGGCCATCCTGGTACTCACCTCCGACGCCCAGGAGGCCATCAAAGAGGTCGAACGACGGATAGAGCCAATGTTGGCACCGGATGCCGAGCTGGGCTCACTGGCCGATTGGGGGGCGAAATACGTTGGTGCCGTGGCCCGCATCGCGGGAATGATTCACCTTGCCGAGCACGGCCCCGACCTCGGTCCACGCAAGCCGGTCGAGGCGGACACCATCGACCGGGCCGAACGCATCGGAAGCTACTACGTGGCGTGTGCGGTGAATGTCTTCCACCGTATGGGCAGCGACCAGACGACCGCCGCCGCCACCTACCTCCTGGAGCGCATCATCGCGACCGGCGAATCCGAGCTGACCGAGCGCGACATGCTGCGCACGGCGAAACGGTTCCGCACCGTTGCCGAGCTACGGCCCGTGGTGTCCATGTTGGTCGACCACGGCTATGTCATCCGGGTTGACGATGCCCCAAAGCCGACCGGAGGCCGCCCAGCGTCGCCGCGCTACCGGGTCGCGGACTACAGGACAAAAGGGACACAAGGGACAAAAGCATGAGTGCAACCGGGTCGCGGACTACAGGACAAAAGGGACACAAGGGACACAAGGGCAGTGCCGCCGGGTTTTGTCCCTTGTGTCCCTTTTGTCCCGATGCGCAGACCCCCCGATAAAGACAGATTCCTATGACAACCGTTGACACACAAATGAACTCGGGCCGGGTCCGTTGCCCCGGCTGCCCCGCCATGCGGCTGTGCTACCCCGGCTGCCACGTCAGCATCGAGGTGGCCGACGACGAGAACAACGACGACCGAGGAGAGGAACGAACGATGAGCACTGATACCGCCGAACCGAGCTGGACCGCGGCCGCCCCGCACAGGGCGGTCCGGGCATGGATTCAGGCTGTGGAGCACGTCTTCGCCGGGCGCGAGTCCGCCGTCCACAAGGTGATATTGGACGGCCGTGTCGAGCCCCTGTGGTTCGTGATTCAGTCGGTCGACACGATCGCAAGCGCGGCACGTTCTCACCGGCCCGCAGTGTATTGGGGGCACTGGCGAAGCGACCTTCATCAGCGGGCCATCGAGGCAGGGTTGGATGACGAATGGCTCCGGCTCCGGCTGGCCATCGTCGCGTTGGCCGAGGGCCGCGAACGATCGCAGGAACTGCACGTGGCCGAGCTGACTGAGCAGGCCGTGGGCGAGTTCGGCGCTTTGGATCTGGCGGGTGCCGCGGTCGAGCTGGCCGCTGTGGCACTACGGCTGCGGTACGACGTTGGCTTGCCCGCGGTGTTCCGCCGGATGCGGGAATTCTTCGACATCGAGAACGCGTGACCACGCCGACGCGTCTACCGGCGCGCGTGCCGGACAACGGGGGCTGGCTGCCCCTGCTGGCCGCCGTGCTGCGCGACACGCCGAGACTTCCGGGTGCGCTCTGCCGGGGGCGACATCGCCTATTTGATGCCGATGGTCAACACGACGTCAGCGGGGCGCTGGAGTTGTGTGGTCGGTGCCCTGCCCGGGGACCGTGCGCAGAGTGGGCGAGTCGAGAGCCCGCATACAGATTGACCGGCGTGCTGGCGGGTCAGCGGTATGTGGCCAAGGGTTGAAAGACAAAGGGAGACATGAGATGACGACGAATGACAGCTTGGACGACATCGACTTGAGCGGCGTCGTGCACCGCGGCTGGGACGATGTTCGGGGCTGGTTGATCTGGGATAGCGCACTGCCCGATGAGCTGCAGCGGCGCGAGGATCAAACGCAGAGCGCCGACTACGAACGCCGGGGCCTGCGGCGGGTTGACCCCGAGGTGTGGCGGCGCGCTGTCCAGTTCAAGGCCGCCGACAACTTTCGCGGCTTCACGGCCACCAGCGGGTGGGAGCGTCCCACCACGGCCGCCGAGCGCGCTTTGTTGATCTACCTCGGCTTCACGGTGCCCGCAGGTGCGGTCACGTTCGTGAGCTATCCAAGCGGTGGCATCCGCCGTCGTGAGTGGCCGCAGTTGCAAGACCAGTACGAGAGGATGAACTGAACCATGACAGTGATCAATGATGGACAGTCGCAGGGTGATTCGGATACTGCCGACGAACCCGCCGATGACGTTCTCCCGGGCGATGAAGATCAGCTCGACAGTGACCTCCAGGATGTCGAAGACGACCAGGACGACGCCGATGACGACCAGGGCGACCAGCAGGGAGGCCGCCGGAATCGTGAGGCCAGCTTGCGACGTCGCGCGCAGGCCGCCGAAGCCGAGCGCGACCAGCTGCGCGGGCAGCTGGATGCCATGCGCGCCGACGTCATCAACGAGGTGGCCCGCGCTGCGCATACAGACCCCCGCTTGCTGGCCGCCGCAGGCCACGACGCCGCCGCATTCATCCAGGAGGACGGAACGGTAGACCGCGCCGCCGTCGCGGCCGCATGCAAGGCGGCCCGGGAGGAGTTCGGCATGGGCAACGGGGTCCGCGCGAACCTTCAGCAGGGGACCGGGGGCGTCGGCACAGGCGGCAAGACCGGCCTTGCGAAAACCATTGGTGACGCACTGGGGCGGCGGTAGTATGGCGGTGCGGTTGATCGCGGCGGGCCGGATGGCCACCGCCGACCGCACCGACAGCCCTGTAGGGGCGACGGGATCTGAGGCGCACCGCCCAACCCCGTGAACGGAATCCACGTCGTTCACCCAAAGGGGTTGTCTAGCAATGTCACTCAGCACATCAAACAGTCATGGTCTCGTCGTTCCCGACGAACTCGGCGACCTGGTCATCGCGGCCGCCGTCCGGGCGTCGGTAGCCATGCGGGTCAGCAACGTCATCACCACGGCGAGCCGGGAATACAGGGTGCCGGTTTTGTCCGGTCTGCCTGCTGCAACGTTCGTGGCCGAAGGTGCCGAACTGGCCGCCGGTGACCCGGAAATTCTAGAACTCGAAATCGTGCCAGCAAAGGCGGGTCACGTCGCCCCGCTATCCCGTGAGCTGGTAAGAGATAGCTTTCGGCAAGGTGCTCCCGAGATTGTAGCAAACGCTCAAGGTTTCGG
>CAMFLL010000375.1 GCA_945957405.1 uncultured Mycolicibacterium sp. | reverse complement strand
CCCCAACTCGACGGCGTCCAGAACTACACGTGCGGACCCGACGTCGGTCTCACCCCTGGTGCCTACGATTTCGCGGTGGTCGGAATATTCGATGATCGCGACCTTTTCACCACCTACCGTGATCACCCCGAGCATCAACGGGTCATCAACGAGCTGATCGCCCCCGAGCTCGAGTCCAGAACCGTTGTCCAGCTTGAGAACTGAACCGCCCATGGACACTGGCACCCCGCTGCGCTGGGGACTGATGTCGACGGCCAGGATCTCGTCGGACGTGATCCCGGGCCTGCAGCGTTCCCGTAAGAACGAACTTGTGGCGGTGGCGTCGCGGAACCTGCCGGCCGCAGAAGAGTTCGCGCACAACAACGATATTCCGCTTGCGGTCGGCGGGTATGACGCGCTGCTCGACGATCCGACGATCGACTGCGTATACATTCCGCTGCCCAATCATCTCCATGCGGAGTGGACCCGTCGGGCCATCCTGGCCGGTAAACATGTGCTGTGCGAGAAGCCGTTCGTCGCGGATCCGGTCGAGGCGGCCGAGCTGTTCACGCTCGCCGATGTTCGCGGCGTGCGGCTCGCCGAGGCGTTCATGTACCGGCATCACCCGAAAACCCATGTGCTGCGGCAGGTTGTCGATTCCGGTGAGCTCGGTGCCATCCACACCATCAGATCCTGGTTCACCTACCCTGCCGAGGACTCCGCGGCCGACATCCGGTTCCAGCCTGGTATGGACGGCGGGGCGCTGCGCGACGTCGGCTCCTACCCCGTGAGCATGTGCAATTATCTGGTGGATGCGGAACCGGATTCGCTGGTCGCGACCCAGGTCGACGATGCCAACGGCATCGATGAGCGGTTTTACGGGATGATGCGCTATCCCGGTGACGTCGTGGCCATGTTCGACTGCTCGATGCGGTCCCGGGCGGGCTACGGCGTGACCGTGATCGGCAGCAGCGGATCCGCAACGTTGGCCTGCCCGTGGTACAGCCACAAGCCACCCGACTCACTCGAGATCTGCACTGCTGCAGGAACTCGACACGTCCTACCCGAGGGCGCCGAGAACCCGTACTTTCTCGAGACGGAGAACTTCGCCGATGCCGTTCTCGGCGTCGCCGATCCCGAGATCACGGCTGACGAGACCATCCGCACCATGCGCACGTTGTCTCGGCTGCACAAGGCCGCCTCACACCACTGACGTCTCACCAGCGCACGGCACGACGAGACTGGCCGCCACCGAATCGGTGGCGGCCAGACCTGTTTACCTCGGGTCAGCTGCTGATGCCCAGCTTGAACTGATTCCACATCTCAACGCGCTTGTTGAGATCTTCCACCGGTTGATAGAACCGCATGGACTTGAAGAACGCCTCACCGGACGCGGTGGCGGGGATCAACGTCTGCGCCAACGCATCCGCCGTCAAGCCGGCCTGTACGGCAGCCGGCGACTTCGCCTGGTCCAGACTGAGTGTGCCCGAGTTGCTGCTGGTGCCGATGAAGCGTGCCTGCCAGGGCACATCCAGGGTGTAGTTGATGAACTTGTACACCGAATCGGCCTTCTTGGCGCCCTCTTTGGTGATGGAGTAGTTGTCGCTCCACGCCGGCACGCCCTGTTTGACCTCATGGTTGACCTCGAGCTTCTTGCCGTCCTTGGCCAGCATGCCGACCTCGGAGATGATGTTGAGGTAGCCGATGGTGGCCTCGCCATTGGCGAACTGCGATACCTGGTCGTTGAATCCGGACGTCAGCCGCTTCACCTGTGGCCGCAGCGCGGTCAGCTTCTCCTGCACCTGCGTGAACTGTTCGGGTGTCAGATGGAACGGATCACTCATGCCCAGCGCCAACGGGATCATCGGGAGTACCGACGTCGGGTCGTCGAAGATCGAAACCTTCCCGGCAAAAGCGGGATCCCAGTAGATATTCCAGTCATTGGGGCGGCCCTGATCGTCCAGGTACTTGGCCATCTCCGGCGTGTTGGGGATGCTGCCGGGGAGCCAGGCCATCGGCTGATCGCCCCAGTTGTACAGCACCCCATATTGTTTGCCGTCCGACGACGCCACTGACTTCCAGTCAAAGCCGGGGTTCGGCGTGTTGGTGAGCTTGCTGGCGTCGATGGGCTCCAGCAGGTCAGCCTTGGCGTAGTTGTCGAACCATCCCGAGGTCACCAGCGCGATATCGAACTGGGTGGGATTGGCCTTGATCTTGGCGTACATCTCATCGGGCGAACCGACATTGACGGCGTTGACCTTGACACCGGTCTCCTTGGTGAACTCATCAAGCCACGGCTGCTCGTGATAACCCTGCCAGGTGAGCACGTTCAGGGTGTTGGTATCGCTGGTTTCCGAACCGCCGCACGCCGCCAGGCTCGCGGCGACCAGCAGTCCGGCCGCGATGGCGGCGCTGACCCCACGCACCTTGCGCAGGGCCGATGACGATCTGACTCTCATGGTTGTTCCTTACCGGCTTTCCCAGTTCCCCGGTCGGCCATAGGTGTCGGATACCTGCGGCGACGACAGCGTTCGCCGTTCGGCATTCCGAACGCGGCGGACATTGCTCCGAACAGCTCCGAGTGCACCGGTGGTGAGGTGAGGGAAATGTCGTGGTGCTGAGCAAAGTCGGCCCATGGAGCGCGATAAGCGCCCGACTCGCAGCGAGTGTCGGCACATTTTCAATTGTTGGGACACCGTAACCCAATCCGATCGGAATTCCGATCGTTTTTGCCTTTTTGCCGTGATATCGTTCGCCGTAGTCGCATCGCGCACACATGCCTGCGTTCCTGACACGCTGACATCACTGAGAGGACCACCGCCATGGGGCAACTCGACGGCCAGGTAGCATTCATCACCGGCTTGGCGCGGGGCCAGGGGCGCTCACACGCACTCACACTGGCGCGCGAGGGCGCCGACATCATCGGACTGGACCTGTGCGGTGAGATCGATTCGACGACCTACCCCGGCTCCACCAAGGCCGACCTCGAAGAGACCGAACGGCTCATCAAAGAGCAAGGCCGACGAGTGGTGTTGTCCCAGGCCGATGTTCGCGACTACGACCAGGTCAACGAGGCCTTTCAACGGGGTCTGAGTCAGCTGGGGCGCGTCGACATCGTGGTACCCAACGCAGGCATCTGCGCGGGTGGAAAGACCTGGGAGATCACCACCGACGCCTGGCGCGAGATGGTGGACATCAATCTGACCGGAGCCTGGCATGCGGTGAAAGCGGCTGTGCCAACTTTGATTTCGCAGGGTCAGGGCGGCTCGGTGGTATTCATCGGTTCCACCGAAGCGCTCAAGGGCGCCGAGAACATGTCCTCCTACGCCGCATCCAAGCACGCCATCACCGGCCTCATGACCTGCCTGGCGCGCGAACTCGGGCAGTACAACATCCGGGTCAACTCGGTGAACCCAACCTGTGTCGACACCAACATGATCCAGAACCCCTACGTATGGGGACTCTTCCAGCCGGACAATCCCAACCCCACTCGGGAATCGGTCGAAGGCGCGTTCGCGAGTACGCACATCCTGCCGGTGCCGTGGATGGAACCGGTCGACGTCAGTCGCGCAATCCTGTACCTGGTCGGCGAGTCCGGTCGGTATGTCACCGCATCGAAGCTGACCATCGACGCCGGTTTCATCGTCAAGTCCTGATGCACGACATCACCGAGCGCCGACGGATCGGCGCCACCGACCTCTACACCACGTGCATCGGATACGGTTCTGCGCCACTGGGCAACCGCTTCCGCGCGTTGGCGGAAGACACGTGCAGGGACCTCGTGGACGACGCCTGGGATCGCGGTGTCCGGTTGTTCGACACCGCACCGATGTACGGCCACGGATTGGCGGAGAATCGGCTGGGCAGCGCGCTGCGCGGACGGCCGCGCGACCAGTACCTGTTGGCCACCAAGGTCGGTCGACTGCTGCGGCCGTCACCCCCCAACCCGGACGACGACATGTGGACCGGCCTGCCGCCGATGGGGATCGTCTACGACTACAGCTACGACGGAGCCATGCGGTCCATCGACGACAGCCTGCAGCGCATGCTGACCGACAGGATCGACATCGTGTTCATCCACGACTGCGACCGCTACGGCCACGGCGACAACCAGCCCGCGGTGTTCGACCAGGCGATCACCGGTGCCGCACGCGCGCTGATCGAGCTCCGCGACCAGGGTGTGATCGGCGCGGTGGGGATGGGCGTCAACGAGGCCGATGTCTGCGTGGCAGCCGCCCACCGGGCCGACTTCGACGTCTTCCTGCTGGCCGGCCGCTACACCTTGCTGGAGCAGGAATCGCTCGACGACCTGCTCCCCCTGTGCGCGGACACGGGCATATCACTGATCCTGGGCGGCATCTTCAACAGCGGTGTGCTGGCCACCGGCGCCGTCGCGGGCGCCCATCACAACTACGGACCGCCGGCCGATGCGGTGGTCGCGCGCGTCCACGCCATCGAAACCGTGTGCCGGCAGTACGGTGTCCCGATCGCCGCCGCGGCACTGCAATTCGTCCTTGCCCATCCCGCGGTGGCCAGCGCCCTCGTCGGGGCGTCGACACGGGACCAGCAGGCCGCCAACATGGCTGCCCTCGGTGCCGACATCCCCGATGGTGTGTGGAATGACCTGCGGCTCGCCGGGTTGATCCGGCCCGATGCGCCGACGCCCGCGTTCACCTCTTAACCGAACAGTTCGCGCAGGTGCGGGTTCAAGAAGATGCCGTGGGGGTCGAAGTCACGCCGGATCTGTTGGAAGGCTTCGTATTCGGGGTAGAGCGCCTCGACCCTGTCGCGGGTGAGGTAATGGATCTTGCCCCAGTGCGGTCGCGCGTCGAACTGTTGGAGCTCGCGATCGAGATCGCGTAGGAAAGGCTCGTAGGTGGTGCCGGGATTACCCGATACCGACACCGATACGGTGTCCCGTCGGTACTGGGCCGACAGGAACGCCTCATCGGCCTGTTGCCAGCGAATCTGGACCGGGCTGATCTGGTCGGTGTGGCGGGTCAGCATCAGATCACGGACGACGTCCATCGCCGCCCGACCGTGCTCGGCGGGCACCATGTACTCCAGTTCGTGGAACCGCGCGTCAGTGGTGGCGTCGGGGTAGATGAGATGGGCGCGGCCGGTCCGCGCGCCGGGTTCGCCGTCGACGTCTGCCGCGCCTGCCGGTTCTTCGGTCAGCAGTTTGACCACGCAGTGATCCCTGGGTAGGTCACCGAGGTCATACATCGCGGAGGACTTGTCGGTGGGTAACCACCAGAACGAGAAATGCCGATACCCGGAAAGGAATTCGTCCCAGCGGGCATCCACGTCGGCGAACGGCAGGACGGCGTTCTGCTCACGCAGTTTGTAGGCGGGCACACACTGCAACGTGAGGTCGAGGAAGACGCCCAGCATGCCGACCGACACCTGCGCGGCGTGGAGAAGGTCAGGCCGGTCCTCGCCGATGGTGACGATCTCGCCGAGGCCGTTGACCAGGCGCACCCCCCGCACGGTCGACGACAAGCTGCCGAACAACGGGCCCGATCCCTTGGTGCCGGTGGCGATGGCTCCGGAAATGGTCTGCGCGTCGACGTCGCCCTGGTTGGCCAGCGAAAGCCCGTGATCCCACAGTGGCGCACCCACGTCGGCGAGGCAGGTACCGGCGCGGACCGTCGCGCGCCGGGTCGCCTCATCGGCTGCGGTGACGCCGACGAGCCGGACGATGTCGAGCAGGGTGTGCTCTGTCTGCACGATCGGAGTGAACGAGTGACCACTACCCGCGACGCGAATACCCCGCCGCAGTTCTGCCGCACCGCGCACGGCTGCGACGACGTCGTCGTCGCTCGCGGCGACGACGGCCTCCACATAGTCGAAGCTCTGGTTGCCTCCCCAGTTCTGCCAACGGTGGCCAGTTTCAGCGGCGAGAGCGTCGTGCATCGTCGTACTCCATCTTGGTCGGCTGCGATTGAGTTTCCTGTCCGGTTCTATACTACATGTCACCGATCACATTGAAATAGGCAAAATATCTCATCTACCGGTTGACAGCCCCGCCCTCCTGTCGGATAGTAATCGGTAAGATATTACCGATTGCCGATTAGGTGCCATCGGTTGCACGTCTCAGACTGGAGGAAGGCCAACGCAATGGCGGATTACGACCACCACGAGGACGATCAGCTTCTGGCGAAGCTTGGTTACCGGCAGGAGTTGACCCGGTCGCTCGGGCAGTTCTCGACGTTCGCGACCGGGTTCGCGTTCATCTCGATCCTGACCGGGATGTTTCTGCTGTTCGGTTTCACCTACGCCAGCGGAGGACCAGCATCGTTCTGGGCCTGGATGATCGCCATCGGCGGTCAGATGCTCTTCGCGCTCATCTTCGCCGAATTGGCGGTGAAATACCCGCTCACCGGGTCGGTGTACAACTGGGCCAAACACATCGCCAGGCCGGGTATCGCCTGGATGGCCGGGTCGTCGATGATCCTGGCGCTCGTCGTGTCCTCGGCCGCAGTCGCCCTGGCGATGCAGGCCATCCTGCCGAGCATCTCCTCGGTGTTCTGGATCTACGGGGACGGCACGGGCCCGAATGACGCCAGCATCAACTCGGTCATCCTCGGATCGCTGATGTTGGTCGGCACGACGTTGGTGTTGTTGTGCGGCACCAGGGTTCGCGCAATGGTCAACAACATCGGCGTAACCGTCGAACTGGTTGCGGCGCTGGCCCTGATGGTCCTGCTGCTCTTCCATGCCGAGCGCAGCCCGGCCGTCGTCATGGAAACCAACGGTGCGCAGAACAACTACAGCTCCGGCTATCTCGGTGCGCTGATGCTGTGCCTGCTGCTCGGCCTCTACGTGATGTGGGGATTCGACTCGGCCACCTCCCTGAGTGAGGAGACCATCAATCCGCGCAAGAACGGACCGCGGGCGATCATCCGGGCGCTGCTCGCGTCAGGTGTCTTCGGCGCCCTGTTGATCCTGTTCGCAGTCATGGCCGTCAAAGACCTGGGCTCCGAGGAGATCGCGTCGGGTGGTCTGACCTACATCGTGA
>CAMFLL010000374.1 GCA_945957405.1 uncultured Mycolicibacterium sp. | reverse complement strand
GGGCAGCGCATCGGCGATCGTACGGGCCCGTACCCAGCTCCGCCATGCCGACCCGATGACGCGGAATGTCGCCCAGGCCGCGGCACGGACGTGCCAGCTGTAGGCGGCATGCAGATCGCCGGCCGCCTCGAGGTGCTCGGCAATGAGAACGGCATTCTCGTCAGCCGCCAGTGGGTCACGTGATTCGATCGCGGCGGCGACCCTCCGGTGCAGCTCGGCGCGATCCGACGCGAGCTGGAATTCGTAGGCCACGGTGCGGATCGACGGATGATGAAACACGTACTCCGGCTGCCGGGCGAAGCGCACCTGGTCGACCAGCTGAGCGTCCAACAGGTCGTCGACGACGGGTTCAACTCCCAGTGCTGCCAGCAGGTCAAGGTCGAACCTCGCACCGAGCACCGCCGCTGCGCTCAACGTGCGCTTCGACGGTGCATCGAGTCGGTCGATGCGAGCGGCGATGGTGGCTTGCAGCGTCACCGGCACGCTCACCTCGTCAATCTCTGCGGCCGACAGGTACGCACCCGGCTGGCCGCGCAGCACGCCGCGCTCGGTCAGCTCGCGAACGATCTCCTCGGCGAAGAAGGGATTGCCGGCCGATCTATCGGCGATTCTCTGGCTCAGCATCCCATCGGAGAGATCCGGGCCCAGCAGCTCGGAGACCAGCGCTGCGGTCTCCTGCTCACTCAGCGGCGCGACATCGACAGTGTTCAGCCCAGCCACTCGGGTCAACGGGCCCCGATATTCGGGTCGATGGGTGACCAGCACCAGCGAGCGGGTCTGCGTCATCACCGTGACGAAATCCGCCAACAGTGACTCGCTGACTTCGTCGATCCAATGGGCGTCCTCGATGACGAAGACGGCCGGGGCCTGGCGGGCCAACGAGGAGGCGTTCACCAGCATCGTCAGCCGTCGCCGACGAGCATCCGGATCGATCCGCGGTAAGTCCACATCGGGATCGGCGATCCCGAGCAGGTCGTCATAGAGCAACAAATCCTCAGGTTCCGCGACGGGAGCCTGGGCCCGGATCCGCGCCCGGGCGGCGGACGGATCGAGGCCTTCGACGCCGGTCACGGCGCGCAGTAGGTGTGCCACGGCGTGGAAGGGCACCTGGCTGGTGTGCGATTCGCAGACGACGCTGAACACATCGACACCGAAAGTGCTTGCCATTGCGGAAACTTCGCGCACAAGACGGCTCTTGCCGATGCCGGGAGAACCGACGATACCCACGGCTGCGCCGTGGCCGTCGAGCGCCTGCTCCAGCAAGCCGGCAACGGTGGACAACTCCTGCCGCCGGCCGACCAGGTGCGATTGTGGCTGCGGCGGTCGAACCGGGATCGGGTCGTCTTCTTCGGCGATGTCATCGCGGTCCATCAGCGACAGCAGGGCCGGCATACCGCTCAGTTCGGCCACGGCGTTCTGGCATGACTGACACCCGTCCAGGTGCGTCTCGTATTCACGTCGGTCGGGCTCGGTCAATGCCGAGAGCACGTAGGCCGCGTCCCACCGGGTGTACTTGTGGTCGTCAGGTCCGCTGCCGTCAGGGACCGATGGTCCCAGCCACGGATAGGCCGTCATTGCTCCGACCCCCTTTCCTGCAGCGTCTGCCGCAGGGCGAGCAGTGCATCGTGCAGGCGCGATTTCACAGCAGCGTCGTCGATTCCCAGATCGGCGCCGATTTGCGCGGTAGACCAGCCGTAATAGAACGCGCGTCGAACAACCGCCCGATGTTCGGCCGCCAGCTGCGCGAACGCGTCCGCGACCAGCGTCCGGTCCAGAGCCGCGTCGAGTTCATCCGATCCGCCCGTCCCCGGCGGCCCCGAGATCATGTTGGGGCCGACGATGAACAGCCGGGCACGCGTCGGCGGCTCATCGCCCCCGACATCCTCCTGGTGTTCGTCTGTCCGCAACAGCGTCTCCTGCACAACGTCCTCGCATTGCTCGTCAACCGGTGCGCACAGCGCCTCAATGCCGAGCCGTGCTGGTTGTCGAGCACCAGCGTCACGCCGGATTCCGAATGTCCATCACCAATCTTCCGGTGTGACACGAGTGCGGTGTCGTTTTGGTTCAACACCTTCGATGGTGACCCGCTGCGACTGCCCCGGCAAGTGGTCCCCGCTGTAAATCTCCGGACAGCCCCTCGCAGCACGAGGCCGCCTTGTCGGGCTTAGACGGGACACCACTACGCTCATTGGATACCCTGGCGACAACAGCGCTACTGCGCTGGGCACCGACGAAAGCGTCTCAACTAGGAGCTACCGTGCCTAGACAAGATTCGTTGGACACGAATTGCGCAGAAGACGGCCCTTGGTTGACGAGCATCAAGACGAAGAACATCGATGACTGGTCGGGCGCGCTGTTCGAAAACTACGGTGCGCTCGGCGTGGTACCCGATGGTGACGGTCCGTTCTCCGCCTCCCTGTCCCGTCGCGATTTCGACCGAATGAAAGCGGTCAGCCTGCGCGGGACGCCGCAGAGTTTCCATCGCACGACGCCGATGATCAACAGCGACTCGGGCAACGAATTGATCGTCACCATGTTGGTCGACGGCTCGGGGATGCTTGTCCAAGACGGCCGGACGGCTCCGTTGGAACCCGGCGAATTCACTCTCGTCGAGAGCAGCAGGCCGTACACGATGGTGTTTCGCGGCCCCGCGCGCATCATCGACTTCTCATGGCGCCGGGAAAACATCAATCTCAGCGAGTCCGAATCGTATGACGCGACAGCTCGAACCATAAGCCCAGACGTGCCGATGGGCCGCTTGCTCTCGCCCCTGTTGTTGGACCTCTATCAGCAAGGCGGGGTGATGTCCGAATCCGGCGTCATCCGACTCGCCACCGGTATCGCCGACCTGGTTGTCACCGCCGCCCTGGAATTGAGCCGACCGACCGGCACTGAGCAACTTTCGCGCCGCCAGTTCGACGACATCATTCGATTCATCGAACGCAATCTCGAGAATCCGGACCTCACAGCCGAATTGGTCGCCGACGCGTTCTTCCTCTCCCCGCGCACACTTCATCGCCTCTTCGCCCGTCACGGAAGGACAGTCGCCACTGTCATCCGTGAAATGCGCCTTGAGGCATGTCGACACATGATGCTGTCGCCGGCCCATCGCGGCAGATCCATCAGCTTCATCGCCAGCCAGTTCGGCTTTTCGAGCCTTCAGGTGTTCAGCCGAGCCTTCGCCGCCCAGTACGGGACTGCGCCAAAGGCCTATCGCGACGTCCATCAGTAGAGGTCTCCCTGCCGAAAGTCCACGCTGTCGCATGTGATCGGCAATGTGGCCGAAATTGCTAACAGTCCTGTCTCTGTGGGTCAAGCCGCTCAGTTCAACGCTGCTTACGCTGCATTCACGCAGATTCGGCACGACCTAGGTTGGCCAGTCCGCCGAGCGGGATCGCAACCAGCCCGTCTGGTGTCATCTGAAACAAAGAGCTGCTTGCGTGTGCCCTGATCAGCTGCGCCGACGATCGACCACGGAGTACGAAATGGACACTGAGACTGAAAATTTCACCGCTGACGTCATCGTTGTCGGCGCCGGGTTCGCCGGCGCTACCGCGGCCCGTGGCCTCGCGGAACGGGGGCACTCCGTTTTGATCGTCGAGGGCCGGAATCGGATCGGCGGCCGAGTTCACTACCGGGAGTTCGCCGGAACCACGATGATGCTCGAGATGGGCGGAACCTGGGTGAACCCCCGGTATCAGCCTCACATCGCCGCCGAACTCTCGCGTTACGAAACGGCCACCTTCCCAAGCCCGAAACCGTCCGAATACGCATGGGGGTTGAACGGCGAGGTCATCCGGTCGACAATTCCACTGCCCGCCTCAGAGTGGATGCATCTCGAGCGCGTCCTCGCCGGAATCTCACATGCAGCCAAGCGGGTGCGCTTCCTACGCGTTCCAATGGGTCAGCCCGGACTCGAGGACCTCGACGTCCCACTAAGCGACTGGCTGGATGATTTCGCGCTACCCCCGCGAACAAGGGATTTCGTCTTGGCGTGGCCAAGTTTCTACATGGGGGTGGATCCCTCGGAGGTTTCGGCTCTGCATTTCCTCACCTGGACAGCTGGTTTCAACAACAGTGCGGTGGCTTACCTCACCGAACTCACCGACAAGGTGAAAGGCGGCACGGTCGGCCTGGTCGAGAAGATGATCACCGACTCCGGCGCCGAGGTGCGCCTAGACACCAGTGTCGTTGCCGTGACGCAGGATTCCGGTCAGGTCCGAGTGCGAACCGGTACCGGCGAGGAGCTGCGAGCCCGCGGTCTCGTCGTCACTGCACCGGTCAACACCTGGCACAACATCGACTTCGAGCCTGCCTTGACCGGGGCTTACGCCGCGATGGCCGCCGACGGGCAGCCTGCCCACACCATCAAGGTGTGGATTCTTGTGCGCGGTCTGGAGGAGGACTTCTTCGGCGTAGGTAAAACCACCGTCTTCAAGTGGCTCGCATCTGAATATCACACACAGGACGGCACATACATGGTTGGATTCTCGCTCCCAGACGACCTCGACCCGCGCGACACCGGTGCTGTCGCCAGGGCGGTGCACGAGTTCCTTCCGAACGTCGAGGTCCTGCGTACCGATTTCCACGACTGGAACGCAGACCCTTTCTCGCAGGGCACCTGGATGGCGTTCCGCCCAGGTCAGATCATGCGGAATACGCCTGGGTTTCTCGAACCGCATGGCAGTGTTCTGTTCGCCGGGTCGGACGTCGCGCACGGATGGGCGGGATGGATCGACGGGGCGATCGAGTCCGGTGCCCGCGCAGCCGAGCAACTGGACCGCCAGCTCAACGCTGCAACGGTGACGGCGGTGACCCGATGAACGTGGTCTTCGACTTCACAGGGCGAGTCGTGCTGGTCACCGGTGCAACGGGCGGCATCGGCCGCGCGATCGCCCACGTGTTCAGCGACTCGGGTGCAGACCTCCTGCTCGCCGATATCGCCGAGAACCAGCTCGACGAGCTGGTCGCCGAACTTCGCGGTGTAGGCAAGGTTTTGACGCATCGGTACGACGCGACGGACCCGGATGCAGCAAGCAGGCTGGCCGAACATGCCGATGTGGCATTCGGCGGGATCGACATCTTGGTGCCCGCCGCAGGCATCTATCCCACTGACCCCGTGGCGGAGATGGACGCCGTCGTCCTGGATCGCGTGCTGCAGATCAACCTGACCAGTGTCGCCATGTTGATCCGGCAGTGCATTCCGCTGCTGCGGACGAATTCCTCCATCGTCACCCTGAGCTCAGTGGCTGCGCACCGAGGCAGCGTCAACCACGCCCACTATGCGATGAGTAAGGCCGGCGTACTCGCGTTGTCGCGTTCACTCGCAGGAGAACTCGCGCCGCGGACACGGGTCAATGCCGTATCGCCCGGGACCATCGACACGCCGATGGCGCGCCCGAACATCAAAGCGATGGGGGACCGGATCCTGGCGGCCACTCCCCAGAACCGCTTCGGCGCGGCCGAGGAGGTCGCGGCGACTGTCGCATTCCTGTCGAGCGACGGCGGTGGCTTCATCGACGGCGAGAACATTCACATCAACGGCGGCTGGTACATCGGCTGATCCGTCCGGTCAGGCTGACCGCGAGACCAATTTCCCTCAATCAAGAGGATTCTCAATGGAACTCACGAACTTCATCGGCGGCGAGTACGTCACCCCCAAGGCCTGTGATCGCTCTCCCTTGATCGATCCGTCGACCGGGGATCAGTACGCCGACGCTCCGGTCTCTGGCTGACATCAGCAATTTTCGACATGAGTAGGAGTAACCAACAGTGGAGAACACCTTGACTGATTTTTCGAAGGGGGTACTGATGTCGTTCACCAACGGCGTCCCGTCGGCATCGGCGTTCGCCGACAACGAGATTCGTGACGGTGTAGCGGTTGCCGAGCTCATCCCTCTCCTGCTCGCGCTCGCCTCGTCTCGGCGCGATGCCGAGGTTCTCGAGGACAGGTTCCGTCCGGCGCTTCTGACTCCGATCATCGGCGCGCTAGCCCAAGGGGGACTCGAGCCTGAAGTGATCGCCGACCTGCGCGCACGGATCGCCGAACTCCTCGCGTCCCTGACGGCCGACGATCTCGAGCTGCGTCCACTGTCGGACGAGTTCCTGCTGCAGTGTCTCGAATACATGACGGGACAACGCGACGCCGGCTACATCCCGCTCCTGCGGAGGGAATTGAACTGGGGTGTCGACACCGACCGCCCGCCGAGCGATCTCGGCGACCGTGCGGGCGGCCGTCGGATCGCCATCATCGGCGGAGGCATCTCCGGAGTGGCTCTCGCGACGCGACTCGTGCAGGCTGGTATCGACTTTGTGTTGTTCGAAAAGAACCTCGACCTCGGCGGGACGTGGCTCGAGAACCGGTATCCGGGGTGCCGACTCGACACGAGCAACTTCGGATACAGCTACTCGTTCGCACAGACGATCTGGCGGCACTACTTCTCGACTCGTGATGAGGTGCGCGACTACATCCAGAGCGTCGCCGAAGCCGAAGGTGTGCTGCCGTTTGTGCGCTTTGGCGCTGAGGTGTCGAACGCCACGTGGACCGGGGAGCGGTGGCTCCTGGAGGTCGATGGGGCGGCCGAGGAGTTCGACTTCGTGGTCTCGGCGGTCGGTCAGCTGAACAGGCCCAAGCTGCCCGAGATCCGTGGAATGGACACCTTCGCGGGAGAGTCGTGGCATTCGGCCACATGGCCGGAAACTGCCGATGTCGCGGGCAAGCGTGTGGCGTTGGTCGGCACCGGCGCAAGCGGCTATCAAATCGGCCCGGCGATCGCCGAGCGGGTCGAGGCGCTGACGGTGTTTCAACGCACGCCTCCATGGATCCTGCCCACCCCCGGCTACTCGTCGGAACTGCCAGCTCCATATCTCACCCTGCTGGAGCGTTTTCCGGCCTACCGTCGTTGGCTGCGCTTCTATCAGTTCTGGGTCTCCATGGAAGGTCGCCTGCGATTCACCCATGCCGACCCGCAGTGGGCGGGCGAGGGGTCGGTCTCGGCGGTGAACGCGGAGTTCCGCGACGTGCTGGAGCGCTCACTACGCGAGCAGTTCGAC
>CAMFLL010000373.1 GCA_945957405.1 uncultured Mycolicibacterium sp. | reverse complement strand
CCTCGATCCTGCGCGACGTCGGCACCGTGGACACCTCCCGCGAGGTGCTCGGCGCCCCGACGGCCCTGCCGTTCGGGATCGCCCCCACCGGGTTCACCCGGCTGATGCACGCCGAAGGCGAGATCGCCGGTGCCCTGGCCGCCGACCGCGCCGGTATCCCATTCGCGTTGTCGACACTGGCGACGACGTCGATCGAGGACGTGGCGGCCGCGATTCCGCACGGCCGCAAGTGGTTCCAGCTCTACATGTGGCGCGACCGGGACCGGTCGATGGCGTTGGTGAAACGCGCCGCCGACGCGGGTTTCGACACGATGCTGGTCACGGTCGACGTCCCGGTGGCCGGTGCGCGGCTACGGGACAACCGCAACGGGATGTCGATCCCGCCGGCGCTGACCGCCAAGACCATCCTCGACGCCGTGCCCCGGCCGCGCTGGTGGTTCGACCTGCTGACCACCGAACCGCTGTCATTCGCGTCACTGGACAGACTGCCGGGCACGGTCGGCGACTACCTGAACTCGACGTTCGACCCATCGGTGACCTTCGATGACCTGGCCTGGATCACCGGGCAGTGGCCCGGCAAGCTGGTGGTGAAGGGTATCCAGACGCTCGCCGACGCCAAAGCGGTGGTCGATCTGGGGGTCGACGGCATCGTGCTGTCCAACCATGGCGGCCGGCAACTGGACCGGGCCCCGGTGCCGTTTCATCTGCTGCCCGAGGTGGCCCGCGAAGTCGGCAACGACACCGAGGTGATCCTGGACACCGGCATCATGTCGGGCGCCGACATCGTCGCGTCGATCGCGCTCGGCGCACAGTTCACGCTGGTCGGACGCGCCTATCTGTATGGGCTGATGGCCGGCGGCGAGGCCGGTGTGGACCGTGCGATCGCGATCCTGGCGCAGCAGGTGCACCGCACCATGGCGCTGCTGGGTGTCGCGAACCTCGACGAACTGACCCCCGCCCACGTCACGCAACTCGAACGGCTGGTCCCGCGGCCCAGGGCGTGACGTTTCGCGGTCAGCACAAGCCGGGAACAAACCGGCCGCCGACAAGGTTGAGCGCATCAGAATCAACTTTGGAGGTTTGATGTCCGAACCAATGAGTGTGCCGGTGCTGTTCGTCGCGGAACCGATTGTGCTGCCGACCATGGTGGTGCCCATCGAACTCGACGATGCCGCCCGTGCCGCGGTCGATGCCGCGCAGGCCACTGAAACAGGCAAGATCCTGATCGCTCCGCGCCTGGACGACCGCTACCCGACGCACGGTGTCCTGGCCTCGATCGTGCAGGTCGGCCGGGTGCCCGGCGGCGGCGCGGCGGCCGTGGTGCGCGGTGAGCGTCGGGCCCACATCGGCTCAGGCACCACCGGGCCCGGGGCCGCGCTGTGGGTCGAGGTCACCGAGGTGGCCGATCCGGAACCCACCGACGAGACCAAGGCGCTGGCCGCCGAGTACAAGAAGCTGCTGCTGGCGATGCTGCAACGCCGCGAGGCCTGGCAGATCGTCGACGTGGTCAACCGGATCACCGATCCGGCAGCGCTGGCCGACACCGCCGGCTACGCGTCGTACCTGACCGACATCCAGAAGCGTCAGCTGCTGGAGACCGAGGATGTGGCCGACCGCCTGCGGGAGCTGATCTCGTGGACCGGTGAGCACCTGGCCGAGGTCGAGGTCAACGACAAGATCGCCGAGGACGTCCGGTCGGGGATGGACAAACAGCAGAAAGAATTCCTGCTGCGCCAGCAACTGGCGGCCATCCGTAAGGAACTCGGTGAATTGGGCCCGGATGGCCAAGAAGGTGAAGCTGACTACCGCGGCCGCATCGAGGCCGCCGATCTGCCGGAGAAGGTCCGCGAGGCCGCGCTGCGCGAAGTCGGCAAGCTGGAGCGGTCCAGTGAGCAGAGCCCCGAGGGCGGCTGGATCCGCACGTGGCTGGACACCGTGCTCGACCTGCCGTGGAACATCACCACGGAGGATTCGACGGACCTGAAGTCGGCGCGGGAAATCCTGGACGCCGACCACCACGGTCTCGACGACGTCAAGGACCGCATCGTCGAATACCTGGCGGTGCGCGCCCGGCGGGCACAACGCGGCATGGCCGTGGTCGGTGGCCGCGGTTCCGGCGCCGTCATGGTGTTGGCCGGTCCGCCCGGCGTCGGCAAGACGTCGCTGGGTGAGTCGGTCGCGCGGGCCTTGGGCCGCAAGTTCGTCCGCGTCGCCCTCGGTGGTGTGCGCGACGAGGCCGAGATCCGTGGTCACCGCCGCACCTACGTCGGTGCGCTGCCCGGCCGCGTCGTGCGTGCCATCGGCGAAGCCGGTTCGATGAATCCGGTTGTGCTGCTGGACGAGATCGACAAGGTGGGCTCCGACTACCGTGGCGATCCGTCGGCGGCGCTGCTCGAGGTGCTTGACCCCGCGCAGAACCACACGTTCCGGGACCATTACCTGGACCTGGATCTGGACCTGTCCGACGTGGTGTTCCTGGCGACGGCCAACGTCATCGAGAACATCCCCTCGGCGCTGCTGGACCGCATGGAACTGGTGCAGATCGACGGTTACACCGAGGACGACAAGGTCGCCATCGCGCGTGACTACCTGTTGCCCCGGCAGCAGGAACGAGCGGCCCTGTCGCAGGACGAGGTCACCCTGACCGACGCCGCGCTGCGCAAGATCGCCGCCGATTACACCCGCGAACCCGGGATGCGGCAGTTCGAACGGCTGCTGGCCAAGGCTCTGCGCAAGGCGACCACCAAACTCGACGCCGACCCCAGCCCGATCACCATCGACGAGCCGGATCTCGTCGAGTTCCTGGGCCGCCCGCGGTTCACGCCGGAATCGGCGGAACGCACGGCGGTGCCCGGCGTGGCCACCGGCCTGGCGGTCACCGGCCTCGGCGGCGATGTGCTCTACATCGAAGCCGGGTCCGCTGGAACTGATTCGCCAGGCGATGGGTCCTTACAGTTGACCGGTCAGCTGGGTGACGTGATGAAGGAGTCGGCGCAGATAGCGCTGTCCTATGTCCGCTCCCACGCCGAAGCGCTCGGTGTCGATCCGAAGGCACTGGACCGCAAGATCCATATCCACGTGCCTGCGGGCGCCGTCCCCAAGGACGGGCCGTCGGCCGGTGTGACGATGGTGACGGCGCTGGTCTCGATGGCCACCGGACGTCAGGTCCGCGCCGATGTCGGCATGACCGGTGAGGTCACGCTGAACGGCCGGGTGCTGCCGATCGGTGGCGTCAAGCAGAAGCTGCTGGCCGCCCAACGTGCCGGACTGTCAACGGTTTTCATCCCGCAGCGGAACGAGCCCGACCTGGACGATGTGCCTGCCGAGGTGCTCGAGGCGCTGGAAGTCAAGCCGATGACCGACGTCGCCGAGATCATCAAGCTGGCCCTCGAGCCCGCTGTCGACGTCCAGACGGCCGCGGCGTAACAATTCCATAGGCGAGCAGACGCGGGGGGCCCCGAATTCAGCCGAAAAAGGGGCCCCTTGCGTCTGCTCGGCGGAAGAACGGGAGGGGCCATCAATGCCATTGCGGGGTCAGCCACTGCGCAAGCTGGGCTTTCTGACCATCGGCCGGTTCGACGCCGATGACCCCCGACCGGGCATCGAGGAGACGCTCGACGTCATCGTCGCCGCCGAGCAGCTGGGCTTCGACAGCGTCTGGTTGCGGTGCCGGCATCTGCAACCGGGGATCTCGTCACCGGTGGCGATCATGGCGGCGGCCTCCCAACGCACCAGCCGGATCGAACTCGGCACCGCGGTGATCCCGCTGGGCCTGGAGAACCCGTTCCGGCTGGCCGAAGACCTTGCCACCGTGGACATCCTGTCCGGTGGCCGGATCAACCCCGGTGTTTCGGTGGGCACGCCGATGCTCTACGACCACTACAAGACGGCGCTCTACCCGCAGACCCACGACCAGGAGGACTTCTCCAAGGATCGGGTGGTGCGACTGCTGGCGGCGCTACGCGGCGAACCCGTCAGCGATTTCGAGGGCACCGTCGGTATCGAACAATTCACCAACCGCATCCAGCCGCACTCCCCCGGTCTGGCATCCCGGGTGTGGTACGGCGGCGGCATGTCCTCGGCGCAATGGGCCGGGACGCAGGGCATCAACTACCTCACCAGCTCGGTGGTCAGCATCGAAGGCACGGACTCCCGCGACTTCGCCACCATCCAGGGCCAGAACATCGACGCATTCCGCGCCGCCCACCCCCACCCCGAAAATGCGCGTGTGTCACAGGGATTGGTGGTGATCCCGACCGACGGCGCCACCGACGACCAGATCCGGCGTTACCGCGAGTACGCGGCAGGCCGGTTCGACCGGACCACCTCCCCGCAGGGTCCCCGCGGCATGCTGTTCTCCCCCGATTACGTCGGCACCTCCGACGAACTGGCCGACCAGTTGTACGAGCACGCCGGTTTTCAGAGGGCCGACGAGGTGGCATTCGCGCTGCCGTTCACGTTCGCCGCGGACGACTACCGCCAGATCGTGAGCGACCTCGCGCAGCGGCTCGGGCCTAGACTCGGGTGGACGCCGACCCAGGAGGCCTGAGTGCCCGATCTGAACACGCTCAAGCGCAATGTCGTCCACACCATGCAGCGCCTCGTCGTGAATCCGGTGGGGCGCAAGATGCCGGTCACCATGTTGGAGACCACGGGCCGCAAATCCGGCCAGCCGCGCCTGACCGCCGTCGGCGGACGTGTCGTCGACAACCAGTTCTGGATGGTCTCCGAACACGGCGAGCACTCGCACTACGTGCTCAACATCAAGGCCGACCCGGTGGTTCGGGTCCGCATCAACGGCCAGTGGCGCACCGGTGTCGCGCATCTGCTGCCCGACGACGACGCCGCGGCCCGATTGCGTCAACTGCCGGCGATGAACAGTGCCGTCGTGCGCATGATGGGCAGCGATCTTCTGACCGTCCGCGTCGACCTCGACTGACATGGCGTACGACGAGGACCTCGCCAATCGGATCCGCGAACTCCTCGCCGCCGAGCGCGGTGTCGACGAGAAGCGCATGTTCGGCGGATTGGCATTCCTGATCGGCGGCAACATGGCCGTGGCGGTCAGCAGCAAGGGTGGACTGATGGTCCGCGTCCCACCGGATGAGACCGCGACGTTGTGCAAGCGGGACCATGTCAGCCCCATGGTGATGGCGGGCCGGGAGACCAGGGGGTGGTTACGCGTCGCCGACGACGGAGTGCGAACCACCCGCCAACTGCAGTCCTGGGTCACCCGCGGCGTCGATTTCGCCAGCTCACTACCCCCGAAGTAGAGGGTTTCCCGATCTGGCTTCGGGGTACTCGGCACCGGTGTCTGATCGCACCGACGTCGTGAAGCGTCTGCTCGAGCAGGCGGGGACCTCGTATGCCGATGAAGCCGGCATCACGCTGAAGAACACGCCCAAACCACTTTTCCAGCTGTTGGTGCTGTGCATGCTGGCCAGCAAGCCCATCGATGCGGGTATCGCCGTCGAAGCCGCCCGGGAACTGTTCACCGCGGGCCTGCGCACACCCGACGCGGTGCTGCGCGCCGACCGCAAGACCATGATCGATGCGTTCGGCCGCGCAAGCTATGCCCGGTACGACGAAAGCTCGGCGCCCAGGCTCACCGATATCGCGGCGATGGTGAAGGACAAGTACGGCGGTGATCTGCGCCGGCTGGCGGTCACCGCGCACTGTGACGTCGCGGCCGCCGCCAAGCTGCTGCAGGAGTTCAACGGTATCGGGCAGACCGGTGCGGACATCTACCTGCGCGAGGTCCAGGACACGTGGACGTGGGTCCGCCCCTACTTCGACGACCGGGCCCGCGACGCGGCGCGCGCGCTGGGCCTGCCCACCGATGACCGCGAACTGGGCCGGCTGGCGGTGGGCAAGAGCGCCAAGGTGGCCGCCGCGCTGGTCAGGGTGTCGCTCGATGAGAAGATTCTCGACGCTGTGGCGAGCTGACTCCATCTGAGTAGGCTCCGACCATGACCAGGTCTGACACATACGCCATCGTCGGCGGCGGACTAGCCGGCGCGAAGACCGCAGAAGCTCTGCGCGAGAACGATTTCGACGGTCACATCGTGCTCTTCTCCGAAGAGGACCATCTCCCCTACGAGCGGCCGCCGCTGTCCAAGGAGTTCCTGGCGGGCAAGAAGGGACTCAGTGAGTTCACGGTCGATCCGTCGTCGTGGTACCGCGATCACGACGTCGACCTCCGGCTGGGCACCACCGTCACCGCGGTCGACCCCGGCGCCCACACCGTCACACTGCCCGATGACAGCACCGTCACCTACCACAAGCTCGTGCTGGCCACCGGCTCGAGCTCCAAACGCCCGCCGCTGCCGGGGGCCGACGCCGACGGTGTGCACTACCTGCGGACGGTTGACGACGCCGAGGCGCTCAATGCCAAACTGACCGACGGCGCGCGACTGGCGGTCGTCGGGGCGGGCTGGATCGGCCTCGAGGTCGCCGCCGGTGCACGCGATCGCGGGGTGGCGGTCACCGTCGTCGAGACGGCCCGGTTGCCGCTGCTCGCGGCGCTGGGGCCCGAGGTCGCCGAGGTATTCGCCGACCTGCACCGCGGGCACGGTGTCGACCTGAGGCTGCAGTCCGGCGTCGCCGAGATCACCACCAGCGGCGGGTCGGCGTCCGGACTGAAACTCGATGACGGCACCGAGGTCGCGGCCGACGCCGTGCTGGTGGCCGTCGGTGCGGCACCCAACATCGCACTGGCGCAGGCGGCGGGTCTGACCCTGTCGGACGGCGGCGTGCAGGTAGACGCGACGCTGCGCACCAGTGATCCCGACATCTACGCCGTCGGGGATATCGCCGCGGCCCAGAATCCGTTGTTCGGCACGAGGATTCGCACCGAACACTGGGCCAATGCGCTCAAGCAACCCGCGGTGGCGGCCGCGAACATGCTGGGCCGCAGCGTCGAATACAACGAGATGCCCTATTTCTTCACCGATCAGTACGACCTCGGGATGGAGTACGTCGGCCATCCCGCCGGTTACCAGAAGGTGGTGTTCCGCGGCGATGTCGCAGGGCGCGAGTTCACGGTGTTCTGGCTCGACGACAGCAACC
>CAMFLL010000372.1 GCA_945957405.1 uncultured Mycolicibacterium sp. | reverse complement strand
AGGTCAAGGTCATCGACCGCACCGCGCTGATCCTGGACATCTTCGCCCAGCACGCGACCAGTCGCGAAGGCAAGGCGCAGGTGTCCCTGGCGCAGATGGAGTACATGCTGCCCAGGCTGCGCGGCTGGGGTGAGTCGATGTCCCGGCAGGCCGGCGGACGAGCCGGTGGCGCCGGCGGTGGTGTGGGCACGCGTGGCCCCGGTGAGACCAAGATCGAGACCGACCGCAGGCGGATCCGCGAGCGGATGGCCAAGTTGCGGCGCGAGATCCGTGACATGAAGAAGATCCGCGACACCCAGCGCAGCGGACGCCGCCGCACCGAGATCCCGTCGGTGGCCATCGTCGGTTACACCAACGCCGGTAAGTCGAGCCTGCTCAACGCCCTGACCGGTGCCGGTGTCCTGGTGGAGGACGCGCTGTTCGCCACGCTGGAACCCACGACGCGCCGTGGCACTTTCGACGACGGCAGGCCGTTCGTGCTCACCGACACCGTCGGCTTCGTGCGGCACCTGCCCACCCAGTTGGTGGAGGCGTTCCAGTCCACCCTGGAAGAGGTGCTCGATGCGGACCTGCTGGTGCATGTCGTGGACGGATCCGACATCAACCCGCTGGCCCAGATCAACGCGGTGCGCGCGGTGGTCAACGACGTGATCGCCGACCACGACCGCAAACCGGCGCCGGAACTGTTGGTGGTCAACAAGATCGACGCCGCGGGCGATCTGGCGCTGGCCAAGCTCCGGCGCGCGCTGCCCGGCGCGGTGTTCGTCTCGGCGCACACCGGGGACGGTCTGGAGCGGCTGCGTCAGCGGATGGGTGAACTGATCGAACCCACCGAGATCTCGGTCGATGTGACGATCCCTTATGACCGCGGTGATCTGGTGACACGGGTGCACGACGACGGCCGGGTCGATGCCACCGAGCACACTGCCGGTGGCACCAGGATCAAGGCGCAGGTGCCCGCCGCACTGGCCGCCAGTCTGCGGCAGTTCGTCACGCCGTGAGGCCCTAACGGCAGCTGTAGCCGCCGTCGATGGGCAGCGACACCCCGGTGATCATCGACGCGGCGTCGCTGAGCAGGAAGGCAATGGGCGCGGCGATTTCGTCCTCGGTGGCCCACCGCCCCAACGGCATCTGGGCCAGGAACGGCGGACCGATATCGTCACGACCCCAGTAGAACGCCGACATCTCGGTCATCACCACGGTGGGATTGACGCTGTTGACCCGGACGTTGTGCCTGCCCAGTTCCAGTGCGCTGACCCGGGTGATGTTGTCCAGCGCGGCCTTGGACGAGCCGTACGAGATGTGGCCCGTCAGCGCCACCAGGCTCGCCTGGCTGGAGACGTTGACGATGGAGCCGCCGCCACGCTGGATCATGCCGGGTGCCACATGTTTGATCACCAGCAGGGCGCCGCGGGCATTGATGCTGATGACCTTGTCGAACACGTCGATATCGGTGTCCTGCGGTGTCGCGATCTCGCCGCCGAAACCGCCGCAGTTCACCACGCCCCAGAGATCGAGCTCCGATACCGCCGCCCGGATCTCTGCCTCCGAGGTGAGGTCGAAGGGCACCGGTAGCGCGCCCGTCTCGTCGGCCAGCGTGGTGAGCGCGGTGATGTTACGGCCGCCGGCGTACACCGTGGCACCCGCATTGATCAGGTGCCGTACGGTGGCCGCGCCTATGCCGCCGCTGGCGCCCGTCACCAGCACTGCACGTCCCGTGAAATCAGCCATGGGGTCCTCGCTTTCGATATCGGGCGCCCGACGCAGGTTCGGATAACCTGGCGGACATGGACTTTGAGGTCTTTGATGTCCGGGCGCTCCTGTTCGACTGCGACGGCGTACTGGTCGACTCACACAGCGCCGCGGCGGTGGCCTGGAACGCATGGGCACAGCACTGGGCGCCCGGCTTCGACTTCCTTCGGGATGTCGAACACGGCCGGCGGATCAGGGATGTCGTCGCCGAACTGGTGGGCGATCCCGACGATGTCGACACGGCCGCCGCTGAACTGAGACAGCGTGAATTGGACTGTGCCACCGATGTGCGCCCGATACCGGGTGCATGCGAACTCGTCGACTCCTGTCCGGCGGGGCAGTGGGCCGTCGTCACCTCGGGCGGCCGCGTACTGGCCGGAGCCCGCATGGCCTCGGCGGGGATCGCGACGCCCGATGTTCTGGTCACCGGCGAGGATGTCGAGCACGGCAAACCCAGCCCCGATCCGTATCTGTTGGCCGCACGACGGCTGGGGATCGACCCCGGCCGGTGCGCGGTCTTCGAGGACGCACCGGCCGGCATCGCATCGGCCCGTGCCGCGGGAGTTGCCACCGTCATCGGGGTGGGGGAGGCCGCGGTCGCCGCTGAGGTCACCGTGGCCGTGGCCGACCTGCGTGGCATCGATTTCGACGGCGGCCGGTTGCGCATCGCGGCGCACACCATCCTCCCGCGGGACCGCAGGTAGCGGTCAGCAGTTCGACTTGTATGCTGCCGCACCGCCTTCGGCGTCGAGGTTCTCCGGCGTGATGATGGTGAACCCGGTCTGCACCTTCGGGGTGTTCTGTCCGCCGTCGAGCGCGGTGACCGCCTCGTCGATGCCGAACTTGCCGATGATTCCGGGATCCTGGGCGACCAGGGCCTGAACGGTGCCGTCACGCAACGCCTGCATCTGATTGGGTCCCGCGTCGAAGCCGACGACCTGCACCTGGCCCGCCTTACCGGCCTGCCGCACGCCGGTGGCCGACCCCTCGGCCGAGAACAGGTTGGTGGCGAAGACACCGACCAGGTCGGGGTCCTTCTGCAACTGGGCGCCGATCAACTGCGCGGCGGTCGCCGGATCGTTGTGGCTGTACTGCACGCCGACGTACTGGAACTTGCTGTCGGCCTTGACCGCTTCCTCGAACCCCTTCGCGCGGGCGTCGGTGGTCGATACGCCTGGGTCGATGTTCATCACCATGACTTTGCCGCCCTCGGGGCGCAGCTTCTTGATCGCCTCGAATGCCGCCTTGCCGCCGCCCTCGTTGTCACTGGCGATCTGGGACACGGCGTACGACGGATCGTTGGTGGTGGTGTCGACGAGCACCACCTTGATGCCCGCCGCCGCGGCCTGCTGCAGCGGCTGCTGCATCGCCTGGACATCGGTGGGTGCGACCAGCAAGGCGTCTGGCTTACTGGCGACGATCGAGTCGAGGATCGGCTTCTGCAGTGTCGGGTCGAACTTCTGCGGACCCTGCGTCGTCACCTTGACGCCGAGCTTGGCGGCCTCGTCCTGGGCGCCGCACTGCATGGTGATGTAGAACTGGTCGCCGGAAACGCCCTGCAGCAACGCGATGTTGTACTCCTTGGCGGCCTTCGCGGGTTCGGTGACCGTGGTGGCGGCCGCTGCCGAAGGCTGCGATGTGCCGGTCGCCGTACCCGCGGCAGTGCCTGTGGCACTGGCCGTTTCGCTGCCCGAATTCGTCGCCGTCGGTTTCGACGATGTACAGGCGGGCAGGGCGAGGACCGTCACTCCCACGATTCCCGCTAGCAGCATTGCGCGCTTGGAGTTCATTGAGAGTCCTTTCGTTGCGGATTACGGCGTTTGAAGAAGCTACGCGAGCGTGCCCCGCGCAGGGCGGCGGCGCGTCGTGACTGGTCGACGTAGACGGCCGCGATGAGCACCGTGCCCACGGCGACCCCCTGCCAGAACGGCTGTACTCCGATGATGACGAACCCGGATTGCAGCACAGCGGGTATGAACAGGCCGACGATAGTCCCGAAAATGGTTCCCTCGCCTCCGAATATCGACGTGCCACCGATCACGACCGCGGCGATCACGTTGAGGTTGGTGAGTGACTGTCCGGCGATGGTGGTGGTACCGAACTGGGCCAGGGTGAGGATGGCGCCGACGCCGGCGAGGGTGCCCGCCAGGGCGTAGACGGCGACGAGGTGCCGCGTCACCTTGACCCCGGTGCGACGCGCGGCCTCCTCGTTCGACCCGATCGCGTAGGTGTAGCGGCCGAATCTGGTTTTGTGCAGGATGATTGCGCCAATGATGACGACAACCAGCGCCACAAACGGCAGGCCCGGGATGCCCAACACCTTGGTGTACACGCTGAAATCGGTCAATTCGGCTGGCACAGAACGGATGTCGATGCCGCCGGTGAGGACCTGAGCCAGTCCGAGTGCCACGGACAGAGTGCCCAGGGTGACGATCAACGCGGGCACCTTGGCCACCGCCACCAGGACGCCGTTGACGACACCCCAGATCAGGCCGCCCACGATGGCAGCGAGCATCCCCGCGGCAGCCACTCCTGGGCCGTTCCCGCCCATGGTCTCCATCACCTTCGCCGAGACCACCGACGAGAACACCAGGACCGACCCGACCGACAGGTCGATCCCCGAGGTGATGATCACGAATGTCATGCCGACGCCGAGCACGGCCCACACCGCGACGTTCTGCGAGATCAGCGAGAAGTTCCCGGTGGACAGAAACCGGTCGCCCGCCAGCACGGTGAAGACCAGGCAGATGAAGATCAGGACACCGAGGATCCAAAATGCCTGCAGCCCCACGATGCGCTTGAGGAATGACGCCGCCGGGTTGGCGTCTCCGCCGCCGCCGGTGACCACCGACTGTTCATTGGCCACGACACTCACGCGGCACCCTCCTTGGTGTCGAGCGCGCCGGTCATCGCGCCCACGAGCGTCTCGACGGTGGTGTCGCGGCCTGGATAAGTGGCGACCCGTCTGCCGAGTCGCAGGACCTGGATCCGGTCACACACTTCGAGCACGTGGGGCATCGAGTGACTGATGAACACGACCGCAATGCCGGTGTCGCGCACCCGCTTGATCGACTCGAGCACATTCTTGGTCTGCACCACACCCAGTGCCGCCGTCGGCTCGTCGAGTATCAGCACCTTACGCGCCCACGCCATGGCCCGGGCGATGGCGATACCCTGACGTTGACCGCCCGACATCGAACCAACTGGTGAGGTCAGCGATTTCACGGTCGCCCCCAGATCGGCGAACGACGCGGCGGCACGTCGTCGCATCTCCTTCTCGTCCATGAACCCGAGATGGCCGAGCACGCCTTTTCGGGATATCTCCCGCCCGAGGAACACGTTCTGCACCGGATTGAGATGCGGTGCAAGGGCCAGATCCTGGTAGACCACCTCGATGCCGAGGGCATCGGCCTGGCGTGGGCCGGTGAGATGAACCGGACTGCCCTCGAAGAGGATCTCGCCCGAGTCCAGCTCGAGGTTGCCCGACAGCGCCTTGATCAGAGTCGATTTGCCTGCACCGTTGTCGCCGATCAGGCCGACCACCTCGCCGGGGTCGACGTCGAAGTCGGCGCCGTCGAGAGCCCGGACGTGGCCGAAGCTCCGCGACAGGCTGCGCGCCTCCAGCAGTGCGGTCATCTACGGTCCTTCCGCTGGGTTCGGCGCGGGCGGCGGCCAGGATTCACCGGGCCGGCAGACCAGGACCCGCACGTCGCCCTCGATGTGCCAGGCGCCGCTGGCAGCGGGTACCACGAGGGTGTTACCGGCCGATACCGTGATGGCCTCACCACGCTCCGTACGGATCGATCCGGCCCCGCTCACGACGACGACCACCGAGAATCCCGACGGCACATCGGCACCCGGCGCGAGCATGTCCATGCGGAAGTACTCCGTGGCAGCCGCGGGCAGGACGGGCGTGAGCCCGGTCGCGGTTCCGGTGTGCCGCATGAGTCGGGTGACGTCGTCCATGGCGGTGCAGGCCACCGCCGACAGCGCCACGTCGCGGGGCAGGCCGAGGAAGATCTCATCGTCGGCGGCGGTGGTGTTGACGCGCTCGAGCAGGATCGACTGGTCGGTCGGCTCCTGGGCCTCGACCAACAGGATGCCCTGCCCGATCGCGTGCGGGGTGCCACCAGGCACCAGCACGCCGTCGCCCGGCCGGACCGGGATGCGGTGCATCAGCGCGAGCATCGCCTCGGTGTCTTGCGCATCGACCAGTGCCGAAAGACGTTCGGGTGCAACTGCTTCACGCCATCCCACCCACACCGCGGCATCATTGTCGGCTTCGAGTACGAACCACGCCTCGGTCTTGCCGTAGGCGCAACCGAGATGGCGGGACGCGAACTCCCGGGTGGGGTGCACATGGACCGGTAGCCGTTGGCCGGCGTCCAGCAGTTTCACGAGTACGCCGGTGTCGCCGGGGTCGCCGTCGCCGCGCCCGAGCCACCCCAGCGGGTCGGCCAGGACCGCCTCGCGCAGTGGCGTGCCGTCGATGAGCGTCGCGGGTCCCAGGTCGGCCTCGCCGAAGCGTGCGACGGTGGCACCGATCCACTCTTCTGGCGACCGGTCACCGACCGGGGGCAGCCCGCGCCACGCGGCGAGTGCCGGGCCTCCCGCGTACCAGTGCGGTACGACGTTCGGGGGCAGGAGTTGCGGCTTTGCGGTCACCCGACCAGCGCCTCCCTTTCTGTTACCTAGGTCACGTCTGTGCCGGACAGTACGCCACAAACGGCTCTATGTCACCGGTGTCAGAGAAATTGACACTCGGCTCTGACATCGGTGACATACTGACCGCGGAACGAGCGAGGAGGGACGTCGATGGCCACCATGCGCGACGTCGCCCAGCGTGCCGGCGTGAGCGCCAAAACCGTGTCACGCGTGATCAACAACGACCGTTACGTATCCGCGGACGTCCGCGAACGCGTTGAGCGGGCCATCGACGAATTGCAGTACGTACCCAACATGCTCGCGGTCAGCTTCCGCGCCGGCCGCGACGCGGCCATCGGTGTCGCGGTGCCTGGCGTGGCCGATCCGTTCTTCGCCAGCATCATCGACGCCGTCGAGCGGGAGGCCAGCAAGCGCGACGTGGCAGTGATCCTCGCCAGCGTCGGCTGGGAGCCCTCCCACGAGCAGCGTTCCATCGAGGCGGTGCTGAAACGCCAGGTGGCGGGCATGATCATCTGCCCGGTGGGCCGTGACATGTCCTATCTCCGGCCATGGCAGCGGCGCACTCCGCTGGTGTTCGTCGACCGGGAACCGGCCCGCCTGACCGCGGACGCGGTGGTCCAGGATGACATCGGAGGTGGGCGGGACGCCGGAGTGCACCTGATGTCGCACGGC
>CAMFLL010000371.1 GCA_945957405.1 uncultured Mycolicibacterium sp. | reverse complement strand
GCTCCGAACAGGCCGCCGTCGCCGCGGCCGATGCCGCCACCGCCGCTGAGGATCCCACGGCCGACGACCGTCAGTTGTCGATCGCGGCAGCCATTGCTGCGGCCGTCGGAATCGGCGCGGCCAAGGCCAACGCCAAGGACTGCATCCAGGTGCTCGGTGGTATCGGCATCACCTGGGAGCACGACGCTCATCTGTATCTGCGCCGCGCCTACGGCATCGGGCAGGTCCTCGGCGGGCACCGTCGGTGGTCCCGCCAGGTCGCCGCTCTCACCCGAGCCGGTGTGCGCCGAAAGCTGGAGATCGATCTGGGTTCGGTCGAGCACCTGCGCGCCGAGATCGCCTCGGCTGTCGCCGATGTCGCGGCCCTGCCCGCAGACAAGCGGCAGCCCGCCCTGGCCGAAGCGGGGCTGCTGGCGCCGCACTGGCCCCGACCCTACGGGCGCGACGCCGCACCGGCCGAACAGTTGCTGATCGACCAGGAGCTTGCCGATGCCGGTGTCGAACGCACCGACCTCGTGATCGGGTGGTGGGCCGCCCCGACCATCCTCGAGCACGGCAGCCCCGAACAGGTGGCGAAGTTCGTGCCCGCCACGCTGCGCGGCGACGTGACCTGGTGCCAGTTGTTCTCCGAACCGGGTGCGGGGTCGGATCTGGCCGCGCTGCGCACCAAAGCCGTTCGCGCCGAAGGCGGTTGGCGTCTGACCGGGCAGAAGGTGTGGACGTCGGCCGCGCACAAGGCGCACTGGGGTGTGTGCCTGGCCCGCACCAACCCCGAAGCGCCCAAACACAAGGGCATCACCTACTTCCTCATCGACATGACATCGCCGGGCATCGTGATCCGGCCCCTGCGCGAGGTCACCGGAGACGAGCTGTTCAACGAGGTCTTCTTCGACGACGTGTTCGTCCCCGACGACATGGTGGTCGGTGCGGTCGACGACGGTTGGCGACTGGCGCGCACCACCCTCGCCAACGAGCGCGTCGCGATGGCGCAGGGTACGGCCCTGGGCAATCCGATGGAGGAACTGCTGCGCACCGTCAGTGCAATCGACCTCGATCCGGCTGACACCGACCGGCTGGCGGCGTTGATCACCTCGGCTCAGGTCGGCGCGCTGCTTGATCAGCGCATCGCACAACTGGCGGTCGGCGGCGCTGATCCCGGCCCGCAGGCCAGCGCCCGCAAGCTCATCGGCGTGCGGTACCGGCAGGAGCTGGCCGAATTCCGGATGGATCTCTCCGCCGGGGCAGGTGCGGTCAGCTCGCCGATGGTGCACGACTTCCTCAACACACGCTGCCTGACCATTGCGGGTGGATCCGAGCAGATCCTGCTAAACCTCGCCGGCGAACGCCTGCTGGGCCTACCGCGGTAGCAGTCTCGACGCGCACTTTCATCGCCGAGACTGCCGTGACTGCGGGAATTCGGCGGGAAAGCCCGCACTCACCGCAGTTTCGCGGGGGTGATCAGGAGAACGTCGTCTGAGCGCAGGCGCTCGGTGTGGTCAGATTCACGCCGCCGTACACCACCTGGATCTGCGAGCAGGCAATGAAATCCGCGCCCGTCGCGGGGCGGCCGGTGTTCCAGTCGGTGGGCACGGAACTGCCGTCGACGCGGAATCGCTCGAGCGGCCCGCCGCCGAAGTAGGTCACGGAGATCTCGACGTCGCTGGGTGACTTGAGCAGTCGAGCCAGCACGTTGTCGTGATTGGAGCCCTTGGTTTCCCGCGGCATGCCGGCGGGGGCGCTGTATTCGGCCTCCTGCCAGACGTCACGATGCATACTGCGCAAGGTGATGGTCTGCCGGGCCCACACATCATCGGGGAACGTGACAGTGCCGTCCGGGGACAGCAGATTGGCCTGGGTGTCGAAATGGCAACGGCCCTCCGCGGTCACACAGCTCGCGTTGACGTGCATCTCGATCTGCGTCGCGGCGTCGACAGGGATCGACGTGGTGGACGAATCAGCGGCGGCCGCCGCCGACGTCGGGTAGGCCAGCGCCGTGATCAGCAGTGCCGCCGAGGTCGCAACTGTGAGCCGGTGCTTCATAGTCAACGAAGGTATCCGTTCGCTATTCGTCGTACGTGACTTCTACCGAATCGCTCTTGGGCCGCGCCTGGCAACCCAGGATCAGACCCTCCTCGAGATCGGACGGCTCGAGCACGTCGTTGACCTCCATGTCGACCTCACCGCTCTTCATCAGCACGGCGCATGCGCCGCAGTGCCCCTCGCGGCAGGAAAACGGCGCGTCAAGACCCTTGTCGAGCAGTACATCGAGCAGTTTGGCGCTCCGCGGCCAACTCAGTTCGTGGCTCTTGCCGTCGAGTGTCACGCTGACGGTGGCGGGCGGCTCGTCACCCTCGGCGGCCTCTTCGATGACCACTGCGGCAAACGGGTCGCTGTCGAGCGACTTGAACACCTCGATGTGAATCTGGTTCGCCGGCATGCTGACCGACTGCAGCGCCTGCTCCGCGGCCGCCATGTAGGGCCCGGGCCCGCAGATGAACGCCTGCCGATCGGTGAACGGCGCCACCAGTCGCGCGAGCGCGGCCGGGCTCGGGAGGCCCTGCACTGATTCGAGCCAGTGCACCACGGTCAACCGGTCGGGATACTTCGCCGCCAGGTCGCGCAGCGCCTCGGCGAAGATCACCGACTTCTCGTCCCGGTTGGCGTACACCATCGTGACCTGACCGCTGCCTTCGGAGAGCGCGGATTTACAGATCGCCATCATCGGCGTGATACCGCTGCCGGCGGCCAACAGCAGGAAGTCCTCGTCGAGGTTCCTGGGCACGAACGTGCCCGACGGCGCGAGCACGTGGATCTTCATGCCGGGATGGGCGTGGTCGCACAACCAGTTCGAGGCGTATCCGCCGGCGGTGCGTTTGACGGTGACGGTCAGGGCGTCGTCGCTGTGCGGGGAACTGCACAGCGAGTAGCAGCGGGCCACCGATCCGGTGCGCTCACTCGGTACGCGCAGGGTCAGGAACTGACCCGGCGAATAGCGCAGGCGCTCGGCGGGCACGGCGGAACCGTCCGGAACGGTGAACACCAGCGAGCGGGCGTCATCGGTCTCGGCGATGACATCGGCCAACTGCAGTTCCAGCACGTGGCTGCCGAGCGGCTCTTCGGTCACCTTCTCGCCCTTCCGGAGGTCATAACTAGAACAGGTTACAGAAACGCACCTTCGCAGGTCTAGCCACTGCAGGCATAGGCTGCTCGACACAAATCGTAACGTGTTCTAGTCTTGCTGAGATCAGTCCTTCACGTTCTTCGGGTCCTACAGCCCCACTCATGGGAGGCAAGCAGTGACGTCTATTCAACAGCGTGACGCGCAGGCGGTCCTAGCCGGTATCGACGAACTTCTGCCGACGCTGCGGGAGCGCGCGCAGGCGACTGAGGACCTGCGCCGCATCCCCGACGAGACCGTCAAGCAACTCGATGAGGTCGGGTTCTTCAAACTGCTGCAGCCCGAACAGTGGGGCGGTATGCAAACTGATCCGACGCTGTTCTACGAGGCCGTCCGGCGGATCGCGAGCGCATGCGGTTCCACCGGATGGGTGTCGTCCATCATCGGTGTGCACAACTGGCATCTGGCCCTGTTCGATCAGCAGGCGCAGGAAGAAGTGTGGGGCGACGACCCGACGGTGCGGGTGTCGTCGTCGTACGCCCCGATGGGAGCCGGCACCGTCGTCGACGGCGGCTATCTGGTCAGTGGTGCGTGGAACTGGTCCTCGGGCTGTGATACCGCCCAGTGGGCGTTCCTGGGTGGTCCGGTGATCAAGGACGGCAGGCCCGTCGACTTCGGCAGCTTCCTGATTCCCCGCAGCGAGTACCGGATCGACGATGTGTGGCATGTCGTCGGGCTGCGCGGCACCGGCAGCAACACCGTTGTGGTCAAGGACGTGTTCGTGCCGCGGCACCGGTTCCTGTCGTACAAGGCCATGAATGACGGCACGGCGGGCGGCTACCAGACCAATACCGCGCCGGTGTACAAGATGCCCTGGGGCACAGTGCATCCCACCACCATCTCGGCACCCATCGTCGGTATGGCGTACGGCGCCTACGACGCCCACGTCGAGCATCAGGGCAAGCGGATCCGTGCCGCGTTCGCCGGCGAGAAGCCCAAGGACGACCCGTTCGCCAAGGTCCGCATCGCCGAGGCCGCCAGTGACATCGATGCGGCGTGGCGTCAACTGATCGGCAATGTGGGAGACGAGTACGCACTGCTGAGCGCCGGGCAGCAGATTCCGTTCAGCCTGCGCGCCAGGGCACGCCGTGATCAGGTCCGCGCCACCGGGCGCGCCATCGCGTCGGTGGACCGGCTCTTCGAGGCCTCCGGGGCCACTGCCCTGGCCAATGACGCACCCATTCAGCGATTCTGGCGGGACGCGCACGCCGGCCGGGTGCACGCCGCCAACGAACCTGAACGTGCATACCTGATCTTCGGCAACGACGAGTTCGGCCTGCCGCCGGCCGACACCATGGTCTAGGGAGACATGACATCATTCGCCGCTGAGGCTGCCCAACAGCAAGAGGTCACGTTCGCCTCGACGTCCCGCTACGCGCAGGTCCGTGAAGACATGCGCCTGCACTATCACGAGGCAGGCGTGGGTAACGGGGCGACGGTCGTGCTGCTACACGGCGGCGGTCCCGGTGCGTCAAGCTGGTCCAACTTCTCGAAGAACATCGCCGTCCTGGCGCAGCGCTTCCATGTGCTCGCGGTCGATCAGCCCGGCTACGGGCAGTCGGACAAGCACACCGAACACGAACAGTACAACCGCTACAGCGCCACCGCGTTGCTCAACCTGTTCGATCATCTCGGTATCGAACGTGCTGCCCTGGTGGGTAATTCACTTGGTGGCGGCACCGCGGTCCGCTTCGCGTTGGACAACCCCGGCCGCGCCGGCCGGCTGGTCCTGATGGGTCCGGGCGGACTATCGACCAACCTGTTCGCACCTGATCCCACCGAGGGTGTGAAGCTCCTGGGTCGGTTCACCGTCGACCCGACGCGCGAGAACATGGAGAAGTTCCTGCGCATCATGGTCTTCGATCAGAAGCTCATCACCGAGGAGCTGATCGATGAGCGGTTCGCCATCGCCAGCACCCCGGAGTCGCTGGCCGCGGCCAAAGCGATGGGCAAGTCGTTCGCCGGCCCCGATTTCGAACTGGGCATGATGTGGCGCGATGTCTACCGGCTGCGCCAGCGCGTGCTACTCATCTGGGGTCGCGAAGACCGGGTGAATCCGCTGGACGGAGCGCTGTTGGCGCTCAAGCAGATTCCGCGTGTGCAACTGCATGTCTTCGGGCAGTGTGGTCACTGGGCGCAGTTGGAGAAATTCGACGAGTTCAACAAACTGACGATCGATTTCCTGAGCGACGGTTAGGGGCGGGTGGTCATGAGTATCCGGTCACTGGGTTATCTGCGCATCGAGGCCACCGACATCGCCGCATGGCGCGAGTACGGGCTGAAGGTGCTCGGCATGGTGGAGGGCTCCGGTGGTACCGAGGGCGCGCTCTACCTGCGGATGGACGAATTCCCCGCGCGACTGGTGATCGTGCCGGGTGAGCACGACAGGCTGCTGCAGTCCGGCTGGGAAGCCGCCAATGCCGCTGATCTGCAAGATATCCGGAAGCGTCTCGACCTCGAGGGCACGCCGTACAAGGAGGCTACCGCCACCGAGTTGGCCGACCGCAGGGTCGACGAGATGATCGTGTTCGACGACCCGTCGGGTAACACCCTCGAGGTCTTCCACGGTGTCGCGCTCGAACACCGTCGTGTGGTGAGTCCGTATGGCCACAAGTTCGTCACCGAAGAACAGGGTCTGGGCCACGTCGTGCTCACCACGCGCGACGACGCGGAGACGCTGCACTTCTACCGCGATGTGCTGGGTTTCAGCCTGCGGGACTCGATGCGTCTGCCTCCGCAGTTGGTCGGTCGGCCGGCCGACGGGGCGCCGGCGTGGTTGCGGTTCCTCGGGGTGAACCCACGCCATCACAGCCTGGCATTCATGCCGGGTGAAACCCCCAGCGGGATAGTGCATCTGATGGTCGAGGTCGGGAGCGCCGACGACGTTGGGTTGTGTCTTGACCGCGCGTTGCGGCGCAAGGTCAAGATGTCGGCCACGCTCGGCCGCCATGTCAACGACAAGATGCTGTCGTTCTACATGAAGACCCCGGGCGGTTTCGACATCGAATTCGGCTGTGAGGGACTCGAAGTCGAGGACACCAGCTGGGTGGCCCGCGAGAGCACCGCCGTCAGCCTGTGGGGTCACGACTTCAGCATCGGGTTCAAGTAACAGCAATGAGTGGCGCGCAGATCGATCCACGCACTTTCCGTCACGTGCTCGGGCAGTTCTGCACCGGAATAACCATCATCACCACTGTGCATGACGAAGCCCCGGTCGGGTTCGCGTGTCAGTCGTTCGCGGCGTTGTCCTTGGATCCACCGCTGGTGCTCTTCTGCCCCACGAAGGTGTCGCGATCCTGGCAGGCCATCGAGGCCAGCGGTAGGTTCTGCGTCAACATCCTGCACGAGAAGCAGAAGGACGTCTCGGCGCGGTTCGGCTCCAAGGAGCCGGACAAATTCGCCGGGATCGACTGGAGCCCTTCACTTCTGGGTTCCCCGGTGATCGACGGCTCGTTGGCGCACATCGACTGCTCGGTGGCTTCGGTGCACGACGGCGGAGACCATTTCGTGGTGTTCGGCGCGGTGCATTCGCTCTCGGACGTGCCGAGGAAGAAGCCGCGGCCGCTGTTGTTCTACCGCGGGGAGTACACCGGCATCGAACCGGACAAGAACACCCCGGCGCAGTGGCGCGACGATCTCGAGGCGTTCCTCACGGCCACCACTCCCGACACCTGGCTCTAGACGTCCTTCGTCAAATGCAGGCGACGGTGCAGACATCGGCCGGTGGCAGATGCTCCATGTCCACCGTGGGAGCGTTCGGCTGCTGCTTGGACATGTCGATGTCGTGATCGAGCTCCGGCATCATCGGCAGCATCTCGCACACCGAGGCGAGTAGACCACTGGGACACGGCGGCGGGCCGCCTGGATCGGCGGGAGCGGCAGGGTCGGCCGCGGCGACCGGCGCGAACGTAACACCTGCTGCGAACACTGCAGCCGCGCCTAGCAC
>CAMFLL010000370.1 GCA_945957405.1 uncultured Mycolicibacterium sp. | reverse complement strand
GCCGCCGCCCGCATCGCCGCACCGCAGTGGTCGAAGGAAGACATGTTCGTCGTCTGAGTTCGTGGTTCTTGACCTGCGTGTTGACCGCCCGCTTCCCGAATCCCCGAGAGGACCATCCATGACCTCGCTCGACCTCTACGTCAGCCCTCTGGGCCGCGTCGAGGGTGACCTGGACGTCCGGGTCACCATCGACGACGGTGTCGTCACCTCCGCCTGGACCGAGGCCGCGATGTTCCGCGGTTTCGAGATCATCCTGCGCGGCAAGGACCCCCAGGCCGGCCTCATCGTCTGCCCCCGCATCTGCGGTATCTGCGGCGGCAGCCATCTGTACAAGTCGGCATACGCGCTGGACACCGCGTGGCGAACCCATATGCCGCCGAATGCGACGCTGGTGCGCAACATCTGTCAGGCGTGCGAAACGCTGCAGTCGATCCCGCGGTACTTCTACGCCCTGTTCGCGATCGACCTGACCAACAAGAACTACGCCAAGTCGACGCTCTACGACGAGGCGGTGCGCCGTTTCGCGCCGTATGTCGGCACGAGTTACCAACCAGGCGTTGTGCTTTCGAACAAGCCGGTCGAGGTGTACGCGATCTTCGGCGGGCAGTGGCCGCATTCGAGTTTCATGGTGCCGGGCGGCGTGATGTGCGCACCGACACTGTCGGACGTCACGCGTTCCATCGCGATCCTCGAACACTGGAAGGACAACTGGCTCGAGGCGCAGTGGCTGGGCTGCAGCGTCGATCGCTGGCTGGAGAACAAGACCTGGGAGGACGTCCTGGCCTGGGTCGACGAGAACGACGCGCAGTACAACAGTGACTGTGGCTTCTTCATCCGCTACTGCCTCGATGTCGGCCTGGACAAGTACGGCGCCGGCGTGGGGAACTACATCTCCACCGGCACCTATTTCGACCCGACGCGCTACGAGAACCCCACGATCGACGGTCGCAACGCCGCGCTCATCGGCCGCTCGGGGGTGTACGCCCAGGGCCAGTGGTACGAGTTCGATCAGGCCAACGTGCGTGAGGACACCACGCATTCGTTCTACGAGGGCAGTCGCCCGTTGCATCCGTTCGAGGGGGAGACCATCCCCATCGATCCCGAGGCCGGTCGCAAGCAGGGTAAGTACAGCTGGGCCAAGTCACCGCGCTATGCCGTCGGCGATCTGGGCAACATCCCGCTGGAGGCCGGACCGCTGGCGCGCCGGATGGCGGCCGCCGGTCCCGGTGCCGGGGCGCATCAGGACAACGACCCGCTGTTCCTCGACATCATGAACAAGGTCGGCCCGAGTGTCATGACCCGTCAGCTCGCCCGCATGCACGAAGGTCCCAAGTACTACAGGTGGGTGCGCACCTGGCTCGACCAGCTCAACCTCAAGGAGAGCTTCTACACCAAGCCCACCGAGTACGCCGAGGGGATGGGTTTCGGCTCCACCGAAGCCGCCCGCGGCGCACTGTCGGATTGGATCGTGTTGGAGGACAACAAGATCAAGAACTACCAGGTCATCACGCCGACGGCCTGGAACATCGGCCCGCGCGACGGTGAGCAGGTGCTGGGGCCCATCGAACACGCCCTGGTCGGGTCGCCGATCGTCGACCCCGAGGACCCGGTGGAGCTCGGCCACGTGGCGCGGAGCTTCGACTCCTGCCTGGTGTGCACCGTGCACGCGTATGACGGTAAGACCGGCAAGGAGCTGTCGAAGTTCGTGATCAACGGGATGGTGTGACCCTGACTTTCGTGGAAGCGGACGAGGACCCACTGGCACCGCCGGGTTGCGCGGTGCTGGTGGTCGGCTGCGGGAATCTGCTGCGCGGTGACGACGGGGTCGGCCCGATCCTGGTCCGGCATCTGTGGGAACGCGGCGTGCCCGACGGTGCGCGGCTGGTCGACGGTGGCACCGCCGGCATGGATGTGGCCTTCCAGATGCGCGGCGCGGACCGCGTCGTCATCATCGATGCGGCCGCAACCGGTTCGGCGCCGGGCACGGTTTTCAAGGTGCCGGCCGCCGAACTCGTCGAATTGCCGCCGCTGCAGGGCCTGCACACCCATTCGTTCCGGTGGGATCATGCGATCGCCTTCGCGCGGTGGGCGCTCGGCGATGACTGTCCCACCGACATCACGGTCTACCTGATCGAGGTGTCCGGCGTCGCATTGGGCGCCGAACTCTCCGAACCCGTGCAAGACGCCATGGAGCAGGTCATCAGCAGCATCGAAGCCGACTATCTGATGGCGCTACGGCCCAGAACCGCGGCCGAAGTCACCGTCGAATTCACGCCCGACGGCTATCTGCGCCTGGCCGCTTCGCTGGCGGCGGGCCGGTTTCCGTCCGACGCTGTGGCGGCGGTGATGCGCGACGACGACCTGTGGCTCATCCCGTTGCGCGGTCCCCGCAGCGGCGGGTTGCTGCTCAAACAGCGCAACCCGGCCGGTGATCGATCGGTGCTGGTCCGTGAGGTTGTGTGCGACCGCCCACTTCCGGCTGTTTCTGCGGCATTCTGGGACGATGACCAGAAAGCGCTGCGTATCCCGCTCGAAGCGTGGGGGCCCGGCCGGTGATCCTCATGTGTGAGGAGCCACGGCCCAAGACAGAGGTTCGTGCCGACAGCTCCGCCGATGACGCACTCGACGTCCAGACTGTCGTCACCGAGGAACACGGCCGATGGGCCGTCGACATCATCGTCGTCTTCGCCGACGGTGTCGTGAAGAAGCGAATCGACACCCACGCCACCAAACGGCGTGCCGAACTGTCGGCCGGCCTGATCAAACGGGCGGCCGAACGTAATATCCGCGGACCATTGAACGGGTGATGAGATGACGGAAGCTCTGGAACGCACCGACACCGTGCACGCGACGCTGACGGCGCAGCGGCCGCAGGCACTCGGTGCGTTTCCGCTTCCGTTGGGCTATCTGATGATTCCGGCCGGACCCGAGTGTGACCAGGTGCGCGCGGCGCTGCTCGACGGTAACGAACCCGGTGACTGGCCGGACGAACTGCGCGCCCACCAACTGGTACATGCCGGGGACGTGGCGGCGGCCCTGGTGCACCTGACCGGCGATGACCCGATCACCCGGTACAACCGGTTCGTCCTCGATCCCGACGCCGAGGATCACGACCGACTGCGGACCGAGCTCGGGGAGTTCGGCGTGCTGGTCGATCTGGTGCTGTTCACGGTGGGCCGCACCGACAGCCCGCCCGACGTGGGGGACAGCACCGCGGAACTGGCGGCCGTCGCGCTGTCTGCTCAGGCGAGCCATCAGCTGGCCGAAGGTGATTCGCGAGGAGCGGTGGAGCTGCTCGACCGGGCGGCCGAGGTGGCCGAGGTGTCGTCGCCGCGGTTGCGCGGGGTGCTGATCGGGGCGGCGGCATCGATCCGTCGTGACCTCGACGACCCGGCCGCCGCGTCGGGGTTGCAGCAGGCGCTGAAACTGCTCGACGGCGCCGACGGCCTACGCATCGGGCGCGCCGAACTGCATCTGAACCTCGCCGGCCTGATGCATGAACGGGCACAGGACAATCCGGGCCTGATGGCACAGGCGATCCCGCATTATCACGCGGCGCTGCAACTGGTGTTACGGGCCGAGGCGCCGTTGTTGTGGGCCGCCGCACACGCGAATCTGGCCACCGCCTACCTCACGATGCCGATGACAGAAGCGTCCGGGCAGCTACGGCTCGGGGTGGCCGCGCAGTCGCTGCGTTCGGCGCTCAAGGTGTACACCCGCGAGGCCTACCCCGAACAGTGGGCCAGTGTCCAACTGAACCTGGCGAACTCACTGGTCTACACGCCGTCCAAGCACCAGGCGGACAACCTGGTGGAGGCCGTCGAACTCTATGAGGCCGTGCTCGATGCCCGCGATCGGGCCACAGATCCGCTGGGCCGGGCGCGGGTGCTGGCGAATCAGGGGAACGCCCTCGCGCATCTCGGCGTTTTCGACCAGGCGAAGGCGCGCCTCTACGAGGCGCGGTACTTGTTCGAGGAGCAACAAGACCATGAATCGGTGCGGACCGTGCGCGGTGTGCTCGACGAAATCTCGCGGCAGCAGGCGTTGTCGCGCGGCCCCGAGAGCGAACACAGGACACCACGATGACCGCCATCGCTGAACCGACCCTGGAGCAACTCGCCACCCGCGTCGACGACGCGGTGGCCGCGCTGGCCGACCTGGACCCCCAGGCCCGTGCAATCGCCGACGAACTCAAGTCGGCGTTGGAGGCGGTGCATCGCGCGGGCCTCGTCACCATCGTGCGCCGGATGCGCGAAAGTGACACCGCGCGCCCCGTGCTGTTCGAACTCGTCGACGACCCGGTGGTCCATCTGCTGTTGTCACTGCACGAGATCATCCGTCCCGACCCGGTGACCCACGCCAACCAGGTCCTGGTCGCGGTGCGCCCCCAATTGCAAAGCCACGGTGGTGATGTCACGCTGGTGCGGGTCGAAGGCGGCACGGCGTACGTCCGCCTGGAGGGCGCATGCAACGGCTGCTCGATGTCGTCGGTGACACTGCGCAACCTGGTCGAGGAGGCATTGGTCGGGGGAGTTCCCTCGATCACCGCCGTCGAAGTGCTGCCGAATGAACCCACTCCGACCCTGATCCCGCTTGAATCCCTGCGGATCGGCCGCGACCCGGGAGCCGATGGCTGGGCTCGCGTCGGACCCGCAGCCGAGTTGCCCGACCGCGACCTGACGGTGCGCAACCTGACCGCGTCCTCGGGCGATGCCGCCAGCGTCGTCGTGGTCAGCATCGACCAGCGGCTGTCGGCGTATCGCAACGAATGCGCGCACGAGGGCTTGCCGCTGGACGGCGCGATCCTCGATGCCGAGAATGGCACGTTGATGTGCCCGTGGCACGGGTTCTGTTATGACGCATCGTCGGGCGAATGTCTGAGCGCGCCGGGCGCGCAGCTGGAGCAGTTACCGTTGCGGATCGAGGACGGAGACATCTGGGTTCGAGTGCGGGTATGAGCCGTTTCACGGTGCGGCACAACATCTCGAGCCTGCCGCCGCGCGTCGATGTCGCGGCCGACCCTGATCTGACAGGCGGCTGGACGGCTGATGTGTGGCTGGGCGCGCCGGCACCCGGCGGGTTGGCGCTGCCGGCGGCGGAACCCACGATGTCCTGGATGTATTCACCTCGCGGCGTCTTCCTCGGAGACGACTGCCTGGTGGTGGCCGACTCGGGTAACCACCGGGTGCTGCTGTGGCACCGCGTGCCGGACACCGACGAGCAACCGGCCGACGTTGTGTTGGGCCAGCCCGACGGGTCCACCGAAGGACGCGCCGCGGGCGGTCGCGGGCCGGAGCGCGGGATGAACCTGCCGACAGGGGTACTGGTGCACGATGGTCGGTTGATCGTCGCCGATGCATGGCACCATCGCATCCTGATCTGGAATTCGCTACCGCGATCCAGCGACACCGAGCCGGATCTCGTTCTCGGGCAACCCGATCGGTCATCGGTCGAGCCCAACGCGGGCGGTGAGTGCTCAGCATCGACGCTGTACTGGCCGTTCGGGGTGGCGATCATCGGGGGCCGGTTCTGGGTCGCCGATACCGGCAACCGGCGAGTGCTCGGTTGGCGTGATGGCATCCCTGGGCCGGGTCGTCCCGCCGATATCGTGCTGGGCCAACCCGACGCCGCACAGCGCGAAGAGAACCGCGGTGGCATCGTCGGGCTGGCCAGTTTTCGGTGGCCCCATGACATCGCGGGGCACGACGATCTGCTGCTGGTCACCGACGCCGGCGACCACCGTGTACTGGGCTGGACACCCCCGCCGAATGCCGACCGGCCGGCCGAAATTCTGATCGGTCAGCCGGATTTCACGTCGGTGGCCGAGTGGCCCTACGGACCGCACAGTGGCGACCGGTTCCGATTTCCCTATGCGTTGGGTGTCGACGGTGCGCGGCTCGCGGTTGCTGACACCGCGAACAACCGGGTCCTGTTGTGGGACACGGTGCCGATTGACGGTCGCGCCGCCGATCATGTGCTGGCGCAGCCGAGTTTCGCCGCCAACGGCGAGAACCGGTGGACCTCGGTGCAGCACGACACGCTGTGCTGGCCCTACGGCCTGTCGCTGCGCGGTGATCGCCTCGCGGTGGCGGACTCCGGCAACAACCGCGTCGTCATCTGGCGGCGGCGTTGAGACCCCGCATTGCGCAGGCAGACGGCCAGATCGGCTTCTTCTGGGTCACTGCATCCGGCACGCGGACCACCCTGCGGGCACTGGTCGAAGACGATCCCGAAGCCGACCGTCTGGTGGCCACACATCTGGAAGCCCTCGACGACGCCCTCATCATCGCGGCCGCGCGATTCGGTGAGATCCTCGGCGGCGGGCGCGGACCCGATGGCGCCGCCGAACGTGACGACCTGGTCGATCTGCACCGCACGCTGGACGGCTCGTGCTTCGACTACGCGGCGGCGGCGCGGACCGCCGGGGTGGTGGCGGACCTTCGGGCCGGCAAGATCGTCGGCACCGCAACACTTTTCTCGATCTGCGCCCGCGAACCACTCGGCCTGCTGGGTCCGGCACCGCTGGACGGGCAACTCGACACCCCCGGCTTGGGTGTGGTCGGTGGTTTCGGGGAGATGGCGCACGCCGACCCCGACCGGCCCTGGCTGGGTGCGCGCTGGGTGGTGCGAACCGAAGAAGGCCAACGCTTTCCGCTGACGCTGTCGATGATGATGTTCGACAGTTCCGGCGTCAACAAGGAGGCGGCCCGCAAGGAGCACCTTGACGCGCTGCGTGCGGTGATCGCCGCTGCCGGCTCGGGCGACGCCGATCCGATGGCCGTCAGCTGTGCGCTCGATTGGCTGTTGTACGACTGGTTGATGGCACACCGCGACGGCCCCGACAGCGCAGAGATTGTGTTTCCCAAGGGATATGAGGCCGACGCTGCCGTCGTGATTGCTGCCGCCGCAGCGTCGGTGGCCGCCCGGGCCAGTTTCGACCCTGGGTTGGCCGGCCTCGTCCGCTAGCTACGTGGTGGGGGTTTGGGTTGGAAAGGGTTGTACCACCACCAGTCGGCGCGTTCGCCGGTGGGGCCTGGGTAGGGCGGTACTGCGGGTGGGGGTGTGGTTGGTGGGCGGGCCAGTGAACCGTCCTGGGTCTGGTGGAGTTCTTGATCGCACCAGGAGGATGTTGTTGTG
>CAMFLL010000369.1 GCA_945957405.1 uncultured Mycolicibacterium sp. | reverse complement strand
GAGATTCGCCTTAGTCTCGTGGGCTCGGAGATGTGTATAAGAGACAGGGTTGAAATCGCGGCTGTGCTTGAGCACTGCGCCCCCGACGACCGCGCCGAGGCGTTCGCCGGCGAGGCCGAAGCGGTCGACCAGGCCGTCCAGGGCCGCAGTGAACATGTCCTGATTGGAGGCCTCCGCGTAAGCGCCGTCGGACCGGGCGAACGGGATGCGGTTGCCGCCGACGATGGCGACGGGTCGGCGCGTCTGAGCGGTGTTGGAGGTGGGGGTTGCCACAGTCGTCTCCATGTTGTCGGTTTGAGGTTACTTGGCCGTTGGGGCCATACTACTCACTGTTCTTACTCTGGAGTAAGTTCGTGGTAGACAGCACTGCACCGTCGACACAAGAGGTGGTCACATGGCCCCGAAGCTGGCGCCCAAGCTTCCGTCCGACCTGTACTCCGACCTGGTCCACTCCGCGCCGGGTTCCTTCCTCGCGAAGCAACTGGGCATTCCTCAACCCGAGGACCTGAGGCGCTACCACCCCGGAGACCCGGCTTTGGCCGGGCCGCTGCTGATCGGTGGCGACGGGCGTGTCGCCGAGCCGATGCGCGTCGCCCTGGCCGATGACTACGAGCTGGTCGGTGACAATCTCGGCGGCCGCTGGGCAGACCGGTTCGGCGGCTTGCTGTTCGACGCGACGGGCATCACCGGCCCTGCCGGACTACGCGCCCTATACGAGTTCTTCACCCCGTTGCTACGCAACGTCGGGCCGTCCGGTCGCATCGTCGTCGTGGGCACCACACCCGATCACGCCGACGGTGTCGACGCCCGCATCGCCCAACGCGCCCTGGAGGGCTTCACCCGCTCGCTGGGCAAGGAAATGCTGCACGGCGCGACGGTGTCGCTGGTCTACCTGTCCGCCGCGGCGAAGCCGGCGGCGACGGGCCTGGAGTCGACGCTGCGTTTCCTGCTCTCGGCCAAATCGGCGTACGTCGACGGGCAGGTGTTCCACGTCGGGGCCGACGACTCCACCCCGCCGGCCGACTGGGACAAACCGCTGGATGGCAAGGTCGCCATCGTCACCGGCGCGGCCCGCGGCATCGGCGCCACCATCGCCGAGGTCTTCGCGCGCGACGGTGCCCGGGTGGTGGCCGTCGACGTGGAAGGCGCCGCCGAGGCGCTGGCCGACACCGCGGAGCGAGTCGGCGGTACCGCCCTGACTCTCGATGTGACCGCCGACGACGCCGTCGACCGCATCATCGCGCACCTGCGTGACCACTACGCCGGTACCGCCGACATCCTGGTCAACAATGCCGGTATCACTCGCGACAAACTGCTGGCCAACATGGACGACGCGCGCTGGGACGCCGTGATTGCCGTCAATCTTCTTGCTCCGCAACGGCTTACGCAGGGCCTGGTGGACACCGGCACGATCGGTGCAGGCGGCCGCGTGGTAGGCCTGTCCTCGATGGCCGGTATCGCAGGCAATCGCGGGCAGACCAACTACGCCACCACCAAAGCCGGCATGATCGGGCTCACCGACGCACTGGCACCGATGCTGGCCGACAAGGGCATCACCATCAACGCCGTGGCTCCCGGTTTCATCGAGACCAAGATGACCGAGGCGATCCCGTTCGCCACCCGCGAGGTCGGCCGACGGATGAACTCGCTGTTCCAGGGTGGACAGCCGGTCGACGTCGCCGAAGCCATCGCATATTTCGCGAGCCCGGCGTCGAATGCCGTCACCGGCAATACGATCCGCGTGTGCGGACAGGCGATGCTGGGCGCGTGAGCACCAGCGAGTCGACGATGCGCGGTGAGGGACGAACCGCGAGGAGGAGCGAGCAATGACTTCCGCCGAGCAGCCCAGCGGGCTCATGAACATGTTGCGCGCGGCCGCCGGGGCATTACCGTTTGTCCAGCGTGGTGACAGCGTGCCGGACCGCACTGTCGCAGTCTCCGATCTGGCCGTCGACCGCGCCAACGTGGCGGCCTACGCCGCGGTCACGGGTCTGCGCTACGGCGACACGGTGCCACTCACCTACCCCTTCGCACTGACGTTCCCGATGGTCATGTCACTGGTCAGCGGATTCGACTTTCCGTTCGCGGCAATGGGTTCGGTGCACACCGAGAACCACATCACCGCGCACCGCCCCATCAAGGTGACCGACACCGTCGCGGTCAAGGTGCACGCCGAGAACATGCGTGAGCACCGCAAGGGTCTGCTCGTCGACATCATCACCGACGTCAGCGTCGGCAACGAGGTGGCCTGGCACCAGGTGACCACGTTCCTGCACCAACAGCGCACCAGCCTGTCCGACCAACCCAAACCCGCGCCGCAGAAGCAGCCGAAACTGCCACCGCCCAACAGTATTCTGCACATCACGCCGGGCCAGATCCGCCGCTACGCATCGGTCGGCGGTGACCACAACCCGATCCACACCAGTTCGATCGGTGCGAAGTTGTTCGGCTTTCCCACCGCGATCGCGCACGGCATGTTCAGCGCCGCCGCGGTACTGGCGAATATCGAAGGCCAGCTGCCCGATTCGGTGCGCTACTCGGTGCGGTTCGGGAAACCGGTGCTGCTGCCGGCCAGTGCCGGGCTGTACGTCGACCGGGTGGCCGACGGTTGGAACCTGACGCTGCGCAATCTGAAGAAGGGTTATCCGCACCTGACGGGCGAAGTACGGCCGATCTAGCTCAGCGCGTGGCGCTTTCGGCGCTGTCGGGAGTCGACTCGAGTGACGGCTTGCCCTTCAGCCCGCGCCAGAACAGGTTGATCAACAACTCGACGGCGTCGTGGACGTCGACGTCGCCGGTGCTGACCCGGGTGGCCACGGCCTCACCGGCACCCACCAGCGCGATAGCCATCATTTGAAAGTCGGCGTTGGGCTCCGGGTTTCGGGTACCGGCGCTCAACAGCCGGGCCACCAGCTCGATGATCCGTTCGCGGCCCTCGCGCACCGTGTGGGCGAACGCCTGGGAACTGGTGGCCTGGGTATACAGCACAATCCACGACGCACGGTTGGCGTCGATGTACGTCAGGAACGACAGAATGGTGTTGCGCAGCATGTCGCGCGGCGGCAGCTTGAAATCGATGTCGGCGCGGACGGCTTCGATGAACCGACCCAGTTCACGGTTCAGGCAGGCGCCGAACAGCTCTTCTTTCGAGCCGTAATACAGGTACAGCATCGGCTTGGAGATCTCGGCCTTGGCGGCGATGGCGTCCATCGACGTCTCGTGATAGCCGTTGACGGAGAACACCTCGACCGCGGCGTCGAGCATCTGTTGCTCACGAACAGCACGCGGCAACCGTTTGGTACCACCAGCCATGCGTGGGCAACCCTTCGTTCATTCCGATGACAGATCTGACTCAAGGGTAAGCAATGACGCCGCGGAACGTGGGGGCGACGCTCAGCAGGGGGTGCCGGGGCTCTTGACCGGCGCCATCCTCTGCAACGACGCGTCGACGGCCGGCATCGACAGCTCACCGCCGTCCACCGCCTTCTCGAGGCGGTCCAGCACGGCAGGGACCTCGTCGGTGCTGACCCACAACGCGGTGTCGATACCGGCCTGCAGGCTGCGCAGCACGGCGTCGGGTACGCCGAACCGCTGATTGATGGCGCCCATGGAGGACAGATCGTCGCTGAACACCGGACCGTTGAAGCCCGGACCGCCGTAGCCGCCGCTGCGCAGCAGGCCCACCGCGGCGGAACTCAGGCTGGCCGGGTCACTGCCGGTCAGCCCCGGTACCTGCATGTGGCCGATCATCACGCCGACGGGCGCTTCGGTGGTCAGCGTGCGGTAGGGCACCAGATCGTTGTTCTGCAGATCGGCCAGCGGGGGTGTCACCACCCCGTTTTCGTGCGAGTCGCCGGAAGCGTGCCCGTGTCCCGGGAAGTGCTTGAGCACGGGTAACACGCCGCCGTCACGCAGGCCGCGCGCGTAGGCGCCGGCGTATTCGGTCACAACGGCGGGGTCCGCACTGAACGAGCGATCGCCGATCACGGTGTCGTCAGCATCGCCCGTGACGTCGACGACAGGCGCGAAATCGACGGTGATGCCGAGACCGCGCATCTGCCGGCCGCGGTCGAGCGCGATCTGATACACCTGGTCAGGTGTGTTGGTCTGGGCCAGCACACGCGGTGAGGGCTGGCTGCCGATCAGCGACGCCAACCGCTCGACGCGCCCACCCTCTTCGTCCACGCTGACCGCCAGCGGCATCGGCCCGGCGTTGACGATGTCGGCCAGGGAACCGTCCGACAACATGGACAGGTCGGTCCAGCTGCCGATGAAGATGCCACCCACGTGCTGGTCGCCGACCACGGCCCTGGCGTCGTCGGCGTTGCGGACACCCACCATCAGCAACTGGGCCAGCTTGTCGCGCGTGGACATGTTCGCGATGTCGGCGCAGGCCGCGGGAGCCGGTGCGGCCGGCCGCTGATTGGACAGCGGCGCCACCGACGACGAACTGCCGTTGTCCGGCGCCGCGGCGGGCGTTTTCTCCTGGGCCGAACATCCCAGCAACAACGCCGGTACGGCGGCGATGGACACGATCGCCCGCAAGAAAGCCATGCCCCATGCTGTCATGCGACACCGTCCACCGGTCAGGTGGTGCTGGACTCCCGCCTACCCCCGTCGGCATAAGCTATCCAGACCGTGCACCAATCACCACGCGAGAACCCCATCACCAGAACGATTTTCGTGAACTCGGGCCGGTCGCGGTACGAAGTCGGGGATCATGGGGCATGACGATCATCATGATCGCCTATGACGGAACCCCCAATGCGCGTCGCGCCGTCAGCTATGCGGGCCGGTTTCTCGACGCCGAACGTACCGTGGTGCTGACGGTCTGGGCACCGATGCGCCAGGGCCCCGATCCGGTGAGCATCGACCTCGACGGGCCGCCCGATCCACTGGACCAGGACGACCGCGACATCGCCTACGCCGACGCGTGGCGCACCAACGAGGAGGGCACCAGCCTCGCGCGCGAGGTCGGGCTGCGGGCCGAACCGCTGTGTATCGCCGCCGAGGGCACTGTGTGGCGGACCATCATCGACACCGCCGACCGCATCCAGGCCGACCTGATCGTGACCGGGACGCGCGGCACATCCGGTCTGCGGTCGTTGTTGCAGTCCAGCGTGGCCGACCATGTCCTGCGGCACGGCCGGCGTCCGGTGCTGATCGTGCCACCGGGCCCCTGATCCGGACCGTGCTAGGTTGGCGGACGTTCCCGATCCGCTTAATCCCCCCATCGCGAGGAGCCCACATGACCCGGTTCGTGGTGCCTGCCGCCGCAAGCATCGTGGTCGGTCTGCTGCTGGGCGCGGCCGCGGTGTTCGGGGTGTCGCTGATGGTGCAGCAGGACACCAAGCCACCGCTGCAGGCGGGCGATCCCGCGTCATCGGTGCTGAACCGCGTCGAATACGGCGACCGCACCTGATCTGAGTATCCGCACGGCCACCCCGCCGGGAGGGGCGGCAGGCGCGGACCAGCCGCTGTCACGGCGCTGGTTGTGGCTGGTCGGCCTGGTCGCCCTGGTCCTGACTTTCGCGCAGTCACCGGGACTGATCTCCCCCGACACCAAGCTGGATCTCACCGCGAACCCGCTGCGGTTCCTCGCTCGCGCGGCCAACCTGTGGAACAGTGACCTGCCGTTCGGCCAGGCGCAGAACCAGGCGTACGGCTACCTGTTCCCGCACGGCGCGTTCTTCCTGGCCGGTGACCTGATCGGGCTGCCCGGCTGGGTGATCCAGCGGCTGTGGTGGGCGCTGTTGCTGACCGCCGGGTTCTGGGGTCTGATGCGTGTCGCCGAAGCGCTGAACGACGGCCGGGGTATCGGCACCCGAACGTCGCGGCTGATCGCCGCCGCCGCCTTCGCACTGTCCCCGCGTGTCCTGACGACATTGGGATCGATCTCCTCGGAGACCCTGCCGATGATGCTGGCGCCGTGGGTGCTGCTACCGGTGATCGTGGCGTTGCGCGGGGACAGCGACCGGTCGCCGCGGGTGCTGGCGGCCCGGGCCGGTATCGCGATAGCGCTGATGGGCGCCGTCAATGCGGTCGCCACCCTGGTCGCGTGCCTTCCAGCGGCGGTGTGGTGGCTGTGTCATCGACCCAACCGGCAGTGGCTGCGGTTCACGGCGTGGTTCCTGCCGTCGGCCGCCCTCGCGGTGGCGTGGTGGGCGGTGGCTCTGGTGCTGCTCGGCCGGATCAGTCCACCGTTCCTGGATTTCATCGAGTCATCTGGCGTGACGACGCAGTGGGCTTCGTTGATTGAGGTGCTGCGCGGCACCGACAGCTGGACACCATTCGTGGCACCCACCGCCACGGCAGGCAGTTCACTGGTGACCGACCCGGTCGCGATCCTGGCGACGACGCTGGTGGCCGCCGCCGGGCTCGCCGGCCTGGCCTTGCGCACCATGCCGGCCCGCGGCCGACTCGTGACGATGCTGCTGGTCGGGCTCGTCCTGCTGGCGGTCGGATACTCGGGCGGCCTGGGTTCGCCATTGGCCGCCCAGGTGCAGGCGTTCCTCGACGCGGCGGGGGCTCCGTTGCGCAATGTCCACAAACTCGAACCGGTGATCCGGATACCGATCGTGCTCGGCCTCGCCCACCTGCTCAGCCGCGTGCCGCTGCCCGGCAGTGCCCCACGATCGGTGTGGCGGCGCGCGTTCACCCACCCCGAGGAGGACAAACGGGTCGCCGTCGCGATCGTCGTCCTCACCGCGCTGGTGGCCAGCACGTCGTTGGCCTGGACCGGCCGGCTGACGCCGCCGGGCACCTTCGCGAAGATCCCCGACTACTGGCACCAGGCCGCCGACTGGTTGACCGTGAACAACACCGGGGATCCCACCCCTGGACGCGTGCTGGTGGTCCCCGGATCGCCATTCGCCACCGAGGTGTGGGGCAACAGCCACGACGAACCCCTGCAGGTGCTCGGCGACAGCCCGTGGGGGGTACGCGATTCGATCCCGTTGACGCCCCCGCAGACCATCCGGGCGCTCGACTCGGTCCAGCGGTTGATGGCGGCCGGGCGCCCATCCGCCGGGCTCGCCGACACCCTTGCGCGCCAAGGAATTTCGTACGTGGTGCTCCGCAACGACCTTGACCCCGAGTCATCGCGCTCGGCCCGCCCCATCCTGGTGCACCACGCCGT
>CAMFLL010000368.1 GCA_945957405.1 uncultured Mycolicibacterium sp. | reverse complement strand
GTTCAGCGCCGCTGTGATCGTCGCCGCCGACGCGTCGCGCCACGTCGGGGGTTGCGCCGCCCACTGTGGGCGGGGGAGTAGTCGGAAGATCACCGGTGGGACCGCCGTTCCAGTTGTGCCAGACCGCGTAGCAGGGCCGAACGACCCTGGATGGGCACCGTTTCCATCTCGTGGCCGCGCAGACCGAACCTCCTCAGCAGATTGTTCGCCGCGCACAGCCCTGTGGTCGCCGCCCGTTCCATCAAGGCCACCGGAAGGTCGATCCGGATACCGTCGCCGGCCAGCACCACACCCCCGAACGGTGTCTCGACCAAAGGTCGGCCGGTGAAGCTGCCCGGTGCGAAACTCGGGCAGTCCTCGCGGCACAGCACCCGTTCGGCGATGATCCCGGCGCCCGCGGTCTCCGGATACAGCTCGTGTAGGCGCTGGAGCAGTCGGTCGCGCAACCCGTCGTCGGCCGTCATCGCGTAGGCGTGCAGCTCGACGACCGACCCGCCCGACGTGCGTGCCCAGGCCGCCGCCTGCTGTTCGAAATGGTCGAGGACGCTCACGTTGTCCAGGGGTGGGCGACCGCCGGTGCCCAGGAATGCGGGGCGATCGGCGTGCACTGGGCGCGTCAGCCACAACCGGTGCACCAGAAACGGTGGTGCGGTGCGTAACTGCCCGATGCGGGCGCGCCACCCGGTGTGGTGCAGATCGGCGGATGCGGACACGATGCGTTGCAACCCGGCTGTGTCGGTGGCCAGTACCACGCCGTCGGTGTCGAGTACCTCGCCGCCATCGAGGTGGACGGCGTACCGGTGGGCCCCGGCGACCGCGGTGACCGACACCCCGGTGTGAAAGCGCACGCCGAGGCCCTCGAGATAGGCCTGCAGTGGATTCCACAGTGCCACATCGAAGTTGGCGTTGGCCACATCGAACACCAGGCCCTCGCTGGAGCCAAGGAAGTAGATGTGGAACATCGTCGCGAGTTCGGCCGCCGACAGGTCGTCCGGTTCGGCGAAGAAGCTACGCGAGAACACCTCGAAGGCCAGATGCCGGGCAGCGTTGGGAAAGTTGATGTCGCGCAGGAACCGGTCGGCGTCGACGTCATCGAGGCGCGCATAGACGTCGGGCACCGATACCGCCGCCAACGGCGCGGCGGCCCGCGCGTTGAGTCGCACCATGTCCCGGAGCCGGAATGTGGGGCTGCGCCACGCAAACGCCAGCGCGTTGAGCGGCGGACTCTTCGGCAGCCCCTGAAAGGTGTCGCGCCGGCCATCGGCGTCGACAAGCGGATAGTCGTCGACGGCGGTGAGCATCGACAGGCGCGGATCGACCCGGCGCAGCAACGCCCGAAGGTTGTAGTACTGGCGGAAGAAGGCATGAAAACCGCGGTTCATCGCCAGGCGTGTGCCGTCGGGGCCGCGTTCGGTCCAGCCGCCGACCCGCCCGCCCAGATAGTGTTCGCGTTCCACGACGCTCACCGCACAACCGCGTTCGGCCAGCGCAGTGGCCGCGGTCAGTCCGGCGATCCCGGCGCCCACCACCACGACCCGGGGACGGTTCGCAAGATCGCCGGCGTCAGGCAGGCCGGTGGGGGCGGCGTGGCGAACCCGGCGGGGATCGGTCACGGCGCCTCCGCGACGAAGGTGTGCACGATGTTGCGCTGCCAGCCCGCGACGGTCCCGGCACGTACCTCGGCGAAACCGTTGCGGCGCAAGCGCTCCTGGAATCCGGCCGCACCATCGAAGCGCGTGACGCTGCGTCGTAGGTACCGGTAGAGGCCGGCGTCTCCGGTCCGTAGCCGGCCCAACGGGATGATGACGCCGGTGCACACCGCATTCCACACCGCCGCTGCCGCACGTGAGTCGCGCACCGAGTACTCGTGGACGGCCAGGGGAGCACCTGGTGCGAGCAGGGCGCGAAAGGCGCTCAGCACCGCATCGGGATCATCGACATTGCGGATCAGGTACGCGGCCAGGATCCCGTCGAACGGACCGGTGATGCCGGCGCGCGCCAGATCTTCGACCCGGGTGTGGACGAATTGCACCGACGCGGGCCAGGTTTTGCGCCTGGCCTGCGCGAGCATCCCGGCCGAACCGTCGACGGCGACGATCTGCGCGTCGGGTGCCACCGACAGCAGCGCGGCGGTCGACGCGCCGGTGCCACAGCCGGCGTCGAGCAGACGCAGACCGGCACCCCCGTTCGGCAGGCGCATACGCTGCGCCGAGAGGCGCAGGTGCGCATGGTATCCCGGGTTCGCGCCGACCAGCCCGTCGTATGCCTTCGCGCCGGCGTCGAAGGCGGAGGTGAGATTCACCTGGCTCGCTCCGGTGTGCGGGGGCGTCGATACCGGACCCACAGCAGGAGCGTCGCGGTGACCATCGCCCAGCCGAACAGGTAGTCCTCGACCGGGATGTCGAAGGGGAAGCGAAGACCGCTGGTGTGCCGTTCGTCGTAGCGCACGATGGGCGCACTGAGCTTTGTCAGCCATCCGTCGACCGGAATCTGGAATCCCATCACGATGATCATCGATATCCAGTACGCGGCGCGGCGGAACAGGCCGGTGTGCAGTACGCCGACCTCCAGCGCCCACACGGCGACCACCGCGAGAACCGCGGGCAGCGTGTAACCCAGCCCGGTCACCGTGATCTCACCTTCCGGCCGCGGATGCGGGCCAGCACACTCAGGATGTGTTCGACGGCGGAGAACGTGAGCAGGCCACAGATCGGGATCACCAGGAAGAACAACAACTCTTCCAGAGGTATGACGCCGAAGATCTCGACGCCGGTCAGGTACCTGGCGTTGTAGGTCCACACGTCGGCGACGATCGCCAGCAGGTCCCAGCAGACGAACACGACCGCGACCGGTGACACCGCGCACAGCAACCGGCGCGGCTGCCGGTACACACCCGCTCCGAAGACCTCCAGCGGTGCCGTGATGAGCAGGCACGCCGCAAGCACGATGAGGTACTGCCAGCGATCCACGTCAGGGGCTCCTGTCGGTCAGCCTCGCCCGCCACGCCGACAACAGCCCGGTGACGCCGACCTGGGCGCGCTGCTTCGTTCCCACCGTCGCGCGCTGCGTGAAGACGTCGTAGTCGATGGCTTCGATTCGGTCCAGAATCTGTGCGTACAACGTCAGCGCCGCGCTGACGCAGGCCCGCGAACGTGGTTGCAGCATCGCGATACCCGGGTGTGCCCGCGCGTAGACCCGCCTGGTCTCCGCGATCTGGTCCACCAGGGCCGCGCGCACCCGGGGTTCGGTCTGCCGGTGATGGTGGCACCACAGCAGGAGGTCCCGGTCGACACCGTGCGCCGCCAGTTCGTCGGCGGGCAGATAGATTCGGCCGCGCCGCAGATCCTCGTCGATGTCACGAAGGAAGTTGGTCAGCTGAAAAGCCTTGCCCAGCGCCGCTGCATGCGGGGCGGCGTCCTCGCGCGTGACCGTGGTGCCCAGCACGGGGAGCAGTTGCAGACCGATCACCTCCGCCGAGCCGTACATGTAGCGGTCGAGCGCGGCGCGGTCGGGATAGTCGGTCTGGGTGAGATCCATGTGCATCGAGTGCAGGAAGTCGTCGAACAGGCCCCAGCCGATGTCGTACCGGCGCGCCGTGTGGACCACCGCGATCAGCACGAGGTCATGGTCGTCGTCGTCGACCGGGCGCGGTGTCGTCAGGCGGTTGAACAGTGCTGTCGCGAGGAGGTGCAGGCGCTCCCGACGCTCGGCTGTGCTGCACACCGGATCGAAATCATCGAGGATGTCGTCGGCCTGCCTTGCGAATGCGTAGAGCGCGTGGACGGCCGGCCGCTGTTCTGGTGCCAGCAACCGGGTGGCCAGGAAGAACGTTCGCCCGTGGCGGGCGTTGATCGTTCGGCATTCGCGATAGGCGTTGCGCAGCAACGGATTGTGCACCCCCGCGGCGTCGAGTTCGGAACCGATCATGTTGGTGCCACTTCCGGTATGCGGGAACCTGCCAGGCGTTCGGCGGCCAGCCGGCCCGAGATGATGGCGGTGGGCACACCGACACCAGGCACCGTCGATGAGCCGGCCAGCGCCACATTGTCGATACCGCGCACCCGGTTGGCAGGTCGGAACGGCCCCGTTTGACCGAAGGTGTGCGCCAGCGCGAACGGTGTGCCTGCCGCCATGCCCGCGCGCGCCCAGTCGGCCGGGGTCACCACAGACAGCACATCGGCATCCACGGCATAACCGGGCAACCGCGACCGGACCGTGTCGAGGATCTCGTCGGTGTACCGCGAGGTGCGCGCGGCCCAATCCACCCTGCCGACTTCGGTGTTGGGCGCCGGGGCCAACACGTAGAGAAGGTCACGCCCCGGTGGTGCCAGCTGCGGGTCACCGGCGGTCGGCCGGGTCACCAGCAGCGACGGGTCCGACATGACATCGCCGTTGTCGATGATGTCCCGGAACGTCTGCTCCCACGCGTCGCCGAACACGATGGTGTGGTGCGGCGCACCGTGATCGACGGCCCGGCAGCCGATATGGGCGACCACTGCCGAGGGCGCGGGTCGCAGCGGTACCAGTCGGCGCGGTGTCCGCCCGAGCAGTCGGTAGGTGTCGGGCAGTTCGGTGGTCAGCACCATCGCATCGGCACGCAACCGATCGCCGGTGTCGGTGTGCACCGCGGTGACGTGGGAACCACTGCGCTCCACGGCGGTCACGGTGCTCGAGTAGCGGAATTCCACGCCGTGATGCGACGCGGCCGCCGCCATGGCGTCCGGCAGCGCGCGCACCCCGCCACGCGGGAAGTACACCCCGGCAACGGTGTCCATGTAGGCGATCACCGCGTACACCGCCAGCGCCCGGTGCGGTGGCACGCCCGCGTAGAGCGACTGGAAGGTGAAGACGCGCTGCAAGCGCTCATCGGAGATGAAATGCCGCACCATCCGGTCCCAGCGGCGGAATCCACCGATGGCGGCCAGCCTGGCCAGTTGCGGGGTGAGCAGCGAGAGCGGGGAATCGAAATTCGCGGCGATGAAACCGTCGAATTCGGTGCGGTACAACCGCGTCAGCCAGGCGCGCAACCGCAGATATCCGGCTGCCTGATCGGGACCGCACATCTGCTCGATCTCGGCGGCCATGGCGTCGGCATCGCTGTGCACGGCCAACTCGGCGCCGTCGGCGAACGACGCGCGGTACGCGGGTTCGACAGATATCAGGTCGAGTCGGTCGGCCGTCGCCTCGCCGACCGCGGCGAATGCCTCATCGATGATGTCGGGCATGGTCAGCACGGTCGGCCCCGTGTCGAGCCGGTAACCGTCGATGTCGGCCCGACCGACCCGCCCACCGGGATGCGCACCCCGTTCGACGACGGTGACGTCGCGGCCCTGCCCGGCCAGATACAGCGCAGCGGATAGCCCGGCCAGCCCGGCCCCGACCACGATTGTGCGCGCCGATTCGGACGGCGGCGTGCTGGTCATGCCGTGCCAATTACCCAGATCTTCGTCGCCGAAGCCTGCGTGGCGGTGACGAGTTTATTAAGGGTGGGCCTCGTGGCCCGGCCTGCCGTGAGTGCGTCGCTCCTCTTTCATCTCGGCTTCGAAGACATGGCGGCGACCGCCCTGCAACTCGTCGCGCACCCGGCGCTCGTGCTCGCGGAACAACGACCAGTAAGTGTCGTCGAACTCCTCGACGACCTGGAAAGTCCACCGCCCGTACAACACGTTGTGACCCACCAGATCGGTGGACAACCGCTCGGCGACGGCGTCGTGCCCGGCCGCGCGCAGCGCGTCGCACGCGTCGCCGAGCAGCAGGTCGGCGTGGCCCATCAGCTGATGGAACGAGTACAGGTGGCCGCGGGCCCGTTCGACGTATTCCAGCGCCTCCGACACCTTGCCCACCGCGGCGACGGTCGCGTCGTCCACGCCGTCCGGGCGGGCGTGCTCGTCGTCGAGACGCGTCATGGCCGTGGGGTACCCAACTGCGGCACCGGCAAGCCGAATTCGCGTTCGAGAACTGTGCGGGCGGCGTAGAAGCCCGCCATGCCGTGGACGCCGCCGTTGGGTGGGGCGGCCGCCGAACACAGGTAGGCCCTCGGCATGGGCGTGCTCCACGGGTTGCGGCGCGGCGTCGGCCCCGCCAGTGCCCGCCAGGCGCTGTTGCCGCCGCTGCTGATGTCACCCCCGAGGTAGTTCGCGTTGTGGTCGGCCAGTCGGGCGGCCGGAATGCAGCGCGCCGCGAGGACGATGTCACGGAAGCCGGGGGCGAACCGCTCGACGATCGCGGTGACGGCCGCGGTCTGGTCGACGGGTGACCCGTTGGGTACGTGGGCGTAACTCCAGAACGGGCGGCGGCCCTGCGCGTCGATGCGACCCGGGTCTGCGACGTGCGGCGACGCGGCCAGCACCATCGGCCAGTCCGCATGCCGGCCGGCGGCGACGGCCGCCTCGGCGGCAGCCATCTGCGCCCGGGTGCCGCCGAGATGGAACGTCGCGGTGCGGGCCAGACGCTCATCGGACCAGGGAATCTCGCCTGACAGCACGAAATCGACCTTGGCCACTCCGGGCCCGGGGCGCTGCCGCATGATCGCCCTGGCGTAGCCGGCCGGGACGTCCTGGCCGTAGATGTCGAGGAGCGCGCGCGCCGTGGTGTCGTACAGGACGACGCCAGGTGGCGGGCGGCGGATCTGCTCACCGAGCACCAGTTCGCCGCCGTGGGCGACGAGATCGGCCAGCAGCGCGTCGGTGATGGCCTGGCTGCCGCCGACGGGAACGGGCCAGCCGACGCTGTGGGCCAGCGTCGCGAGCATCATGCCTGCACCGGCCGAGGTCAGCGACGGCAGCCGCGAGATCGTATGCGCCGCAACCCCGGTGAACAACGCCCTGGCATCGTCACCGCGCAGCGTCGACCAGGCCGCAGTGCCCTGGGCCAGCATCCGCACGCCCAGCCTGGCCGCCACCACCGGATCGGGTGGCAGCGACCGTTTGTCGCTCAGCACGAATCCGACCGCGGCATCGGCGTGTTCGACCATCGCCCCGAGCAACCGCCGCCATGACGCGCCGTCGGACAACCCGGCGCACGTGCGTTCGAGGTCGTGATAGGCCAACGCCGCGGGTCGACCCGCCAGCGGATTGGCGTACGAGATCTCCGGTGCGACCAGACCGACGCCGCGCCCCACCAGATCGAAAGCCCGGAAGAACGGCGAGGCCAGGGCCTGTCTCTTATACACATCTCCGAGCCCACGAG
>CAMFLL010000367.1 GCA_945957405.1 uncultured Mycolicibacterium sp. | reverse complement strand
ACAAGGCCAAGGCGAACTTCGTCAAGGCAGCCGGCAAGGGCGTGCTCAAGGTGATGTCCAAGATGGGCATCTCGACGCTGGCGTCCTACACCGGCGCCCAGTTGTTCCAGGCCGTCGGCATCAGCCAGCGGGTGCTGGATGAGTACTTCACCGGCTTGCATTGCGCCACAGGCGGAATCGATCTCGACGACATCGCTGGTGACGTCGCGACCCGCCACGCGCTGGCCTACCTGGACCGCCCGGACGAGCGCGCCCACCGCGAGCTGGAGGTCGGCGGCGAATACCAGTGGCGCCGCGAGGGTGAGTACCACCTGTTCAACCCCGACACCGTCTTCAAGCTGCAGCACTCCACCCGCACCGGCCAGTACCAGGTGTTCAAGGAGTACACCAGCCTGGTCGACGACCAGAGCGAGCGGATGGCGTCACTGCGCGGCCTGTTGAAGTTCAAAGAAGGTGTGCGCCAGCCTATTCCGATCGACGAGGTGGAACCGGCCAGCGAGATCGTGAAGCGCTTCTCGACCGGCGCCATGAGCTACGGCTCGATCTCCGCGGAGGCGCACGAAACACTGGCGATCGCCATGAACCGCCTCGGCGGGCGGTCCAACTCGGGTGAGGGCGGCGAGGACGTCGCACGCTTCGAGCCCGACGCCAACGGTGACTGGCGGCGCAGCGCCATCAAACAGGTGGCCTCGGCCCGGTTCGGCGTCACCAGCCACTACCTGACCAACTGCACCGACATCCAGATCAAGATGGCTCAGGGTGCGAAACCCGGTGAGGGCGGTCAACTTCCGGGCCACAAGGTGTATCCGTGGGTGGCCGAAGTCCGGCACTCGACCCCCGGCGTCGGGCTGATCTCGCCGCCGCCGCATCACGACATCTACTCGATCGAGGATCTCGCGCAGTTGATCCACGATCTGAAGAACGCCAACCCGGCGGCGCGCATCCACGTCAAGCTGGTCAGCGAGAACGGAGTCGGGACGGTCGCGGCCGGCGTGTCCAAGGCACATGCCGACGTCGTGCTGATCTCGGGCCATGACGGCGGTACCGGCGCGACCCCGCTGACGTCGCAGAAACATGCCGGCGCACCGTGGGAGCTCGGCCTGGCCGAGACCCAGCAGACCCTGTTGCTCAACGGTCTTCGCGACCGCATCGTCGTTCAGGTCGACGGGCAGCTCAAGACCGGTCGCGACGTGATGGTCGCCGCACTGCTGGGCGCAGAGGAATTCGGTTTCGCCACCGCACCACTGGTGGTGTCGGGCTGCATCATGATGCGTGTGTGTCACCTCGACACCTGCCCGGTGGGTGTGGCGACGCAGAACCCGGTGCTGCGTGAGCGGTTCAACGGCAAGCCCGAGTTCGTCGAGAACTTCTTCATGTTCATCGCCGAAGAAGTGCGTGAGCTCATGGCGCAGTTGGGCTTCCGGACCATCAACGAGGCCGTCGGTCAGGTCAACACCCTGGACACCTCGCGCGCCGCCGACCACTGGAAGGCCTACAAGCTGGATCTGGCGCCGGTGCTGTACGAGCCGGAGTCGGCGTTCATGAACCAGGACCTGTACTGCAGTTCGCGACAGGATCACGGCCTCGACAAGGCACTCGACCAGCAGCTGATCGCGCAGTGCCGTGAGGCCCTGGATACTGGAGCCACGACGCGATTCCGCACCACGATCGCCAACGTGAACCGCACCGTAGGCACCATGCTCGGCCACGAGGTCACCAAGGCCTATGGCGGCCAGGGTCTTCCGGACGGAACCATCGACATAACCTTCGACGGCTCGGCCGGTAACAGCTTCGGCGCGTTCCTGCCGAAGGGCATCACGCTTCGGGTCTACGGTGACGCCAACGACTATGTCGGCAAGGGTCTGTCCGGTGGCCGGATCGTGGTGCGACCGTCCGACAGCGTGCCTGCCGCATATGTGGCCGAGGACAACATCATCGGCGGCAACGTGATCCTGTTCGGTGCCACCAGCGGACAGGCTTTCCTGCGCGGTGTGGTTGGTGAACGTTTCGCGGTGCGGAACTCCGGGGCGCACGCGGTGGTCGAAGGTGTGGGCGACCACGGCTGCGAATACATGACGGGTGGCCGGGTGGTCATTCTCGGCGAGACGGGGCGCAACTTCGCCGCCGGGATGTCCGGCGGGATGGCCTTCGTCTACGACCCACAGGGCGCGCTGCCGGGCAAGGTGAACCCCGAGATGGTGAACCTCGAAGACCTGGACGACGATGATCTCGAGTACCTGCACAACGTGATCGCCGCGCACGTCGATGCGACGGATTCTGCTGTGGGACAGCGGGTTTTGTCGGACTGGCCGGCGCAGCAGAAGCATTTCGTGAAGGTGATGCCCAGCGACTACCGGCGCGTGCTCGAAGCGATCGCCGAGGCGAAGAGTAAGGGTGAAGACGTGGACAACGCGATCATGGCGGCCGCTCGTGGGTGATCCCAGCGGCTTTCTGAAGCACACCAGCCGAGAGACCCCGACCCGGCGTCCCGTGCCCCTGCGGCTGCGGGACTGGAAAGAGGTCTACGAGGAGTTCGAGCACGAGACCCTGCAGGTGCAGGCGTCCCGCTGTATGGACTGCGGTATTCCGTTCTGTCACAACGGGTGTCCGTTGGGTAACCTCATCCCGGAGTGGAACGACCTGGTGTTCCGGGACCGCTGGCGCGACGCCATCGAACGGTTGCACGCCACCAACAACTTCCCGGAGTTCACCGGACGGCTGTGCCCGGCGCCCTGTGAGGCATCCTGTGTCCTCGGGATCAACCAGGACCCGGTGACCATCAAGCAGGTCGAGGTCGAGATCATCGACAACGCCTTCGCCGAAGGCTGGGTCGTGCCGATGCCGCCGGATGTGTTGACGGGGAAGAAGGTTGCCGTCGTGGGCTCGGGCCCGGCCGGGCTGGCCGCCGCTCAGCAGCTGACTCGCGCGGGCCATCACGTCACCGTCTTCGAGCGCGCCGACCGCATCGGTGGCCTGCTCCGATACGGCATTCCCGAGTTCAAGATGGAGAAGCGCCACATCGACCGCCGGCTGGAGCAGATGGAGGCCGAGGGCACCCAGTTCCGGGCCGGTGTCAACGTCGGTGTTGACATCACCGCCGAGGAGCTGCAGGAGGAGTTCGACGCCGTCGTACTTGCCGGCGGCGCCACCGCGTGGCGTGACCTGCCGGTGCCCGGCCGTGAGCTCGACGGCGTGCACCAGGCGATGGAGTTCCTGCCGTGGGCCAACCGCGTACAGAACGGTGATCCGGTGCTCGGCGACGACGGCGAACCGCCGATCACGGCGAAGGGCAAGAAGGTGGTCATCATCGGCGGTGGCGACACCGGCGCCGACTGCCTGGGTACCTCGCACCGGCAGGGCGCGGCCAGCATCCACCAATTCGAGATCATGCCGCGGCCGCCGGAGACCAGGGCCGACTCGACACCGTGGCCCACCTACCCCCTGATGTTCCGGGTGTCGTCGGCGCATGAAGAGGGCGGCGAGCGGGTGTTCTCGGTGAACACCGAGGAATTTGTCGGGGAGAACGGTCGGGTCAAGGCACTCAAGGTGCACGAGGTCGTGATGAAGGCAGGCAAGTTCGAGAAGGTCGAGAGCAGCGATTGCGAGCTCGAGGCCGATCTGGTGCTGCTTGCGATGGGGTTCGTGGGTCCCGAAAAGGCGGGGCTGCTGACCGAGCTCGGTGTCGAGTTCAGTGATCGTGGCAACGTCGCACGTGACGACGATTTTCAGACCTCGGTACCGGGAGTCTTCGTTGCCGGCGATATGGGCCGCGGCCAATCACTGATCGTCTGGGCAATTGCGGAGGGCCGGGCCGCAGCGGCCGGTGTCGACCGGTTCCTGACCGGTGAAACGGCACTTCCGGCGCCGATCAAGCCGTCGGCGGCCCCACAACGTTAGTCACAGCAGTCACTCCAGAATCATCGGACTATTACCCGGCGTGCCTCGTCGGGTTTGCCGAGTTGGCGATGTTTAATGTGTCACAGCGGGCGCTCCGGTAGGGTAGAGCCCCGGTCCAGCTATTCCCGACCGCAGGAGTGATAGCCGTGCACGTTTATCCGTTGACCCGCACGCGGATGGGTCGTATCGCCTGGTCATTGTTCCGGCATCCGGTCAGGAGCCGTGAGTTCCCTGCCAAGCACGAACGCCTCATCACCAGCGCAGAGCTTCTGCGCTACGGCGTCTAGCCGACGCCGGGAGTCTTTTGGCGCTGACGCTCGCGCTATTTTGCTCGTTGTTATCAAGTTGTGACCATTCGCTCCGGCGGCTCCGCCGGTACGTTTTCGGCCTCTATTCGAACCCCGGTCCGCTCAACGATCTATACCCCTCTTGCACGCCGTGCACGGCCACCCACAGCCGGCGAACGCCGCGCCGGTACTGCGGAGTGGCAAAAATGTGTCGCCGAAGGCCGTTGCCCCCACCCGCGGTCGCATACACGACGCAAACACGGGTGGGCGCAGCCCGTCGACCATCTAGCTGGTGCGCAGGCCTGAGTCGCGAATGGCCTCGGCGAGCGGCTCCAGCACCGCGGGGTCATACGGTGGCGGCAGATAGATGATCGCCAGGTCGAGACCTTCGGCGCCCAATGCGCCGGCCTCGTCGACCACCTTCTGGTACTCCCGTTCGGGACTGAGCCGCACATGCGATGACGTGATGATCTCGCGCGGATCCCGGCCGATGTCGGCACAGTGGGAGGACAGCACGTCGCGCTTGTGCGCGAACTCTTCGGGTGTGCCGCCGGCGAAGTTCCAGTGGTCGGCGTACTGGGCGGTGATCCGCAGGGTCCGCTTCTCGCCGCTGCCGCCGATGCAGATCGGGGGATGCGGCCGCTGCGGGCCCTTCGGCTCGTTGCGCGCGTCTTTGAGCTGGTAGAACGTGCCGTCGAAGGTGGTGGTCTCCTCGCTGAGCAGTCCCTTGAGCACCTGGCAGGCTTCCTCGAAGCGGTCGAAACGCTCCTTGATGGTGCCGAGTTCGATGCCGTAGGCGCCGGACTCCTCCTCGTTCCAGCCAGCGCCGATACCGAGTTCGAGCCTGCCGTTCGACACGATGTCGAGCGCCGATGCCATGTTCGCAAGGACTGCGGGATGGCGGTAGTGAATGCCGGTGACCAGCACACCCACGCGCAACCGCTCGGTGGCCTGGGCCAGCGCGGTCAGCGTGACCCAGCCCTCGAGGCAGGGGCCGGAGGAGTCGGAGAAGATCGGATAGAAGTGGTCGAAAGTCCAGCCCGACTCGTACTCGTCGATACCGTCGGCGACTTTCCAGACGGCCAGCATGTCGGCCCAGTTGGTGTTTTGCGGTGAGGTTTTGAAGGCGAATCGCACTGTGTCAAGGTTAGTCCTGTCAGGCACGGTCCCGCTGGCCGAGATGCCTGTGGACCCACTGTGGGCAAGGGGCACACTGGTGGCATGGACCCGGTCGTCGCACTGCGCCAGATCGCCTATTTCAAAGACCGCGCCCGCGAAGACTCTCGGCGCGTCATGGCCTACCGCAATGCCGCGGATATCGTCGAGGCGTTGTCGGAGACCGAACGTGACAAGCATGGACAGGCCGACAGTTGGCAGTCGCTGTCCGGTATCGGCCCCAAGACCGCCAAGGTCATAGCTCAGGCCTGGGCGGGTGCCGAACCCGATGTTCTCGTCGAATTGCGTTCAGCGGCAGGTGATCTCGGCGGAGGAGAGATCAGGGCCGCGCTCAAGGGCGACCTGCACCTGCACTCCAACTGGTCCGACGGCTCAGCGCCCATCGGCGAGATGATGGCGGCGGCGCAGGCGCTCGGTCACGAATACTGCGCGCTGACCGACCATTCACCGCGCCTGCGGGTCGCCAACGGGCTCTCGCCCGAGCGATTGCGCAAACAACTCGACGTGATCGACGACCTGCGCGAGACGTTCGCGCCGATGCGGATCCTGACCGGCATCGAGGTCGACATCCTCGACGACGGGACCCTGGACCAGGAGGACGAGCTGCTCGAGCGCCTCGACGTCGTCGTGGCCAGCGTGCACTCGAAACTGTCGATGGACGCGGCGTCGATGACCCGCCGGATGGTCCGTGCGGTGTCGGACCCCAGGGTCACGGTTCTCGGACACTGCACCGGCCGACTGGTGGAGGGCGGTCGCGGACTGCGGGCCGAGTCGAAGTTCGACGCCGAGAAGGTGTTCACCGCCTGCCTCGAGCATGACACCGCCGTCGAGATCAACTCCCGGCCCGAGCGCCGCGACCCACCCACGCGCTTGTTGACGATGGCACTCGAGATCGGCTGCCATTTCTCGATCGACACCGATGCGCACGCACCGGGACAGTTGGATTTCCTGGGCTATGGCGCGCAGCGGGCCCTGGACAACGGTGTGCCCGTCGACCGGATCATCAACACCTGGCCCGTGGACGACCTGCTGGCCTGGACGGGCTGAGGGTCAGTCCGGTAGGTGCGGCATCTCCAGACCGGGATCGCGGCCCACCAGGACACCACGGGTCAGCGCCGCATTGCCGAAGCGTTTCCTGATGTCATCCATGGCGACGTCGACGGCCAGGAGATCGGCCGGGGACACATCACCCGACGGACCGAACGGAAGTTCCAGCTGCTGGGCGCCATCGCGGTCGATATTGGACACCGCGAACCCGATCAATGTCAGCCCGCGCTCGGATATCAGCGGTGCTGCCGCGGTGACCAGATCGCGTGCGGCGGCCAGGATCGGCTCGGTGGAGCCGGTGGCCCGCGGCAGGGTGTGCGAGCGTGTGGCGCGACCGAAGTCGTCGAACCGCAGCCGCAGCGTGACGGTGCGGCCGGTGCGGCCCGCCGAGCGCATCCGGCGCGTGATGCGGTCGATGAGGTTGAGTACGACGGCGTCGATCTCGTTGGTGGACATGGTGTTTCCGCTGCGCCCCAGCGCCCGCTGCGCGCCGACGGACCTTCTCCGCACGCCGGTGACGACGCGCCGCCGATCGATGTTGCGGGAAAGGCAGTACAACTGCCGGCCCATCGCTCCGCCGACCATGGCGGCCAGTGTTGTCTCGCCGAGTTCTGCGACCTGTGCCACGGTCATGATGCCGTGCGCCCGCAGCTTGTCCTCGGTCTTGGCGCCGACGCCCCACAGCCGGCGGACCGGCAGCGGGTGCAGGAAGGCCAGTTCGCGGCCCGGCGGCACCAGCAGCAGTCCGTCGGGCTTCGCTTCCTGGCTGGCCACCTTGGCCAGGAACTTGGTCCGGGC